>JBCDGY010000146.1:0-7905 GCA_039414375.1 Bacteroidota bacterium | reverse complement strand
ACTAACTTAAAAAAATAGGGCTGTGCATAATTTTAACAAAGGTAGACTGAGTTTAGCATAAAATTTCAACAAAATTTAGTAATCTTTTAAGATTTGCCACAGGCCTATACTTGTTAAAATATAGATTTGGCTAAAGAAAAAAATGATAAAAATGTTTAAGTTTAAAAAAAGTGATTCTCTTATTTTACCAAAAGCTATACCATCACTTTTTTAACGTAATAATTAGATGAAGAATGAAAATGCACCGAGAAATTGTACCATTAGAAGCTTCTGACAGTTTTTTGGTTTTTGATCGCCTAAAAACCAATTTTGATTATCCAGCCCATTATCATCCTGAATATGAAATCAACTGCATTTTTGGAGGAAAGGGTCTTATGCGTCAAGTTGGCGATACCATAGAAGAAATTGGTGACCATGAACTTGTACTTATTGGTCCAAATTTGGTGCATGGCTGGCACCAAAATAACTTGGAAAAAAAAGAGATGCATGAAATAACGGTTCAATTTCATCCTAATCTCTTCGATGCCCAACTGTTAGATAAGTCTATTATGGGGCCCATCAAACAATTGTTACTCAATGGAAAATGTGGTATTGTTTTTTCGAAAGATACCATGATAGCGCTTCGCCCCCGCATTCTCGAACTTACCAGACTCTCCGGAATGGACTATTTTCTAGGCTCTTTATCCTTATTGCATGATTTGGCTATTTCTAGAAACCAACGTCTTTTGTCGACTACATCTATGTCGCAGAACAAGATTGAAGGAGAAGATCGTATTCAAAAGGTAGTGGATTATGTACATGAGAATTACAAAAACCCCATTACGCTTTCTGAAGCTGCCAAAGTGGCCAACATGAGTGAGGTTTCTTTTAATCGCTTCATGAAAAAATGTACCAATAAAACCTTCGTCGAATATCTTAATGACATTCGAATAGGTTATGCTGTGCGTCATCTTATAGAAGATAGCTACAACATTTCTGAAATTGCTTATTTGTCTGGGTTTAAAAGTCTAGCCAATTTTAACAAGACCTTTAAAAAGGTAAAAGGACGTACGCCGTCACAGTACAAGAAGGACTTTCCGCGCTTGGGCAGGGTTCTTTAAAATTGAACTATACTATTCAAGGCTCAAGACTTATCAGTTTTGTTTGGTAGCCGCTTCATAAAGATCTATATACTTTTGATCCAATTCTTGAGAATCTCCATAATGCAATCGCAACTCTTGAAGTTGCTGGGTTAACTGTTTCACCACATTTTGATATTTGGGATTGTGGTATTCGTTTTGCATCTCATGAACATCTTGTTTGCGGTCGTATAACTCCCATTCGTCAACATCGTAATAAAAATGAACCAGCTTGTAGTCCTCGGTGACTATTCCATAATGACGTTTAACCATATGCACTGAGGGATACTCGTAATAATGGTAATAAACGGCATCCCTTTTGAAATCGCTATCCGCTCCTTTTAATAGCGGCACCATGCTCAACCCTTGCATGTCTTTAGGAATAGGAATATCGCATGCGTCTAAAAGTGTGGGTGCAAAATCGAGGTTTTGCACCATTTTGGTATTTACCTTGCCCGGAGTAACAACGCCAGGCCATCTAATCAATAAAGGTGTTTTAAAGGATTCATTATAAATAAAGCGTTTGTCAAACCAACCGTGTTCACCCAAATAAAATCCTTGATCTGAAGTATATACCACTATGGTATTTTCACTTAACCCACTGCGCTCCAAATAATCCAAAACCCGACCTACGTTATCATCCACCGAAGAAATACAACCCAAATAGTCTTGCATATAGCGTTGGTACTTCCATTTGATCTTTTCGCCATCCGTCATTGATTCCCAGTTGTTTTGAAACCACAGGTTAATCGAATCTAGAACGGGTTTATACGCAGCCCGTTGAATGGAATTCACCCGGTCTTCATACGGTTGTTTCCAGCCCCATTCAAAGGTGTCTACCTTTGGAAGTACTGATTTCATGGCGGCCAAAGTTTCTGGTCGTATCTTACTATCGTGACTATACTGCATATGTTGCAGCAAGTTCATCTCTGCTTCCCTTGCCGCTATACCTCGTCCAGCATAATTATCCATAAGCGTAGCAGGTTCTGGAAATGTTTTTTTAGAAAAGGCTTTGAACTTGTCGGCTCTTGGCCACCAAGGTCGATGTGGGGCTTTGTGCAGATACATGAGCATGAAAGGACGTTCAGGATCTCTCCTGTCTTGAAGCCATTTCAAAGTTTGGTCGGTAACGATATCTGTAACATAACCCGTAATGGTAGTATCTCCATCTTTGGTAATAAAATCTGGATTGATATAATTACCCTGTCCTGGTAAAATCATAAAATCTTCTACCCCTTTGGGATTATTTCCAAAATGCAGTTTGCCAAATAGTGCGGTTTGATAACCCGCTTTTTGAAAGTATTGCGGGAACGTCACATTTGTAGTATCAAAAGGAAAACGATTGTCGATCTTTCCATTAAGGTGACTGTGCTTACCAGTTAAAATAGTAGCCCGAGAGGGGGCACAGATAGAATTGGCCACACAGGCATTTGTAAAAAGCATACCCTCATTAGCGATTCTATCGATATTAGGCGTTTGTAACAAACGATCATCGTAAGCGCTAATGGCTTGATAAGCATGATCATCTGACATGATAAAGATCACATTAGGACGTTGCTTGGTGTCATTCTGTTGTCCCCAAATCGGAAGCACCATCAAAATAAGTAGGAGCTTACCAAGCAGTACCCATTTGCCACTGTTATTCATAAGTATTAGTCTTTAAGTTGATCCATGATCCACTTATGCGCCAATTCCCATTGTTCGGGATAGGTCCAATGACCTGTTTCCTCGAATATGCGGAGCTCTTTGGGCGCCTTAATACTATTGTATACCGAAAACATAGTGGTTGGTGGACATATAGGATCGTTATAACCCCAGGAGTACCATCCAGGAACTTTAATCCGTTTGGCAAAATTGACCACATCATAATATCCGGCTGTAGTTTCCCAAAACGGGCGTAATGCGGGATCTAATCCTTTAAACTGATGTGGCCACCCTCCAACTCTTCCATACAGGTACCCAGTCATATCACTCAATGCCGGGTAAAATGCGACCAACCCTTTAATACGATCATCTAGTGCAGCAGTAACTATAGAAAGTGCCCCTCCTTGGCTGCCGCCACTTACAACCAAATGCTCGCCATCGAATTTTTCAAGAGAATGTATAAAATCTACTGCTCGGAGACAACCTAAATAAACCCGCTTGTAGTAGTATTGATCTTTATCATGCATATTACTGCTCGCATACGTTGCAAGTGCACCTTTAGCTAAAGCATCATATACTTTTTTTTCCATATTCACTGGGACTCCATGGATACCCACTTTTAAAACAATGATGCCATCTCTCGCACGATCATCCGCAAAATAGGGACGTACTCCAGCACCGGGCACTTCCAAAACTGCGGGGTAAGTACCTGGTTTTGTAGGGATACTCAACATCCCATAAAATTTACTGTCTCCATACCATGATGATGCACCCAAATTGTCCATCGCTACATGGTATACTTCATACCCAGCCTTAGAAAGCGCTGGTTGCAGTGTTAATTTGGCATTGATCGGTATTTTAGCCAATTCTGCTTTAGCTTGACTCCAAAAGGCATCAAAATCATCTGGATTGGTAACAGTTGGCTTAATTTCAGTGGGGGCTACCGCTGCTGCCCCCAAAGCACGATAAGTATGTTCTTGATAGTTTAGGGTTACCGAGCAACGTACAAAACCTGGTTCGTTCAAAGCGATTCCTTTGACTACAATAGTTTCCTTATCAGAAAGCGATACTTTTTTCTTCAATTTTGAAGGCATTCCCTCTAAGCCTATCTCGTAAGATAATGTTGCATTCTTTAGCGCTTTACCATTTTTAGTTGCTCTAATTTCAAAGTCTGCCCGCTCCCCTAAAGCGTATTCCCAATTGTTGGCGGTGGGTACCACACTTAAAGCAATATGTTCTTTTTTAGGTTGTGCTACTAAAAAAGCAGCCCACACCCCTAGGCTTAAAAAAAGTAATCGTGTTCTCATAATTTAATCTTCTATTGGAAATTGAAAAAATTCCGATGTTGTCCGCTCGCTATTGGCGATGCTGTCCATTCTACGAACACGTTCTGGTAGCACAGTGGAAAGATCTTGCAGCTCGCCCAGATCTTCCGATAACTTGTATAGCTCTTGGCGTATAGAATCCTTGTCTGTAGAACGGAAACTAATGTATTTGTAATCGCCCTCCCGTACTGCTTGCAGAGCGCCTTGCGAACTATGGAACTCCCAGTATAATTGGTTATGGGTGGTTTGCGTACCTTTTTCAAGTAAAGTCGGTAAAAATGAATGGCCATCACTGCTGCCAGGTTGCTTTTGGCCCACCAATTCAGCGAGTGTAGGCATAACATCCCAAAATGCGCCTACATGATCTGATGTACGCCCTTTATTTATTGTTTTGGGCCATACAGCAAGCATGGGCACCCTGGTGCCGCCTTCATAAAGATCCCGTTTCCCGCCACGAAGTATCCCGTTGCTATCGAAAAAAGCAGTAGTAGGATGGCTGCGGTATGGACCATTATCCGAGGTGAAAATAACAATAGTATGTTCGGCAATACCAAGACTATCTAATGTAGCGCGCACCATCCCAACCGTATGATCCATTCTAGTGACCATGGCAGCATAGTCTTTTTGATTTTTAGTCCACGGCTTGCTGGCATACCGACCTTGATCTGGGACTTCAAATAATTCATCGGGTAGTTGTTCTCCATTATCATGGGGTAAGGTCAAGGCTAGATATAAAAAGAAAGGAGATTTTCGATCCTCGCCCTCAATAAATGATAAAGCCTCTCGAGTAAAACGATCATTGGAATAGTCGTTCTTCTCGGTTGAAGTACTACCCAAGCCTTCATGCCATAGCTTACTATCTTGATACACTACAGTGTTATTCAATTTCTCTTTTTCACCATTGCGATAGAGATATTCCGGATAATAATTGTGTGCCAAGATTTGATCGGTATAGCCATAATAAAAATCAAAACCTTGTTTTAAAGGATCTCCCGAAGTTCCCGGGTTACCTAGCCCCCATTTTCCAACCAAACCTGTTCTATAACCTGCAGCCTTCATGAGGGTCGCCAAGGTCATTTGGTTTGCAGCAAGTGGCATTTGCCCATTTCTACGACCGTGTTGTCGATTACCTCTAATAGCGATATGTCCCGTATGCTGTCCCGTTAAAAGTGAAGCCCTTGAGGGAGCACAAACTGAAGTACCTGCATAAAACTGTGTAAACAACAAGCCCTCTTTCGCCATTTTATCCAGGAAAGGCGTCTTAATCTTTTGTTGTCCATAAGGTCCAATATCTCCATACCCCAAGTCATCGGCCATTATAAAAATGACATTTGGGGGTGAAGGTCGTTCAACTTCTACCTTGGGTGCTTCTTTACAGTTAGAAAGTAGTATAACTACTGAAAGCAACTTTAAAAATTGTATTCGCAACATCACCGGGAATATCGCAACAATTTTTCAAAAAACAGTACTTAGTTTTATCTTTATCGCAAATAGATATTAAAAGAAAATGGTTTTTCTGCATTTTCTTTTAGGTACTCTTAAGAGATATATTCTGGTTCGATAGCATATCTCGATATCTACGATCTGAAGCTTACCCTATGCAACGAAAACTTCTTGTACTACTCTGTATTCTAGTGATTTGCTTATTCATGTCATGTACTCCGGAGCCAGCGATCGAAAAACCTAATATTGTATGGTTTGTTAGTGAAGACAACAGCCCATATTTGGGCACCTATGGAGACACTTTGGCACGCACTCCAAATTTGGATGCCTTAGCTAATGAAGGTATTACCTTTACCAACGCCTTTTCTAATGCCCCTGTTTGCGCACCATCTCGATCCACTATTATTACAGGTATGTATCCTCCTCATCTGGGATCTCAACACATGCGAAGTGCGGTTAACATTGCCGATAGCATACGTTTCTTCCCGCAATACCTAAAAGATGCTGATTACTTCACTACCCTTAGAAAAAAACGAGATTATAACATCCCTGCTCAAGAGGGTACTTGGGACTTGGATGATTGGTGGAATATTTCGGAAGCCTTCGAAGGTCGAACACCCAACCAACCTTTTTTTATGATGTACAATACCTGGATGACACATGAAGGTAAAATTCACGGTAGAGACACTGGGCCCTCTTACTTTAAAGTTACCTTTCAAGAGTTGGATAGTTTAAAGGTTGATAGCATGCTAAATGCCGTGAAGACTGTGAACAGAAGTACGGTTTCTTTACCAGAATACCTACCCGATCTACCTGAGGCTAGAGATGATTTAGCCTACTATTATGAGCTTATGGAAATGTTAGATATGGAGTTTTCGTATGTAATACAACAACTTGAAGCCAATGGGGAGCTTGACAATACCATTATCATTTATTCTAGCGACCATGGCGGCGTATTGGGTCGTAGCAAACGATTTACTTTTGAATCCGGTTTGCACATTCCAATGATTATTAAATATCCAAAAAAATGGGCACATTTAGCACCTTCAGCAGCAGGCACAACTTCGGATAAATTGGTGAGTTTAATTGATATAGGCCCTACCGTATTGGGAATGGCTGGTTTGGAAAAGCCCGCTCATATGATGGGGTATAATATCTCAGAAAAAAGCCATAATCCTGACATGACTTTTGGCTTTCGAGGGCGTATGGACGAAACCTATGACATGGTACGTACCTTGAGAAACAAAAAATACCGATACATCCGAAATTTTCATCCCCATCGACCTGCAGGTCAACGCATTAACTATTTGTGGAATGCCGCCAATATCAATGCTTGGGAAAAGGCTTTTAAAGCTAAGGAGTTGGATAGTATTGCTGCTCTATTTTTTCTTCCCAAACCTACCGAGGAATTCTATGATATCACAAAAGATGCAGCGAACGTCCACAATCTGGTAGAGGATCCGGAGCTACAAAATCAACTGCATACTTTTAGAGTAGCGATGGACAGTATGCTATTGGACATCAGAGATACCGGTTTCATTCCGGAAGGACAGCTTTGGGCCGCCCATCAAACACAACAACTCACCTATCGCGAATACGTCGATAAGCTAGATTTTAAATTCATTTACACCGCTGCTAAGAAGGCCACTGCAGACCCTAGCCCTTCCTTCTTAGCAACTCTTTTAGAGTCTACGGACCCAACCATTCGTTACTGGGGCACTACCGGGATACTTATCCAATTATCGCGAGGAGCCAAGGCCGCCATAGGCCCCGCCATATCCCAAACCCTCACTACGCTTTTGGACGATCCTTCTGGAGATGTGGCAGTTAACACCGCTGAAATTTTAATCATTTTAAACCAATCAGAAACTGCTAAGAAGCGGCTTTCGGAATTGGTTTTGGACGATAACCCTTTTGTGTCCTTACGAGCCTGCAATGCTATCGCCGCCTTACCCTTTACCTTGGAGGAACTGGGCGTAGCTGAAGCTTTAGAAACGCTACTTAAAAAAGAAGAAAAAGGAGGTTATGATTATGCCATACGCAAGGCGAAACATCTAATGTATCCAGAATTGCATTTTCAGTAATTTAAACATAGATGATTTACGTTTGGCGAAACCGTTAGCCATCGTCAAACTATATGGGTGCTAAACCATGTAAAAAGATGCATTAATAAAAAACGGTAAGGACTAATGCCCCTACCGTTTTCTCTTTTTAAATCAACCATACAAATGCTTTGAGACCTTTGCAAAATTCAAAGTATGTGGAAAGTTCGACGCCCGATGAAATTTTAACCCGGAGCAACCTCATGGTTGTGAGGACTTAAAATTTTTGAGAAGGACGAAATTTTCCATAGTTTGGATTGCATATCACTTTTT
>JBCDGY010000145.1:0-7933 GCA_039414375.1 Bacteroidota bacterium | reverse complement strand
TCCTTGCCGAAAAGGTTCTTGCCAGACATGAACTGATCAAGTACCTTCCTTTCAAATTCTGATTGTTCTTCTTTTTCCATGATTCTGTCTAAAGTAAAATTAATAGTCATTCCTTCAGACAGAGTTCAGTTTACACCCTCTAATCTTACAATGATGATCAACTATTTTTCTGTATTCTCTTTTAAGGTGGGTAAAGGATTCATCAATCATTCCAATCGCCGTGAGATTTGACTGGGTGGTTTCTAGTATTTCAACAGTCTTTTTTATACTGGTAGCAATAGCTCTTGCTTTTTGCTTTCCATAAATATCTATGTAGAAGAAGGTAATCTTTTTAAGGTCTTTTGTAGCCCTAGATGTCCATAATACAGGATTTATGTTTTCGTCCAATCTTTGATCATATTTTGAACTTCATCCATTGTATGTAAACGACCTGCTTTAATATCTTCTTCTGATTCAGCCATTAGTTTGTCCTCCGCTAATCGGTGCATATGATCCTTAGCAGTATCATACAGCATTTTAACAAACAACTCGTCTCCTTCGTTTATATATTGCCGAAGTTTCTTTTTGATCTCTAGAGTACTCATAGCACTTTATTTATAAAATAAAGATACAATTTTCGCTCCAAAGTCCTGTTTTAAAGGCCGCTACTAACTATAGCATTGTTGTTCTGAAGTATTACCTAACTTTCTTGTGGGAAACCAAAAATGTCTGATACCTCCTTGCTCCGTACTTCTGATACCCGAGAAGGTAACCCCTATTTCGTCTGGGAAGTTTCTTCTACACCACTACGTTTTCTTAAGTAAGTTATTAAACTGTAGGTGATCAACTTCCTATTTTTACAACTAGCTACTATAAAAAAACAGCGCCTTTGGGCGCTGTTCTTCTTTCTTTATTCATAGTTTGTATTAGTTAAGGTCAAACCGGTCTAGGTTCATAACCTTATCCCAAGCTTTGACAAAATCTTTCACAAACTTTTCCTTAGCATCGCTAGCAGCATACACTTCGGCAATGGCACGCAGCTCGGTATTACTACCAAAAATAAGATCGGCACGAGTGGCGGTCCACTGCAATTTTCCTGTACTGCGGTCGGTACCTTCAAAAAGATCCTCGCCCTGTGTTGCTTTCCACTCGGTTTCTAAGTTTAAAAGGTTTACAAAGAAATCGTTGGTCAAAGTCTCTGGGGTATGGGTAAATACCCCGTTGTGTGACTTATCCCAATTGGTATCTAATACGCGCATGCCTCCTACCAAAACTGTCATTTCGGGCGCAGTAAGTGTTAGCAGTTGCGCCTTGTCTACGAGTAGGGCCTCTGCTTTTACGGAAAGTCCTGTTTTTTGGTAATTTCTAAATCCGTCGGCCATGGGTTCCAAGGCATCAAAGGAGGCAGCATCGGTCATCGCTGCTGTGGCATCTGTACGCCCAGGGGTAAATGGTACTTTTATCGGTACACCAGCATCGTGGGCGGCCTTTTCGATAGCCGCACAACCCCCTAAAACGGTTAAATCGGCTATGGAAACGGGCTTTCCAAAATTGACTTTGATGCCTTCCAAAACTTCAAGGACTTTCGCCAACTGTTCTGGATTGTTTACTTCCCAATTATTTTGTGGTGCCAATCGTATACGTGCGCCATTAGCACCACCGCGGAAGTCTGATCCTCTAAAAGTAGCTGCAGAAGCCCAAGCAGTGGTCACTAATTGCGATACGGAAAGTCCTGCATTGAGCAATTGGGTTTTTAGTTCCGTAATGTCTGCTCCGGAAATCGTATCATGATCTCCCTTAGGGATAGGGTCCATCCAAATAAGAGGTTCTTTAGGAGCTTCTTCTCCAAGGTAGCGTTGCAGGGGTCCCATATCGCGATGGGTAAGCTTAAACCACGCTTGTTGATAGGCTTCTTTAAATTCCTCTGGATTTTCTAGAAAATGTCTTGAGATTTTTTCATAAGCCGGATCCATACGTAGTGATAGATCAGTTACTAACATAAAGGGAGCGTGCTTTTTAGAAGGGTCGTGCGCATCGGGTACCGTATCGGCACCTGCACCATCCTTAGGCTGATATTGCCAGGCCCCTGCGGGACTTTTGGTCAATTCCCAATCGTACTTGTATAGGTTTTCTAAATACTTGTGGCTCCATTTAATAGGGGTATCGGTCCAAGCACCTTCCAGACCAGAAGTAATGGTATCGTTGCCTACCCCAGAACCAAAATTGCTCTTCCAACCCATACTTTGCATTTCGATAGATGCTCCTGCTGGCTCTGCCTCCAAATATTCTGCATCGCTAGCAGCACCATGGGTTTTTCCAAAAGTATGGCCACCAGCAATAAGGGCTACTGTTTCGTAATCGTTCATCGCCATACGACCAAAGGTCTCTCTGATGTCATGTGCCGCCGCTACTGGATCGGGATTGCCATTGGGTCCCTCTGGATTTACATAAATCAATCCCATGTGTGCGGCGCCCATCTGTTGTTCCAGTTCTCCGTTGTCGCTATAACGATCTTTATTACCCAACCATTCTGCTTCAGATCCCCAGTAAATATCTTCTTCGGGTTGCCAAATGTCTTCGCGGCCACCAGCAAAACCATACATGGGTAAGCCCATACTCTCGTGGGCTACATTACCGGCAAGTATTAATAGATCGGCCCAAGAAATTTGTTTCCCGTATTGCTGCTTTATAGGCCACAATAGCAGGCGTGCTTTGTCTAGATTGGCATTGTCGGGCCAGCTGTTTAGCGGTGCAAACCTTTGGGCACCAGTACCGCCACCTCCACGGCCGTCTGCAATGCGGTAGGTGCCTGCCGCATGCCAAGCCATGCGAATAAAGAAGGGGCCATAATGTCCATAATCGGCGGGCCACCAATCTTTGCTATCGGTCATTAGCTCGGTTAAATCTTTTTTAATGGCTTTTAGGTCAAGCTTTTTAAATTCCTCTGCATAGTCAAAATCGTCATCCATGGGATCTACCATGGCAGAATGTTGTCTTAAAATATTCAGATTCAATGCATTGGGCCACCAATCTCTGTTGGTAGTACCCCCGCCAGCAGCTTGCTTTAAAGCCCCATTTAAAAAGGGACATTGGCTAGGGTCGCCCTGTCCATTGTGTGTATGATCCATAATGATTGTGTTTTAGTATTTATCCTGAAATAAAAATAGAAGGATCCACTGAGGAAATATGGCGACGCATATCTTTTTGCATTATGTGGCTATTGATCTAGCCTATGAAAGCCAATGAAAACTATTGGAATAGATTATTTAATGACTTTGATCTTCTAATAAGAAGAGAAGCTGAGGGGAAAGCTGTAGGTCTGGGGTGAAACCACACTTGTGGCCGAAATGCACTTTTGGTGGTAAACATTAGTGTAAAGACGTACTATGCTCTTTCTGAAAAGCATATTATACCACGCTACAGGAGAAGTAGTCTCTGGCATACTCAAAAGGAAATGGCAAAATTTAAGAAGAAGGTACGCCCAAAGCCATACCAGTACTTTGACCCAAAAGAAGGATTATTGCTTAGGTTATCTTGTCTTAGCTGGCCAAAATTTCCGTTTCTGCTTTGTTCGTAGCCGCCTGTTTTAAAAACATTATCAAAGGCATTGTTAATGCTTAAGAAGACACTGAGGTATTTGCGATTGATCAACCAGGATTTACCCCCTACCAAGTTTAAAAGATAGATAGGGCTAAGGGGTTGTTGGCGTAACAGTTCGGCCACATTTTCTGCGGTAGCCTCTGGAAAGGGGAGACCGTTGCTTGGGTCAATTCGAAAGCTTTCTGTTCGGTTAATGGTCGCTATGCTGGTATATTGTTTAGCGAGATAATTACTAGTGGCACCCACCCACCAATATTTGGGGTCTCGGTAAGATATTCCAAATGATAAAGCTGTCTGCGGCCCTTGTGCTAGGTATAGGTCTTTGATGTTCGCGCTACCGAGAAATGCATTTCCCGTGGTATTGATAAGTGTTTCCTCAGTGCCCACAGTATCAAAATTGATATTGACATTTGGATTACTTGCATATTGATAGCTTCCGTAATTGGCGGCCAGAGATAAGGTTACTTGAGGACTTACTTGGTATTCAATTCCTATTTCAATACCCTTATGCAATAAATCAAGTTCGGTAAGTACTTCTTGAACAAAATCAGAACCTATTCCAGTATCTACGAAAAAGAAATTAACGTCTGTCGTATTTTGAAATCTGGTGTAGAAACCAGTTAAACGACCTTTAAGGTCGGGTAGGCGGAAGATATAATTGAAATCAGCGGTATAGTAAGTTTCGGACTGTAAATCAGGGACGGTTGAATGGTTCTCCCTTGGGTTAACAAAACTATTTTGAAGGGTAGGAGGTCTCTGGCCCGTGCTAAAAGACAACTGAAAATTGTGCCTTCCTGTCCATTGATAGGAGAGTCCCGACTTGAAACTATATGTTGAAAACCGAAGTGCTTCACCAGGTCCCAAGGAATTGTTCAAATAACGTTCATTTTGATAAAGCCCTTTTCTTTGGAAGGTATTTCTGGAGCCTTGTATCGCTAAAAACCCATTCCACTTTTTAAGGTTATACCGAACTTGACCAAAACCATTCCACGAGGTAGCGTTTATTTGATAGTTGTATTTGAAAGGATCGCCTTTGGCCTTCTGAGATGATCCCTGTGTATCATTTAAAGTATCAGAAAAGGGATCCCTGTCTTCATGAAACTTAGCTCCCAATAAGTCCAAAATTTCGGCATAATTCCTAGACCGCAACGCTCGATGATCAATACCAAAATCAAAATGTACGTTAGCTCCCAAATGTAATGTTGCCCTGCTCAAAAACGACCATTGTTTCTCTTCCGTAATGTCGTCTTCTAATACATAAACAGCCTCGCCTAAAAGTGTTGGGTTTTGGTTGGCTTGATACAACGAGGGCCAGTCTATTTGAGGATTGGCTAAAAATCCATCCTGGGCTAATACCGCGTTGGTAAAATCAGCCCCCAAAGGACTATTAATATAGAAACTAGGTAAATACCGATAATAGGTGGGATCTGGGTTAGAAGCATTGTAATAACCCAATCTACTTTTAGAGCGCCTACCCGTTTGATAGGCCGCCGCAGATGTCCATTGAAGCGTATTGGATTCAAAGAAGTGATTGATCGTTGCAATGGGTTCAAAAATGCTGCGCACTCTGGAATTTCTGAGCTTACCCTCCTGCATTCCCCAATAAGGGTTATAGGTGTTGCCTTGTAATTCAAAAACCTCATTGGTAATGGCTGCGGAACGACCCCTTCTATTTTTCGCTAAAATGGTGGTTAGCAATAGGGTATTTTTAGGATTGATCTGAAGTTCCCATGCGCCAAATAGGGAATAGGCATTGTATAGCGTACCATCTATAAAACCCTCTTGTGCCCAACGGCGTGATGCAGAGATGGCGAATGCAGTACCTTTAGCATTCCTTCCAGAATTATAAGTTGCCATAAGTCGGCCACTATAGGTACGGTTCGCAAATGAGGCAGATAGCCGTGTCCCTCGACGATGCCCTGAGGGTCGCGTATCTATATTGGTATTGCCCATAATACCACCAAAAGTATACGGGGTAGCTTCTAGGCCATTGCTATATACTTGATTGCGAACTATATCATTGAGACCACCCCAGTTGTTCCATTGCGGTCGCCCGTCAATTAGTTTGTTCATTACCATGCCATTGAGTAACACTTGGCCTTCTTTAGAATCGTATCCACGTACCCTAAAAAAGGCTTGACCAAAATCAAAAGCCGCTTTGCTAAGAAAGACATCACGGGTGGCCTGTAGCACCCCAGATGAAGGGGTGATGATACCTTCATCAGTTTCAAGGTCATCAGCTGTTAAGGTGATTAAATTATCCACTTGTTCCATAGCAATATCTGGAGTTAATCCAATGACACCCAAGTTAATCAGGCCGCCCTGTGGTACAACTGGAAACCTTCTAACAACATAATCTTTTGCTTTAATAATTACAATAACACTGTCTCGTAGATCTGTAGTAATTGTAAACCCTCCATCTAGGTTGGTATCGGTAAAAATTGCTGTTGCTTTTAAAAAAACTTTTGAATTGGGAATTGGCCTATCTGTACGTTTGTCAACTACAGTACCTTTAATGATGGTGGTGTTCTGCGAAAAACACCCCCAACAGGATAGAAAAAGTATGATTCGGAATACCATTGGTTTGGGTTGGTGTATGT
This sequence comes from Bacteroidota bacterium, assembly GCA_039414375.1. Taxonomy (GTDB): domain Bacteria; phylum Bacteroidota; class Bacteroidia; order Flavobacteriales; family Flavobacteriaceae; genus Croceivirga. Next base: position 1,754 of record JBCDGY010000145.1, on the reverse strand, counting down.
TTTCAATGTTACGAAAACAGAGATGGAAATTTTCGAAAAAACGATGAAAACTATCTACATATCGTTAAAGGGTAGTCTATAACGCGCACTGCTATAAATACCCCAAACAAACCATGCTAATACGCCATTGAATGCAAAGGAAACCCTTAAAAAAGGTGTCTCCGGCCATTTTATACGATACAAAAACCCTATTCTTAATCCTGGTGTAGGCTTTATTGATACTTGAAGTATGTAGCTATCCCATAGAAAATTTGCATCTTGCTTTTAAACGATATTGGAATGTTACGATGGTGGCTAGTATTAGGATTTTTAGGTTTTTCTTGTTGGGGACAAGAAGAAACTTACCAAATAAGGACTATTGCTTTTTACAATGTAGAAAACCTTTTTGACACTACTAATGACACCTTAGTTTTAGATGACGAAAGAACTCCAAATGGTGTTTTTGTCTGGACGAAGGAAAGATATCAGCGAAAAATAGCGCATATTTCAGGAGTACTCGCCGAGATTGGAATGCCCTTTACGAAAGCCCCTCCTGATCTTATTGGTCTTTGTGAAGTGGAGAACCGCGAGGTTGTCAATGATTTGGTAATACATCCCAATCTTGCTCATTGGAACTATGGTATTATTCATTTTGACGCTCCGGACGAAAGAGGTATTGATGTAGCACTATTATACCGTAAAGCAGCTTTCTTACCGACTGACTTCAAAGCTGTGCCCCTCATGCTTTTTGATGTTAATGGCTATCGAGACTATACTCGGGATCAATTGGTAGTAACAGGGCTATTAGATGGGGAGCAAATACATTTGATCGTAAACCACTGGCCTTCTCGAAGTGGGGGAATGCTTCGGAGTCAACCCAATCGAATAGCAGCTGCACAATGTAATCGCCGTATTATCGATTCGTTAGTTGCGCTGGATCCTAAAGCGAGAATTATTAGCATGGGCGACCTCAATGACGATCCAAGAGACGAAAGCCTTAGAAAAGTATTACGCACCGTACAAAAACCAGAACAATTGGATAGCACCAAGCTGTTTAACCCTATGGAAACCTTTTTTAAAAAAGGACGAGGTACGCTAGCGTATCGTGATAATTGGAATTTGTTCGATCAATTTGTACTGACGCCAAATTGGCTGACTTCTTCGAAAGATCAATTCCGTTTTTGGAAGGCCGGTATTCATTCGCCTGAATATTTAAAAATAAGAGATGGAAAATACAAAGGCTATCCCTACCGAACTTATGTTGGCACTACCTACCAGGGCGGTTTTTCCGATCATTTTCCCGTGTATCTGCTATTGCTTCGGCTTGTAGCTCCTACAGCGCCCGAAAGAGATGTGCCTTAGCTTATGAGAAACGCCTATATATTGCATTTCTAGCCCAACTAGGCACCCCAGGCCAAATAGGACTTTGGTATTTCCTAGTAAAACACACAGCTGATTTTCTTCTTTGTGCAGTCGCTTAATTCTTACATTTATTTGCACTTTAAATCCGAAATGGCGCTCTTCAACGCTATTTTCTTAAATTTTTCGGTATTTCAACGAAAAATGCAATTTTTTGTTGTAGTAAGGACCTGACTAGACTACATTGTTCCCACCAATAATAAACACTATGGGAATGAAAAGGTTTTATTTAAGCTGTTTTATCGCCTATTTTTTGAGTGTTGGCACTGTCAACCTTACCGCACAGGAAACGGCGGTAGCCCCTACTTTTTTTGATGAGGTTACCGACTATGTATATGGCATTGGCCAGCAACGCC
>JBCDGY010000144.1:0-7953 GCA_039414375.1 Bacteroidota bacterium | reverse complement strand
CCAAAAAGGCAAAACAAAAAGAATGCAGCTCTAACGATCATTTGCTAATTTTTGCAGGCTCAATAGTACTATCGTGCTCGGTATAATACAACTCTAATAATCGCATCGTAGCCTTAATCAAGTCTTTAGACTCTGTTAATATAGAAAAGTACAAAGTGGTGTTCTTAGGGCTAGATTCCTCCGTACGCGTACGAGCTACTTGCTTCTCCATTTTTTGGGACACCAAGTTAAAATAAGTGTCTTTCGCATTTAAGACATGGACAATTTTATAGAAGGAGCGATTTTCAAAAATAGTCGCAGTATCGTTAAATAGTTTTTCCAAATGTTGGTCTAACTCTCGCAATTCTTTGATTTGGGTGTATTTCAATTTTTTGTGATTGTTATTCACATGGGTATATCCCAATTTTGAAATGTACTCTAAAGACTGTGCAAGGTCTTGCAACAACCCTAACAAGGTTATGTAAAAATTACTAGCTCCTCCGACACTAGAGTCATCTAAGTTCTTAATGAAATAAAAAATATTGTTATTAAGACTATCGATTTCCTTAGTTAGTTTACCCACCCGACGATTGTTCTTTTTCAGGTGTTCGAAGTTATGTCGCGCCAATCCATCAATGGCTCCAGTATATATTTTGTTGCCGCGTTTAACCACATTGGCTATGGTAGTCGCACTTTCTTCAATAACGCCTTGTATAGAACTGCTCTCGGCACGGCGTAAACTATCCTCTACTTTGGTCTCCTTGCTTCTTTTGTTGTGAGAACGGTAATTGCGAAAAAGAAGTGTCGCGGAAAAAAGCAAAAGAAGTACTAATGCAACAGTTCCAAACTTGTAGATAAGAAAAGCGATAATGGCTGCGGCAACAAACGCACAAATTGCAGTAAAAAACCAACCTCCAATAACATTGAGCACCCCTGCTACGCGATATACTGCACTTTCCGTACCCCAGGCGCGATCGGCCAAAGACGTTCCCATCGCCACCATAAAAGTCACGTAAGTTGTAGATAAAGGCAACTTCATAGAGGTAGCAATAGAAATTAGTACACTGGCAACCATAAGGTTTACTGAAGCCCTGACCATATCAAAAGCTGGTTGTCCGTGCTGTTTCCCTTTTGCGAGGTATCCTACCGGTTTTTCAAGCCTTTGGTTAACCTGTTCCTTAAACTTTTCCGGTAATAAAGTCCCGAGGTTGTCAAAAGTCTTAATGGAAAATTTTACGATTTGACGAGAGAGAAAATTTGGTTGAAACCGCTCTTCTCCTTCCCCTTCTCTTGCCAAATTGATTTCCGTTTCCGTAACGTATCTGGCTTTAGTCGAAAACCAAAGGGTTAAAATCATAATCAGGCCAGAGGCGAGTAGCAAATAAGTAGGAGTAGCTACCGCTTCAGACAAACCGGCCATGGAATATGCTTCTGCAGAAATTCCAGAAGCTTGCCATGCTTGAAACGATTGTAGCGCGGCAATAGGTACTCCAATAAAATTAACCAAATCGTTTCCAGCAAAAGCCATCGCCAAGGCGAAGGTTCCTAGAATAATGATCAACCTATAAACACTAAATCTAAATAGTATACTTGTGATAAGGGCTACCAACGTCCAAAACACAAAGTTTAGCACTAAAAAAAGTTCTGGCTTTTGACCAACGAACTCCAACAAGGGTCCATTAAAAATGGCAGCGCTCTTTAACCCCTTTACCAGGATAAAATAGACAATAGCCGTAATGGCCAATCCACCAAAAATGGCACCTATCCACTTGGGTTGTCTTCGGTAGTTAAAGGAAATCAAAATACGCGAAAACAGTTGTACAAAAGCTCCAATGGTAAAGGCAATCGCAACGGAAAGTAAAATACCAAGAATAATTTCAGTCGCTTTGCCGGTATTGATATAACCACCCAGTGCCTCGAAGCCTTCGCCGCTTTTACTAACTTTTATAAAAGCCATCGCAACAGCCGCTCCCAATAGTTCAAATACAATAGAGACTGTAGTGGAGGTAGGCATCCCTAGGGTATTGAAAAAGTCCAATAATAACACATCGGTAATCATTACTGCCATGAAAATGACAATGATTTCTGCGAATACAAACGCCTCGGGAACAAAAATACCTTTACGCGCTACCTCCATCATCCCGCTGGAAGAAATTGCACCAAAAGCAATCCCGATACTTGCGATAATCATAATGGTTCTAAACGAAATAGCTTTAGACCCCAGAGCAGAGTTTAAAAAGTTTACAGCATCATTACTTACCCCAACTACCAAGTCAGTGATAGCCAATAAACCTAAGGCAATCACCATAAAAATGTAGATGTTTTCTCCCATACCTCCTTTTCAAATACCGCAAAAGTGCCATTATAAATCGGCTTGCAGGTTAAATAATTGTTACCAAATATCAGCTAAAATAAGGTGTATCAAGACCTCTTTCGCTGAGCTCAAGATACGTTCCTTTTGAATTATCTTCGCCTTAGCATGCAAAAAATGAATTGGGAACAACTGCTTTCTCTAAAAAGGTTCGGAGACAAGCAACAGCGAGCGCGTAAGGCACAAGACGAAACCAGACTTGGGTTTGAGGTTGACTATGACCGTATTATCTTTTCTACGGCATTCCGAAGCCTACAAGACAAAACCCAAGTGATGCCTATGCCCATAGCCATTGGAGCTAGGCGTAATTTTGTGCACACACGGCTAACCCACAGTCTGGAAGTGTCTGTAGTCGGGCGCAGCTTAGGGCGCATAGCCGGCCAACAACTCTTAGAAAAATACCCATGGTTAAGTACCGATCTAGGATATCGCTTTAATGATTTCGGAGCTATTGTTGCCGCAGCTGCTTTAGCCCACGATATCGGTAATCCACCTTTTGGCCATAGTGGTGAAAAAGCGATTGGTGCCTTTTTTTCCAATGGTCCAGGAAATCAGTACCTCGATCAGCTTTCTGCTCAGCAACGCCAAGATTTACTGGACTTTGAAGGAAATGCTAATGGTTTTCGTTTGCTGACCGAGTCACGTGACGGCATACCCGGCGGACTACGGTTAAGTTATGGTACGCTAGGGGCTTTTATGAAATATCCCAAAGCGTCTATTCCGAAAAAACCCACCCCCCATATATCAGATAAAAAATTTGGCTATTTTGAAACGGAGCAAACCATTTTTAAAGCGTTATGTCGCGATCTGGGTTTGCTTCAAAAATCAGAAGGAGACCTTCGATTTCACCGGCATCCCCTCACTTTTTTAGTCGAGGCTGCTGATGACATTTGCTATACTATTATCGATTTTGAAGACGGTATCAACCTAGGGCTTATTCCCGAAGAATATGCTCTAGAATACCTTATTAAATTGGTAGAAGATCGTATAGACACCTCCAAATACCGTCAACTGCAATCCACTTCTGATCGCTTGGGATACCTACGTGCCTTGGCCATTAATACTTTAATACAAGATGCTGTTCGTCTTTTTATGGAATATGAGGATGATATGATGAATGGTGACCAAGCCTTTGCACTGTTAGACAAAAGCAAGTACCAAGCCCAAATTCAAGATATTGTATCGCTAAGTGTGAAACGTGTATACCGTTCTCAAGAGGTGGTTGAAAAAGAACTGGCAGGATACCGAATTCTGTCGACCATTTTAGATAGTGTATGTCAAGCCTTGATCAATCAACGCAATGGTAACTCAACTAGTTATGATCGCTTATTGGTACAAATGCTACCCTTGCAGTATCAAAATTCCAAAACTTCGGTTTACGAAACCCTTATGAACGCAGCTTGTTTTGTAGCAAGCCTTTCGGATAGTGCGGCAGTATTACTTAACGACAAATTGCTGGGAAGGCATCTTTAAAAAGAATACCCCAATCCAATACCTAGCGCCTGTTTAAATTGTACTCGGGGTACTCCAGGATCTGTTACGGTGCCGGATGCATCAACTACTTCTTCAAACTTTATATCGTCGTCATAAATGATATGAGTGCCAATATTGGCATTGATGTATTCATTAACCTTAAACTTAAAGTTCAATTCCCAGTCTATATCGACGTTCCCAAAACTTCGGATGTAGTCCGTATACAAACTAATCCTATGGTTCATTAGTACATTTTTTAAAATGGCCTTTTCCCAATTTTGAGTGAAGAGAAAACCCAGTTCGACAAAAGAATTTCGCCCATTGCGAACCCCAAAAGCCCCCCTATCGGCTAAATCTTGATCTAGCACAAAAGTGGCCTTAAAAGTTAAAGGCGATACATAGACATTAAAAGAATTGTCTGGCTTGATATATGAAATCCCGGTACCAAAAAACAAGTAACCTGGAGCCATAAATCGGGAGATTGGCGTTGTGCGATCTGGATAGTTAAACCCATTAGAAAATTGAGTGTTGAACTTGGCCTTGGCAGAGTAAAACCAATTGGTTATGGTGTCTTTGCGAAAACCGAAGGTGGAGGTTAGCCTGATCAGGTCTTCTGTCTTACGCAGCGATCTACCTTCCTGAGCATTGATACCGTAGCGAAAACGCAGCTCGTTCTCCCAGGTTAAATATCGAAATTTATAGTTACGCACAAAAGAGAGATTACCTAAGGCAGAAACGGAATTGTCACCCCCAGCGTTCCAGTTTACAAAGGCTACTTCATTAATATTAAGCCCAAAGTTGTTCACCCTAGTCCAAAACGTTGGGGGCACAAACTTTTTAGGTTTTTCAGTAAGGGCTCTAACCTTATTCAAGGTAGACTTTGGTACAATACGACGTACCCCACGAGGAATGGTTTTTAGCTTTTTCTGTTCCCATCGAATAACGATAGTGTCTATTTTAAACTGCTCGGGTACGGATACCAAGCTATCAATAGTTGCTCCTTGGCTTACTTGCCCAAGGGCTAGCTGGCCTAATATTAGAGCGATAAAGAGGCAATAGTTACGTATAGTTCTCAAGGTAAGTTTTAAGTTGGTTAGGGTGTAAGTCACAAATGTCGTGTAATTCTTCTTGGGTACCATGTGCAATAAACCTGTCTGGTACTCCAAAACGTTTAATAGTCTTGTGATACCCATGATCGTTGGCAAACTCCAATACGGCGCTACCAAAACCCCCAATAGTACTACCATCTTCTACAGTTATAATATGGTCGTAGTTGGCAAAAACTTGATGTAACAGAGATTCATCTATAGGTTTCGCAAAGCGCATATTGTAGTGTCCATATTTTTCGGAAACCTTTTGTTCCTCAATAAGTCTTGCAACCATCGTGCCTAGAGGACCAAAAGTTAAGAAAGCAACTTGCGTGCCTCTTTTCATGGTGACTGCCTTGCCTAAAGGTATGGTCTCCATAGGGGTTGTATCCCAAGCAACCATGTTACCCTGCCCTCTTGGGTATCGAATGGCTATGGGACCCTCAAGCCCTTGTTGTGCTGTATACAAGATGTTACGGAGCTCTATTTCATTTAAAGGGGAAAAAATAATTAGGTTCGGAATACATCGCAAATAAGCAATGTCATAAACCCCATGATGGGTAGGACCATCTTGCCCCACAAGGCCGGCGCGGTCCAAACAAAAAACAACGGGAAGCTGCTGTAATGCTACATCATGGATAACTTGATCATAAGCCCGTTGTAAAAAGGTAGAATAAATAGCACAAAAAGGAACCATCCCTTGGGTGGCCAAGCCTGCGGCCAAAGTAACCGCATGCTGCTCCGCAATACCGACATCAAAAGCGCGATCGGGAAAAGCTTCCATCATATATTTTAAAGAACTCCCTGTGGGCATAGCTGGAGTGATCCCCACAATCTTAGAATTGGTTTTTGCCAAAGCTACCAAGGTTAGTCCAAAAACATCTTGAAATTTGGGAGGGAGTGTTTTTTTTATTTTTTGAAGGCGTTCCCCAGTGGTTACGTCGAATCTTCCAGGGGCATGATAGGTTACCTGGTCTTTTTCTGCCATTGGTAACCCTTTGCCTTTGGTAGTCACTACATGCAACAATCGGGGTCCGCGAAGATCTCTTTGTCGTTCTAGCTCGCTCACCAAAGCAGTTAGATCGTGACCATCAATGGGTCCAGAATATCCTAAATTCAAACATTCAAAGAGGTTTTCTTCTTTGGCAGTCCCAAGCTTTACATTAGTCAAGTATCTTTTAAGTGCGCCGACACTGGGGTCAATACCAATGGCATTGTCATTGAGAATTACCAACACATTGGCGTCAGTTTCTCCTAAGTGATTTAATGCTTCAAAAGCCATCCCACTCGCGATGGAAGCATCTCCTATAACAGCAATATGCGCTCGGTCCCGTTTTCCCTGTAATCCAGCAGCGATTGCCATACCCAAAATAGCTGAAATAGAAGTGGAACTATGCCCTGTTCCAAAGTCATCAAACACACTTTCGTCACGCTTGGGAAAACCGCTAATACCTCCAAGTTGTCGATTGCTATCAAACTGGTCTCTACGCCCTGTGAGTATTTTATGTCCATAGGCCTGGTGGCCTACGTCCCACACAAGCTTATCTTTAGGGGTATTAAACACATAGTGCAAAGCTATGGTTAGCTCTACCGTGCCTAGGCTAGCACCCAGGTGACCTTCTTTTACGGCTACTGCCGCAATAATAAACCTACGAAGCGCTTCCGCAAGCTCAGGAAGTTGCTGCGGCGCTAGTTTTTTGAGGTCTTTAGGGTCATTTATTTCAGAAAGCAACGGTGTCTTCTTTAGATCACAAAACTACAGTATTTGGCCATTGATAACAGCTAATGTTACTTTCACAACAAGCAATAGGCATTTTAGGTACTTACCCCTAGTTTTAGTATTCCTAAATACAACTAAATGAAATATTTTCTAAGGACTACCGTATTATCTGCCTTCGTGCTTCTGGCTTCGTGCTCAGGAGATGATGATAATTCAAATACCAATAATACAGCTATGGATGCCGAAGCCGAGGCTTTGGAACAAACGCCTTTGAATGCGGATACCGTTTCTGATAATGTATCTATAACTAATGCACAATTAAATACAGGAACACCACCAACCCCAAATGGTGGTATTTCACTAAGCCTGCCAAACAATAGCAATACCGCCTTTTTAGGAGAGGGTTTTAAAATTAATCTTAACTCAGACGGTCAAGTTACTGGAGCTTACTTGGTATTTAAAGCTAACGATGGTACTGCTGCTTCGAACTACTACGATGTTACTTTGGGGGCGTTTCCGTTATTCAAAAGGACAAACTAAAAAAGCGATCTTCTAAACTGCTCACTCAAAAAAATGCAAAGAATACAACTAGTCAACTCTCTGTTGATTTCAATGCCCAAATAGAACCAGGTACTTTTTGCTACGAAGTTTGCGTGTATGATGCTGATGGCAATATTAGTGCACCCGTAGAACGTTGTGTAACTGTTGAAAGCTGGGGAGGCTATGCTGCCGTAGCTGCTAAATGGGAATATGTTGAATCAGAAATAGCTGAGGGTGATATGACCACAGCCACCTATGAAGTTGGAGAAGCCGAATGTTATAATGACGAAATTTCCTGTACTGGAACAAGTGGAACGGTAGAAGTATTTGATTGTTATACCATTAATGAAGGTATTCTAGAAATAAAAGCTGATGGTACTTTCGTGTTCTCTTCCGACGAAAATGAAGAATACACCATGGACGCGGAATCTGCAGAAAATTGTTCACAGGTAATTGAAAATAAAGACTATGTCTATAACAGCACCGGTAATTGGGCTTATGTTAGTGCTGAAAAGCGGTTAACGCTTATCGAATATTCCTATTCTGAAACAGAAGTTGGCGGCGAAACCGTTTCTGAAACCGTTGCGCCGGGGGAGGGTTATGTTTTGTTCCATGGTATTGCAGAACTCAATGGTAATACCTTTGTATTTTATATAGAAGAAGATTTCGGAGAAACCGATTCCCAAGAAACCTCTAAAATTACCTTTAAGAAATAAACAAACGTTTTTTAATAAGAAAGAAGTAGCCGTCTCGATACCAGATCGGGGCGGTTTTTTCATTTT
>JBCDGY010000143.1:0-7955 GCA_039414375.1 Bacteroidota bacterium | reverse complement strand
TGATTTTGACAATAATGGAACACATGATATTGTATTAAGCAAACAGTACCAAGGAGAATATGTGCCTGTTAGAGGTATGGAATGTTCCTCACAACAAATGCCTTTTATTCAAGAGAAATTCAAAACATATGAAGCTTTTGCAAATGCAAAACTTGTGGATGTTTATGGTGACAAACTCAACACTTCAGAAAGCGAAGAAGTCAATGAATTTAAATCGTTATTACTTCTAAACAAAGGGCAAGGAAATTTTAGTTTTTCTGCACTACCGAACGAGGCACAGTTATTCCCTATTATGAACACGGTATTTTTAGATGTTAATAAAGATGGCTTTGAAGACGCTATTGTCGGTGGTAATATTTATGGTACGGAAGTAGAGACCCCTAGATTAGATGCCATTTCTGGTTTGGTACTACTGTCTAATAAAAAAAATGGGTATACCCCAATGCCATGGTCAGAATCAGGACTCTTGCTTGATGGAAATATTAAAGATCTGGCCCATTTAAACACTCCAAAGGGAAGTCTAATTATCGCATCACAAAACAATGGACCCCTTCTCGTCCATCGTAAAAAACCATAACTCACGAAAACCTTAAAAAAACAGGGGTACTTACGTTTTTATAACATCGAAAAACATGGACCAAACACATAATTTATTAGATTTGAGTAGATAAAACATATGGATATGAAGTATACAGTATTTAGCGCCTTTGTGTTTCTTTTCGCAGCAAGTTCTTTAATAGCACAGACTAGTGGACAATTTGCAAATAATGGTGCAGGCCCAGGGGGCTTCTCTGACGAAGTTGTTCGGTATTCAAACATTGATATTGCTACCCGTAACCAACGTGCCAAAGTAAAATTAGAAAACGTACAAGGTTCTGCGTACACTTCTAAAACCTTTTTACCCGGAAAGCTTTATTACAATAGTGACTTTGAGGGTAATATTTTATATCGCTATAATGCCTATATGGAAGAGATAGAAATAAAGCCATCCGATAATCTAGAAGCTCCTGTTAGCGCACTCAATAAGAGTAAAAGTATTAATGTGCAAACACCTAATGGAAAAATATTGAGCTTTAAAACTTTTATTGATAAAAGTGGCCTTACTCAAAATGGATATCTAACCGAATTGAAAAAAGGAAAGTTTACCCTTTATGAGAGAGTTGATGTGAAATATACCGAAGGACAAAAAGCTCAAAATTCCTTTGTTCCTGCAATTCCAGCAAAGTTTTCTCAATTTACCGAGTATTATGTTGAAGTAGAAGGTGAAAAAAGAATTGATCAGTTGGAATTAAAACCAAGAAAACTGCTCAACTTAGTAGAAGAAAAAGAAAAGTCTGAATCGCTTAAACTATACCTAAAAGAAAATAAGATCAATCTCAAGAATAAGCGTGATCTCTTGACAGTCTTGGATTTCTTAAATGGTGGAGCCGTTTAAAACGGTTGTTCTAGGGTATCAGTTCCTTCTAAAAAAGTTATAAATTTTATTGCCATTCGAGTATATCTATTTTTGTCTTTTATTTCATTCGGAGACTTAGAAAAGTTAACGGTATAATCAAGGCTTAAATTAAATATACGCTATGGACCAATCCCAAATTGTTTTCGGGGTACGCGCTTTAATAGAAACAATTGAAGCTAAGCGTCCTATTACGAAAGTATATTTGCAAAAAGGTAATTCTGGCGAGTTGTTTAAAGAACTGGAGCAATTACTACGGAAAAATAGTATTAGACCTTCGTATGTTCCTATCGAAAAGCTCAACAAGCTAGCTAAAGGAAATCATCAAGGAGCCGTTGCAGCTATTTCTCCTGTGGACTTCCGTAGTTTTGAAACAGTTGTTGAAGCTGTTTTAGAAACGGCTAAAACACCGCTCTTTCTATTACTGGATCAAATTACCGACGTTAGAAATTTTGGAGCAATTATAAGGACTTCGGAATGTACTGGAGTCAATGCTATCATTGTCCCTAAAACTGGGGCTGCACCTATAAATAGTGTTGCCATAAAAACATCTGCCGGAGCTGCGCTAACGCTTCCTATTGCGCAAGTAGATCATATAAAAGACGCCGTTTATTATTTACAAGCCTCTGGAGTGCAAGTCGTAGCAGCCACTGAAAAAGCCACGCAAGATCTGTATGAGGTAAATTTCAAAAAGCCCACTGCACTAATTATGGGTTCCGAAGATAAAGGCATAGCGTCATCACTCTTAAAATTGGCAGATTACAGTGCCAAACTACCGATGCTAGGGAAGATAAGTTCTTTGAATGTTTCCGTAGCTTGTGGTGCCTTTTTGTACGAAATCGTACGGCAAAGACATACCTAATCCTCTCGATTTTCCTTAAAGTGATAGGTAATCTTAACATCTGACTCCTCCACATTTCCGGGGTTTTCAATAAAATTACCCTCTTCGTCAAAATGCTTTAAGAATTCATCTTCTGCTTCATTGAAATCCGCTTGTTGCCATTCGTATTTCTTCACTTTTGGCAAGGGTACTTTGATGGATTTGGCCAATACAAGACCTGCAAAGAAACCAGAAAGATGTCCCTCCCAAGATATCCCTTCCTCAACGGGAAAAATATACCACAACATGCTTCCATAGAGAAAAACAACCACCAAGGACAAGGCAACCAACCTAAAATGCTTTTGGAAAACACCTTTAAAGAAAATGAAACTTACCAACAAGTAAATAATGCCACTTATTCCAATATGGTAACTTTCGCGACCAATAACCCAAGTTATAATACCAGTGATCAACCACCCCCAAATGAGTACTTTCCAGGCTACTGGACGGTAAAAGTAGAATAGCGCCAAACTCAATACTGCAAGCGGGAAAGTATTGTTGTACAAGTGCTCCGTTGAACCATGAATAAAAGGTCCTAATAGTATACCCCTCAGCCCTATCAAGTCTCGAGGTAGTATACCATAAACACTCAAATTAATACGAGTGACCACTTCAAACCAAAAAACGGCCCAAATCGTCAACACCCCATAAAGTGGTATCAAGAGCAGCTCTAGTGAAAATTTAAATTCTCTTTGCGACATTGTAGCACATTAAGTTCCAATTAATAGGCCAAAAAACCAAAAACAGACAGAAAGGCATTGCTTAAAACCAAATTATGCACTAGCGGAGTGTAATGAAGGTTGAAAGCGTAATAAATGGTGTGGAGATTTTAGCATAGCCACCGCTACGGTGAAATCGAAAGCATAGTAAAGTGACCTATAGTGAAGGGATTTTAAGCTATAATACGTGCCTTGTCAATAGATAAGCCTGCCTCACCCGTCAAGTAGGGACTTTTATAATGCATAATTTGGGTTAAATCTCGCTACTTTTAATTTATGGAAATACCATTAGCCGAACGTATACGACCCAATACACTGAGCGATTATGTGAGTCAAAGACACCTTGTAGGCGAAAAGGGGGCTTTATATAGTGCCATAAAATCGGGCAAGGTTCCTTCATTAATTTTTTGGGGGCCTCCAGGCACTGGAAAAACTACCTTAGCGCAAATTATTGCCAAAGAGAGCGAACGCCCCTTTTTTACCCTTAGCGCTATAAGCAGTGGTGTCAAAGAAGTACGCGAGGTTATTGCTAGAGCCAAAACACAAGACGGTTTGTTTACGGCCAAAAACCCTATTTTATTTATTGATGAAATACACCGATTCAGCAAATCACAACAAGATTCTCTCTTAGGCGCAGTCGAAAAAGGTTGGGTTACGCTAATTGGTGCTACTACTGAAAACCCAAGCTTCGAAGTTATTCCTGCATTACTATCGCGTTGTCAGGTATATGTTCTAAAACCATTTGAAAAACAAGACCTGGAAGATTTGCTACATAGGGCCTTACGCGAAGACGTCTATTTGAAAGATAAAACCATCGAACTAAAAGAAACCACTACGCTCCTCAGACTTTCAGGGGGAGATGGTAGAAAGCTCCTTAATATTTTTGAACTCTTAGTTAACGATGAGGCCAAAACTCCTATTGTAATTACAGACGCTTTGGTAGCTCAAAAAGTACAGCAAAACACGGTTAAGTATGACAAAACCGGGGAACAACATTACGACCTCATTTCCGCATTTATAAAATCGATTAGAGGTAGCGATCCCAACGCCGCAGTGTACTGGCTCGCCCGGATGATTGCAGGAGGAGAAGATGTAAAATTTATAGCCCGTCGTATGGTTATTCTGGCATCAGAGGATATAGGAAATGCCAATCCAACCGCACTTGTTATTGCTAATGCTACCTTTCAAGGGGTGCGTACTATTGGCTCTCCAGAAGCCCGTATTATTTTAAGTCAATGTGCTACTTATTTAGCTAGTTCTCCAAAGAGTAATGCCAGTTATTTGGCCATTGAGGAAGCCCTTAAAATGGTTAAAGAAAAAGGTGATTTACCCGTACCATTATCGTTAAGAAACGCCCCTACCCAACTACTTAAAGAACTAGGTTATGGAGATCAATATGCCTATGCGCATGATTATGAGAACAATTTTGTCGCTCATGAATACCTACCTGATGCGGTATCCGGAACCTCATTTTTTAAACCGGGAAACAATGCTAGAGAGAACGCAATGAAAACCTTTTTAAAAACACGCTGGAAGGACAAATATGACTTTTAAAATTTGATATTCAACTTTTCCGCTTTACTGCCTTTTTGATCCATTTCAAGAAACCATTCCCCACTATTTTTATAAATCACCCCATTCTTCCCGTCTTTGGTAACCATAAATACATCTGGAGCAGCAGTAGACTTTAAAATATATATCACTTTTGGTGTTTTATCTACCAATTGATATCCATCTTCAATGGGTTGGGCATAAAGCAGGTGCCCATCGTCACCATGCATTCCTTTGGGTGTTACTTTAGCATCCTTCTTTAAGCCATCTTTGACGTTTTTATCAATTTCAATTGACGCTGTATTGTTTTGATCTTTCGTGGTAATTTGTTTAGAGGGTTCCGAGGAATCTTTATACGGGGTAGCTAGCCCTCTTAAAGACCCAAAGGCTTCGGAAATTGCTTCTCTATAAGCCTGTTTAAACTCCTTGGTTTTAGTGCTACCTTGCTGCGATTCAAATACAGTTAGCCCATTGCAATCCACAAAAGAAAGCATCACTTTAGTTGTAAATAGATTGGAATTATCAATTAGTCTGGTTCGAAGTGCTAAGCAAGGATTATCCATCAAATCAGGAACCACATCATTACTGTAAACTGCATTGAACCCTTCATTAGTTAAAAGGTATTTAACCAAAGTACTGGTTTGATGCTGATTTTCTGCCTTAAAGCTTTCAAATTTAGCCGGTACTATTACATATTTATAATTGCCAAATTGAGCGGTCCCTTTATAGCAACTTGCCACAATCATCACTAGCGTGATAAACTTTTTTACCATTAGAAATTAACATCAATTACTGTTCCAAGATAGGATATTAAATCCGAACTGTAAAGATGCGTAGTTACTATCGGCGATGTTAGCATAACCCAACAAATTGTCTGCAAGAACATACATGTTTACTGGACCGGCTTGCAGGTTAAAACCCAAACCGATATTGGATAAGGAATACTTATCAATAGTGTAAGTAGACTTTAAAATGATGGTATTCGCCAAACGGTGTTGATAAAAGGCTGTAAGAGCCGCCTGAGGTCCTCTTGGCCGATATATCATGGACAAGTGCCCACCTACTGCACTAACGTAGTCCATGTAAGCTCCATTGGAAGAGGTTGTATTAAGCGCACAACCACAGTCCTTGATGGCATTCCTACTAGCACCTAAGTTATATCTTAATGAAGCATTTAACTTAATAGGGCGCAGGGTAATAAACGCTTTCTCATTAGTGTCAAAAGGCACCTTCTCTTCCAAATCATCAACAAGATCTCTCCAAAGATCGTTATTGAAATTGGTAAGATCTTCTGGTAGTTCAATAAACACCCCTTCGTTGGAGGCAGTTCCCTTTACCGTATAGTTCTCTATAGCATTGGTATGATAAATAAACCCAAGATCCAGCAAGCTAGCGGTTACATGTCCCCTATTCCCAAAATTGTGGGTAAAACCAAGGTCGAACCCTAGTCCCAAATTACCGCCAAACAAAGAGCGACTTATAAATTTATCAATAAGATCTCGTCTTGTGGTATCTGTATCTTCATCAATAATATCTAGAAATTCTTTAACCCCAGAGGTTCTCAGCGTTACATCGGCATCAATAGTATTACGCAAAATATTGTCTTGCCCAGGAAGCGTTACAAAAGAGCCGGTATTGTTTGCAGATCGAAATCCAAACACACTGGAGTATACTTTGGCACGTGCTCCAACAGTCCAAGCATCATTTAAACTTCGATTAATCCCAAAATGAAGTACATTCACCGCCTCTCCTTCCATTGCAATATGGTTGAGATTAAAGCGTCTTCCAATATTTGCGCCATTACCTTCAAAAGCTAAAATAGCTAAGTCCTGAGGCCAAAATAGAGATAGGAATCCTTCGCCATACATACCAAAGGAAAAATAGTCATCCGGACGATTGCGACTTCTAAAGCCAACATGTATTAATTCAATCTGTCCACTACCCCCCAATTCATCATTTTTTACCATGCTATTAACGACACGATCTCTAATCTTAGTGGTAAAGTCTAACCCATCATTAGCAAACAAATCATTTACAGTAACCCCGCTGGTACCTGCTTGCATAGAAAAACCTGATAGCAATGGAACACCTACATGCCATTGAAAAGGAGTCTTCATGCCCGGGTTAAGCATTATTGCTTGCGGGATCTCGTAAAAATCATATAACAACGGCTTGTGTTGGGCATACGATAGCGGCATTGCTAAAAGCAAATTGCAAAGGGCAAGAATTACTTTTTTCATCGTAGTTGTATCCCAAAGGCAGCACTTGATCTGAGGATTATTTTGGGTTCTGGAGAAGATGATACACTTGTAGCATCTCCAAGATTTTCTGCGGTTAATCTAATAACCCGTGTGTTTACCAGAATATCTAAAGGCTTCCCGCCATCACCATAAGCAACTTGCCTTTCTAAAAGTGCTGTGGGTGCTGCCTCAACAGTAAAGGTTTCAGTATCCAATACAGCTCCTGTAGCCGTTAAAAATTGAACGATAAGGGAAAGTGTCTTACTGGTAGTATTCTCTAGTTGATAGGTAATTACTCCATCTAAAACCCTTTCAGCTACAAAATCTTCGTTAAAAGCTTCAAAAGTAAAATCTTCTTGATAAAAGGCGTTGTTATCAGCCAGGTTGATAGTTGGCTCATCTGACTCAAAATAAAAAATACTAGACGCAACTGTAGGGGTTAGAGTTAAATCATCTGCTTGATCAAAGTCTTGTTCTTCAGAACAACTGAGTGTAAGAAATAAACAGATCCACAAAAACAGAAATCGTTGCATAAATTGCTTTTTTCGATAAGGTAACATTCAAAACGCCGATTACCCTACTATAACTCTACAAGAGGTGTTTTATTTCGTTGAGCCCGTACACTATTGGGCAATATTTATGTGTTGGTTCTCTATTGGAGTTAAAATGCACTGCGGCCATACCCTGGCGCTGCGCTCCAAGAATATCGGCCTCCAAATTATCGCCAATCATTAACGCCAAAGATGGCGCAACTTTTGCTTTACGCAACGCCATTTGAAAAATAGCTGGATGTGGCTTTTTGACCCCAGCCATATCGGAGTTCACGATTACCTTGAAATAATGGATAATACTGGAATTGCTTAGTTTTTTATTTTGAATTTCGGCAAAACCATTAGTGATAATATGTAAATCGTATTGTTCACTAAGATATTTCAAAAGTGTTATAGTGTTGGGAAATAGATGGTTAAAAGTAGTTAAATGCTGTATGTAGGCTTTAGAAAGCCGATGGAGTTTTGAATCTGTCACAGCAAAACCCAAAGCATCAAATGTGGTCTTTAAACGACCATAGCGTAATCTATCTTGTGTAATTTCTCCATTTCGGTATTTCTTCC
>JBCDGY010000142.1:0-7963 GCA_039414375.1 Bacteroidota bacterium | reverse complement strand
CTGTAGAAGTATATCTTGGTTCTGCAGTAAAGATTAAAGATTCTTCGGCAATCCAAGCTTTTGGTCTGATAAAGGCGAGCCTATACAACGATATTGGGGATTTTGATAAAAGTATTGCTCTAGCCAACGACTTGTACAAAACAGCAGACACCATAGATACTAAAACAACAACACTTGTATTACAATTGTTGGATGATAACTATGGTAAGCTTCAAATGTTTGATAAACAAATTGCAACTCGTGAGCGAATGCAAGAGTTGGGTAATATTGAACGTGTCCGTTTTTTTGACATCTATGCCAATATGGGACTGTATCGCCGTGCGATGAATCAATATATTCAATCTGTTGGGGTTTCCATTCCAGATAATGATCATTTAGGCTTAGCCAAGCATCATAATAAAATAGGTTACTATTTATATATGGATAAGTCGGCCTCCACCGCAATTAATGAATTTAATAAGGCCTTGGGGTTTCTAAAAGTATACAACAATGACATTTCCAAGCAGAAGTCTAAAAACGATCTTCGCCAGAGTGAAGCACTTACAGCAGTAATAGCTGGTAATATTGGAAAGTGTCATGTCCTTTTAAAGGAAAATGATACGGCCGTTCCTTTCTTAACCGAAAGCATTGCTACATTAAAAGAATTCAAGAGCTCACGTTATCAAAAAGATATTATCGATAATAGTTTAGGGTTAGCGGAAGCACAACTACGCCGGGGACAGCTCTCTGAAGCAAAAAAGTTGCTAGGCAAGGGGCTAGTGAATATGGAGATAGAACAAGAGATTAAAAAGAACAGATTGTTAGCCAATTACTACCACAAATTAGAAAGTTATAAAAGTGCAGCTTCCTATTATAAGCGTAACCAACAAATAATGGATTCGTTAAAAGCACGCGAGGTTTCTATTCTTAACCAACAGTTAGTAGCTATCGTTGGTGACTCGGATCTTGAAAATTCAAGAAAAATTATTAGCGAACAAAAGTTGGCTAATGAAAAAATTAGAAGTGAAATTCAAGCTAAGGACGAGCGTATCAATCTTGTATTTATTTCATTGATATTTACACTACTAGGATTTGCGGGCTTGGTATATGCCTATTTGAAAAGTATTAAAAACCAACGCCTTATAGCCGAGCAAAAACACATTATTGAGAATTCCCTTAAAGAGAAGGATTCCCTACTTAAGGAGATACATCATCGGGTAAAAAATAATTTGCAAATGGTTTCTAGTCTTTTAAGTCTTCAAACTAGAAATACCAAAAGTAAATCGGCTATTGTGGCTTTGGAAGAAGGGAAGAGTAGGGTAAAAGCCATGGCGCTCATACATCAAAAACTATATCAAAATGTAGATCTTTCTGTAATCGAAATGCAGGGTTATATTGAAAGCTTAATTAATAGTGTGCAGTCGGTTTACAAAAAAGGGGGGCACAATATTAGTATTACTGTAGATGCCGAAGGTACAGAATTGGACATTGATCGTGCCATTCCTTTTGGTTTGATCCTGAACGAACTGGTATCCAATACGTTTAAGTATGCTTTTCCAGAGAGTGACGACAACGGTAAAATCTACATTCATCTTCGCAAAAATGGACAACAAGGCTACTTCGAATATTCCGATAATGGTGTTGGTTTACCTGTAGATACCGAAGAGCGCACCCATAACTCTATGGGATTACGTTTAATCAATCGTTTGGTAAATCAATTACAATCCAAACTCAATGTAGATAGGAATCAAGATGGCGTTCGTTTCTGGTTCAATTTCAACTAGAGCCTTTAAACAAGAAATGAACTTAGGTTA
Organism: Bacteroidota bacterium; assembly: GCA_039414375.1. Classification (GTDB taxonomy): domain Bacteria; phylum Bacteroidota; class Bacteroidia; order Flavobacteriales; family Flavobacteriaceae; genus Croceivirga. The sequence continues at coordinate 6,170 of JBCDGY010000142.1, read as the reverse complement.
TTAGCATATCCTACCTTTGTCATTTATGAAGGCACACTATTATCAATATGTCTTGCAGTTTAAACGGCCTAGCGGTACCTCTAGAGGGGTTCTTACCCAAAAGGAAACTTGGTTTATAGTCTTGGAGTCCAACGGTAAGTGGGGTATTGGGGAATGTGGTTTGCTGAGGGGTTTAAGCATAGATGATAAACCCGATTATGAATCTACTTTAGCTTGGACCTGTGCACACATCGATCGAGGAATACCAAAATTACTTAAAGATTTAGAAGCCTATCCGTCGATACAATTTGGTTTGGAGCAGGCTGCGCGATCATTAAATGCTAAAGACCCTCATAAACTATTTAGCTCTCCATTCACCGAAGAGGAACGACCAATTGTGATTAATGGCCTTGTATGGATGGGAAATGAGGATTTTATGCTCACCCAAATAGAGCAGCACCTTACTAAAGGTTTCTCATGTATAAAGTTGAAAATTGGCGCTATAGCTTTTGAAAAAGAATTGGCTTTGTTACGCTTTATACGTCAACAATTTCCAAAAGAAGTCATAGAAATACGGGTAGATGCCAATGGTGCTTTTAAACCCAAAGAGGCTTTAGACAAGCTACAACGTTTAGCGGAATATGAGTTGCATTCTATAGAACAACCGATAATGCCTAAAAATTGGGAAATTATGGCCCAACTTTGTTCAAATGGGCCGTTACCAATTGCCTTGGATGAAGAACTTATCGGTATTGTAGACTTGTCGGAAAAACAACAATTACTCAAAACTATAAATCCTCAATATGTAATTCTTAAGCCTAGTCTTATTGGTGGATATAAAGGTTCAGAAGAGTGGATTGCATTAGCCGAAGCGCAAGGTATTGGATGGTGGGTAACTAGTGCTTTAGAAAGTAATATCGGCCTTAATGCCATTGCACAATGGGCGGCTACTTTGGATAACAGTATGCCCCAAGGTCTCGGTACTGGTAGCCTTTTTACAAACAATATACCGTCTCCGCTCGAAGTAGATGCAGGACAGCTGTTTTACAGAAAACACCTATCTTGGCCGCAAAGAATAATAGCACAACTATGTACATAGAACAAGGATATCGAGGAAATCTTGGAATGTGGAAGTACTTCATTATTCCCTCGTTGTTTTTTGGTCTTATTGTGCTTAGTTTTTTGCTTTCTTCTTTAATCGAGCTTGATATGCAAGCTGAAATGGCAAGACAAGTAGCTCAAAAAGGAGCTACAAAGTTTTTAGCTGAAAGCCTAATGCAATTTGCAGTAATGCTACTTTTATTACTATCATGGGTTAAATGGGTACATCCACAATCCATAACCGCGCTAACAACTTCGCGACAATCAATAGACTGGGGTCGTATAGGTTTTGCTTTTGCACTTTGGGGTGGACTAACTGTTGTTTTTACCTTGGTCGATGTCTATTTTTCACCTGATAACTACGTCTTCAATTTTAATTGGGAAAAGTTTGTGCCCCTAGCTATTGTTGCTATTTTGCTTATCCCTTTTCAGACTAGTTTCGAAGAATACTTTTTTAGAGGGTATTTATTTCAGGGTTTAGGTATCATAACCAAACATCGATGGATACCTTTAGTCATTACCTCTGTTTTGTTCGGATTAATGCATTTCGCGAATCCCGAAGTGGAAAAATTAGGACCAGGCATTATGGTTTATTACATAGGTACTGGTTTTTTTCTAGGCATAATAACCCTAATGGACGAAGGTTTAGAACTTGCCCTTGGATTTCATGCCGCGAACAATTTAATAACTGCACTTTTGGTTACTGCCGATTGGACTGCCTTTCAAACAGACTCTATTTATCGTGACATCTCAGAGCCCAATTTAGGATTAGATGCCTTCATTCCTGTTTTTGTACTATTCCCCATATTACTCTTCATCTTTGCTAAGAAATACCATTGGGGAAACTGGAAAGAAAAACTCGCAGGGCGAGTAATGCAAAAAGTGGCATTCTTAGCTTCAGAAAATGCAGGTACACCCACTATTTAAGCTTAATGATGACCAACTAGATGCAAAATCGCTTGCTAACCTAGCACAAGCGTGGATCTCATCAGGGGAATCTTATAAGAATGCGGTTGGTGATTTTTTATTGGACTGGCTGTCCCCTTCGGATTTCATTACTACTACGACCTCTGGATCTACCGGAAATCCAAAAAGAATAAGGTTGTCCAAAGTGCATATGAAAAATTCTGCCCTTGCTACTGGTGCCTATTTTGCATTAGAAGCTGGTGATAAAGCTTTACTGTGTTTGTCTGCAAACTATATTGCTGGTAAAATGATGCTCGTACGGGCATTGGTGTTGGGCCTATCTCTGGATGTTATAGCTCCAAGCTCACAACCTTTAGAAGGACTTAAAAGTTACTATGATTTTGTGGCTATGGTTCCCTTACAAGTATCAAGCTCCCTAGCACAACTGAAACAGATTAAAATACTAATAGTGGGAGGGGCCCCAATTACAAGTACCCTTCGCAAACAATTGTACTTGATAACAACCTCAGTGTATGAAACCTATGGCATGACGGAAACCGTTTCGCACATTGCCGTTAAACCAGTAAATAAAGAGGATACGGTAGGTTTCGAAATATTACCACAAGTCGAAATCACCCAAGACCATCGCGGTTGTTTGGTGATTAAAGCCCCTCAAGTAGCCTCGCAAACTATTTTCACTAATGACATCGTAGCACTATTAGACGAAACGCACTTTAGCTGGTTAGGACGTTGGGATAATGTCATCAATTCCGGAGGAATTAAATTGTTTCCCGAACAAATAGAAGAAAAGCTCGCACCATTTATAAAACAACGTTTTTTCGTTGCTGGTATGCCTGACAAAAAATTAGGAGACCAAATGGTTTTAGTAATTGAAGGGTCGGCGATTCCAGTAAACAAATTACTAGAAACAATTAGGGTTTCCAGGGTGTTGGCTAAATATGAAATGCCTAGAACTGTCTTTTTTAAAGATTGTTTTATAGAAACTGAAACCGGAAAAATACGTCGAAAGGCCATTTTGGACGCCATTCTAAACGAAAACTTTGATAATTTAGGAGTAAACTAATTGCCGCGAAAAGGATGTAAATAGCTACGGTTGATTCATTTTCACTGCGCCATAAAACTACAAATAGATGAAGTTCTGGTTGACATCACTTTTATTAGGATTTTATTTTGCTAATGCGCAATACATTCTTCCAGAACAAGATAGGGCCAGGGTAGTCGATGAGATTTTAGCTGACAGATTAGACAATCTTCTACCGAAGCTTATGGACGACACTGAAATTGATATGTGGATATTGATTTCAAGAGAATACAACGAAGATCCCGTATTGCGCACTATGTTACCCGCCACTTGGTTAAATGCAAGGCGACGAACCATGTTGCTATTTTACAGAGATAAATCTAAAGACACCCTTCACAAAATAGCCGTTGCTCGGTATAATGTCGGAGAACACTTTATTTCGTCTTGGGATAAGGAAAAGGAACCTGATCAATGGAAGCGTTTGGCACAATTGATCGCAGCCCGAAACCCAAAACGTATTGGTTTAAACTTTTCTCAAGATCACAACATTGCCGATGGTTTGGTAAAAACCGATTATGAGGCTTTTCTAAAATACCTACAAAAAAAATATTATTCTAGAGTAGTTTCTGCTGAGCAATTAGCGGTACGATGGATAGAGACACGAACAGAAAGGGAAATGACGATTTATGAACAACTGGTAGGCATAACCCATGATATTATTGCAGAAGCCTTTTCTGAAAAAGTGATTGTTCCCGGCATAACAACCACTAATGAAGTTCGTTGGTGGATACGCCAAAAGATAACAGATTTAGGTTTAAAAACTTGGTTTCATCCTATAGTGGATGTACAGCGTAGTGCGCTAAATAAAGCGATAAAACACTATGCTTTCTCCGGAGGACCGGAGAATAAAGTTATTCTTCCTGGGGATATGGTGCACTGCGATGTTGGTATCTCCTACCTTCGTTTGCATACCGATTGCCAAGAGCTGGCCTATGTACTGAAACCCGGAGAAAGATCCGCCCCCAGTTTTTTGATAGCGGCATTAAAAGCCGGGAATAACGTACAAGATATTTTAACGCGCAACATGGTCCTAGGACGCACCGGTAATCAGATTTTAGCCAATGCCTTAGCCGAAGGCAGAGCGGCGGGTTTCCGCCCAGTAATCTATACCCATCCTTTAGGCTTGTATGGGCATTCTGCGGGAACTACTATCGGCATGTGGGATGCCCAAGAAGGAGTGTCCAAAGATGACGGTGAAAATTATCCTTTACGCCATAATACAGTATATGCCATCGAATTAAATACTAGTGTTACGATTTCGGAATGGAATACCGATGTGCGCATTATGCTCGAAGAGGCAGGCTTTTTTGGGGAAGCAGGATTTCGTTACGTAAAAGACCGACAAACCCAGTTTTTACTCATTCCAAGGGTTACCCCTTCGCATAGTCACTAGAAGGCTGCATTTTCATCCTTTTTGAGAGGATTGTTAATTATTATTTAATCAACAAACGATGTATGATGTTAATTGCTATCTTACAGTCAGTCAATAATTTAAATGCTACTCCTATGCGAACACTGTTACTTCTCCCAGTATTATTGCTTTTCATTTTTTCAGGGTATGCCCAAGAACGTATGGTTAAAGGCACTGTTACCGATGGTAAACAACCCTTGGCACAGGTGAACATAAACAATTTGAATAAGTCGACTTCAACAATCACTGATGATGCTGGTACTTATTCCATAAGTGTGGAAACTGGAGATCAATTGCAATTTAGCTACACCGGTATGAAAACGTTTACCATTCGAATTGAAGACGTGACGCGTTTTTTGAATCCTGCAATGGTGCCAGACATAGAAGAATTAGACGAAGTAGTAGTCAATGCAAGCAGACGGCGTTCTCAAAAAGATTTGGAGTTAGACTATTCTACCAACAAACGCATAATTAAAACCGCCTATGGCTATTTAGATGGGGACCGTTCCGCTGGCTTGGTTAGAATTTTAGATGGCGACGACATAAATCCAGTTTATTTATGTGTTTTAGATCTATTGAGAAATAGATTTCCTGGAATAACGGTTTTTGGTAATTGCTCAGGCACACCACAGCTTCAAGATTCTAGAGGTAACTTATTACAAGGAGGTGTTGTATATATTAGAGGTTTTAGTTCTGTATCAAATGCTAGACCAGCTGTTTTTGATGTAGATGGGCAAATTTTTACTACCGCTCCTATATGGATAGATGTAAATAACATTAGACGCTTAGCGGTTTTAAATAACTTTGCGACCTCCGCACAATATGGTAATTTGGGTACAGGTGGGGTAATCATTATTAATACCCTTGCAGGCACACAGCTGCCCAAACAATTTAGAGATCAAGCCCGCTTACGCAACAATTATGCAGATGGTAAGGCGCTGTCCGAAAACAAAGTCCTTCAAAATGCGCCCACGTATTTGCAAGAACTTAATGAAGCCACTTCTTTGGAAGAGGCGAAGGCAACTTTTGAAAGTTATAGTGCCAACTACACGCAATCCCCATATTTTGTTTTAGACGCGTATCAATATTTTACAGATCGCTGGGATGCTACCAACTATGCTGATAATGTTATTGAAGAAAGTAAAGCTCTTTTTCAAAATAATTCAGCTTTGTTAAAAGCCTTGGCTTATCATTATGAGGCACAAGGCAGATACACTAAGGCCCACGATCTCTATAAAGAAGTATTTATGAACCGCCCTAACTATGTGCAGAGTTATAGAGATTTAGCCAATAGTTATCGAAATATTAAAGAGCCTAGTCAGGCCGCTGCGATACATGCGCGTTACGATTATCTTATCAAGGAGGGATTCTTAAATCGCGACACCACGGATTTTGATCCTATTATGACTAGAGAATTCAATAATCTACTGTTTCACAATAAAAGGGCTTTAGTAAAAGGTAGCAACGCAAAAAATCTTTTCGTTGCTGAAGAAGAATTGAAAGGGACCCGTTTAGTTTTCGAGTGGAATGACGGAGAGGCAGATTTTGAACTGCAATTTGTAAATCCAGAGAACCAATACTTTAAATGGAAACATACTTTAGCCGATAGTGGGGCTACCATAGCACGGGAAAAAGAGTATGGATATAGTATGAACGAAGAGTTGATGGATG
>JBCDGY010000141.1:0-8019 GCA_039414375.1 Bacteroidota bacterium | reverse complement strand
CCCCAGAAAAAGTCCATATTGAAGGAGGCGATGTAATGCCATGGGGTGATTATATTTTTGTAGGGACCTATACTGCACTGGATTATCCGGATTATATCACTGCTAGAACAAACAACGAGGCCGTAACCTTTTTGACAGAACAGTTTCCAAATAAAACAGTCAAGGCTTTTGAATTGCGAAAATCCAATACCAATGCTAAGGAGAATGCGTTGCACTTAGACTGTTGCTTTCAACCTGTAGGCACAGACAAGGCTATTATTCATAAAAATGGCTTTTTAAACCCAGCCGACTATCACTGGCTAGTAGACTTCTTTGGGCAGGAGAACGTATTTGAAATTACCGCTGAGGAAATGTATCAAATGTTTAGCAACGTCTTTTCTATTTCACCTGAAGTTGTAGTTTCTGAAAGGAACTTTACGCGATTAAACAACTGGCTTCGAGAACAAGGGTTTACAGTGGAGGAAATTCCCTATGCAGAGATTGCTAAGCAGGAAGGGCTTTTACGTTGTAGTACCTTGCCTTTAATACGGGGGTAGTTATGTAGTTTAGGCTAAAGCATTTTTTGTTATACAATGAATGCAGGAATCGCTACATTTAGGGCCTTTTTAAGAATCCGTTATGCAGATAACCAATACCATCCTGATGGTGCGCCCTGTGGCCTTTCGGAAAAATGAACAAACCGCTGTAAACAACTACTTTCAAGAGGATCTTGAGATGCGCGACGAACATATCAATGCACAAGCGCAAAAAGAGTTTGACAACTTTGTGGCGGTATTACGAGAAAACGGTGTCCAGGTAATTGTTGTAGACGATAACAAAGAAAACGATACCCCAGATTCTATTTTCCCCAACAACTGGGTGTCTTTCCATGATAGTGGTACCGCTGTGGTATATTCCATGTTTGCCCTCAATCGAAGGAAAGAGCGCCGGTCAGCTATTTTTAATGCATTAGAAAGCGAAGGATTTCACATCGAAACTGTTTTAGATTATACTGGTGCCGAAGAGGAAGGAGTGTTTTTAGAAGGGACGGGTAGTATTTTAAAAGATCGTGTGCATCAAAAAGCCTACTGTGCACTTTCTGAGCGTGCCCATGAAGCGTTATTCCTAGAATTCTGTGAAGATTTCGATTGTTTTCCAGTCATTTTTACGGCCAACCAAACGGTGGAAGGCGAAAGAAGACCTATTTACCATACCAACGTTATGATGGCGATGGCTGAAACCTTTGTTGTGATCTGTTTGGATGCTATTGATGACCCTAAGGAACGCAAATGGGTGGTGCAGCATATCAAAGAAAATGGGAAGGAAGTTATCCCTATTACGGAAGCCCAAATGCATGCTTTCGCTGGAAATATGCTTCAGGTGATTGGAAAAGACGAACAAAGACTGATGGTAATGAGTACTCAGGCCTATAACAGTCTTCGCCAAGACCAGGTTAACGCCATCACTAAGCATGCAAACATTGTACACAGCCCTTTGGATACCATTGAAACTTGTGGCGGTGGATCAGCGAGGTGCATGATGGCTGAAATCTTCTTGCCTAAAGTTTAACGGTTAATTCCCCATTGCTCGTACCTAAGGAGTTAGGGTTTCTGTAGCTACAGAGAACTCGCGTATTGCTTGGTTGGGTTCCATAATGGTATGACCTTTCCAAAATTCTGGATCGTATTGCGGCATATAGCGGGCTTTAATATTGGGGTTTTCTTCGAAATCCTCAAATTCATTTTTTGCGATTAAATCACTATTGTAAACCACCAGTTCCCATTTGTGGGTATTGGCCATCTGAAAGTCAATATTAAGTCGAAGCTCGTTCTGTTTTCTCCTCCCTTTAACGTTTTTGTTTTTCTCAATTACATCCAAAGGACGGTCCATTCGAAACCAACGCCCGAAACTAAGGTCTAAAAAGGACAACTCGTAACGACCATTGGGCAACGATGCAAAACGCATGGTGCCTTTAAACTTAGTCTCCCTGTAATAAATACCAAGCAATCTAAAATTTCTAAGGTTTTTTAGATTTTCAAAATCAATACGCATCACGGCAAAATCTTCCATGTTTACATAAAGCCGGCCTTGGAAAGGGGCACTCCCTTTAGGTACAAAATCAATAATGTACACGCCATCAGATTCAATATCGGTATGTCCTACCAGAGAGAATTCATATTTACGAGTCTTGCGCAGTAGATCTACTTTACTATCGTCGGCATAAAATACCTCTCCCAGAATCTCATTAAAAATATCTTTTTGAGCGTTTAAAAGGTCATCGGGGGTTTCTTTAGACCATTCTTCAGATAGGACTTCCTCAGTTTCTTTGTCGGTTTCTTGCAATAGCGAGTCTACCTGTACTTTTTGGCTAAATATACCAGACTTGATTTTAAGGTAGGAGTCTGGTTTTACATTAGCTTTAAAAATGCGCTCGATTTGATCAGAAAAGTCATCTATTGAATTGAAGGCTGTTTTGTCATACAGTTCTGCAGCTCTTATAATATCAATCTTATTGTCGCCATTGGCCTTAAAGAGATCGCCTAGGGTTTCTGTATAGTGGTAAGAGTATTCAGGGATGGATAGGGCAATACTATCTATCAAATCCTTATCCAGTTCGGCAATGGACGAACGTTCAAAGCCTAGGTCAGCCTTCTGAATATGATTAAAAACCGATTGCCTTAAAAAGAACCGTTGCCGTACTCGCTGTGTGTTGATATTTTGAGGCATTTTTGCCTTCATCAGTCTTATGATCTCGTCTACAGAGCGTTCTTGGTCAAAAAGATATACGCTATTAAGGGCTATCGCCTTTGGCGCGATGGTAATAATAGTATCCTGTAGTTGCGTCCAGGGAAGGGTAGTCTTTTCATACCCCATAGAAGAAATATGTATAGAATCTTGTGGGGTTACCGTGCTATCAAGGGCTATTGAAAAACGTCCTTCTTCATTAGTAATTGTTCCTCGTTGTGGGCCATATTGTATGGTAGCGTAGGGGATACCTTTCAAGGTTTTGGCGTCCATTACTCTGGCCGTCACTTGTTGTGCAATAAGGCCACTATGGAACAACAAGACCAAAGGGCCTAACAACACTTTTAGTTGATTCATATAGCATGTTCTTTTAAGTATAGACCACTAAAATGAGTCTAGGGTTGCATGGTAGACGCCTTTAAGCCGTTTTTGTTACATTATCGCGTACAGCAACCTTGGAAATATTGCGAATCATACCGCCGAAAATAAAGTAGTGAAAGGGCAACACGCTATACCAGTAAAGACGTCCTTTGAGTCCTCTTGGTCTAAAAGTAGCGGTTTGGTGAAGGGTTTGGGTATCGTCAATTTTAAATTCTAGCCATGCCTCGCCTGGCAGACGCATTTCGGCGAAAAGTAAGAGGCGTTTCTTCTTTTTATCAGCGAGTAGCACACGCCAAAAGTCTAAGGCGTCTCCCGGATAAATTTTATCGGGATGTGTACGTCCCCTGCGCAATCCAGGCCCTCCGCTAAGCTTGTCTATAAAACCTCGAATTTTCCACAGCCAACTTCCATAATACCATCCAGTAGCACCCCCAATACGCCAAATGTTATCGAGAACAGCCTGTTCGTCGTGTAGTTTAAGTTTCTGCACATCTCGCATTACCCCATATTTGGGAACTTGGATGTGCTTTTCAAGATTTTTTCGCAAGCTGCCGCTAACCAAACTGTCTTTCCAACTGCTAATAACCAAATTTTGCTCGATTCTCTTGAAAGCCATATCAATAGCCTCTTTATAGGTATACGGTTGAATGCCTAAGAGTTTTTGAAGGCGATCGTCGTTGGCGACTACTTCTATTTTCATGCTATCTACTAGGTTAAGGGCAAGCTTATAAGAAGTAGAAGTAACAAAATACAGCCAGTAAGAAGAGAGCTTGGGGGTCATTACGGGCACGGTAAAGATCCAGTTTTTAAAGCCACGTACCTCAGCGTACTGTTGTAGCATTTCTTTATAAGTAAGCACATCAGGGCCTGCAATGTCAAAGGCCTTGCCATAAGTGGCTTGGTTCCCTAAAACCCCAGTTAAAAACTCCATAACATTCCGTATGGCAATGGGTTGCGATTTGGTCAACACCCATTTTGGAGTAATCATCACCGGAAGCTTTTCGCAGAGATCACGAATAATTTCAAAGGAAGAACTGCCAGAACCGACAATAATCCCTGCACGCAGTACCGTTAGATCAAAGCTTCCTTCCCCCAGAATACGTTCCACATTTTTACGAGACCATAGGTGTTTAGAAAGGTTGTCGTCATTAACAATACCACTCAAATAAATTACTTGCTCGATATTGGTCTCTTTCACATATTCATTAAAGTGAGCCGCAGCACGGGCCTCAAGGGCATCAAAATTCTTCGTGCTCGCTGTCATCAAATGAATTAAAAAATAAGCGGCATCAATGTCTTTAGGAAGCCTATCGGGAACAACAGCTTCTAAAAAGTCAATTTCAATAACTTCAATTCGGGCTCTTGTTTCTTTATCAATAGACAAGCGTTGTTCATCACGCACGGTACATACCACCTCGTGTCCCATCTCAAGGAGTTGTGGTAGCAAACGCATACCGATATATCCATTAGCGCCTGTTAGCAGTATTTTCATAAATCGTCAATAGCGGTAGGAGCATTATCGGCTTTAAAGCCTAAGAGCTTTTTAAAAAACTTCTGAACAGCTTTGGTATCCGATCGCACTTTAATAAAGTAGTGATCGCGATAAATGGAATATACGGCCATATCTCCCTTGTAGAGCGTTAATTTGTAATAAGGAATTATCAAGGCATAGGATTCCAAAAGCGAACGAAAGCCTACGATAATGCCTTTGGGGCGCATTTCAATATTACAGCAATCAGCGTTATTGTCCAGAATAAGCAGGTTATGAATTTCCACGCTAGCTGCTACTATTTCTAGCTTTGGAGAACCAATACCACCCATTTGCCAGCGTTCCTTTAAAGTAAAAGGCTTTCCTACTTCAGTATCTATTTTTCTGGTGATCTCCTTATTGGTATACGAAACGTTAACGAGCATATGATAAATTCAAAAGCGGAATACTATTCTCGGAAAATAGTGCCAGAAAACCAAGGAGTAATCATCAATTGAAGAATGCAAATGGTATTCTCTTAACCTTAAAAAGGTAACTGTAGTGGCACGTTTAACAAGTATTCCTAAGCTACTCCTTAAAATTACGTTTCAGACCAACCGGGCACTCTTAATCTTATCATAAAAACGTAGTTTTACAGCCCTGAAAATTAATTGGCATGCAGCTCATAAAGCTATTGGACGAAAAAGTAAAATCTGCGGTGTTTTCCATCTACGGGGCACAGCTGGAGCAAGTAGAATTTCAGCCTACACGAAAGGACTTTGAAGGGGATATCACTGTGGTGGTCTTTCCCATGTTAAGGACGGTAAAGGGCAATCCAGTTGAAATAGGGACTAAAATAGGTGCTCATCTACAGGAAACTGTATCGGAAATAGCGTCTTTTAATGTGGTTAAGGGCTTTTTAAACCTGGTGGTCGCAGACAGTTATTACCTGGAGTTTTTTAATAGCATTTTCCATAAAGAGCAATATGGCTTTGCGTCTGCCAATAGCAAACCTGCTATGATGGTGGAATATTCTTCTCCGAATACCAATAAACCTTTGCACTTAGGTCATATTCGAAATAATTTATTAGGGTATGCAGTAGCTGAAATTTTAAAAGCCGCTGGGCATAAGGTTTATAAAACACAAATCATCAACGATCGTGGTATTCATATTTGCAAGAGTATGTTGGCCTGGCAAAAATCAGGGAAAGGGGAAACACCAGAATCCTCCGGTCTCAAGGGCGATCATTTGGTAGGGAAGTACTACGTAGCCTTTGATAAGGTGTATAAAGCAGAGGTGGCGGCATTGGAAGCTGAAGGGGTAGCCACAGAAGAAGCCAAAAAAAACGCGCCCATACTGCAAGAAGCACAAGATATGTTACGAAAGTGGGAATCGGGAGATGAAACGGTCGTTGCGCTTTGGAAACAAATGAATAGTTGGGTATATGCAGGTTTTGACACTACATACAAGAATATGGGGGTTGACTTTGACCAGCTGTATTACGAAAGTGACACCTATCTTTTAGGAAAGGATGTCGTAAGTGATGGTCTAAAAAAAGGGGTTTTCTACAAAAAAGAAGACGGTAGCGTTTGGATTGATTTAAGTAATGAAGGCTTGGATGAAAAAATAGTACTCCGCGCCGATGGTACTGCGGTGTATATGACGCAGGATATTGGAACCGCTTTACAGCGTGTTACCGACTTTCCTGATGTCAATGGAATGGTGTACACTGTTGGGAATGAACAGGACTATCATTTCAAGGTACTTTTTCTTATTTTGAAGAAATTAGGGTACCACTGGGCTGATACGCTATATCATTTAAGCTACGGTATGGTGGATTTACCATCTGGGAAAATGAAAAGTCGAGAAGGCACTGTAGTTGATGCAGATGATTTGATTCGAAATATGGAGGCCACCGCAGAAGAACTTTCTAAAGAGCTCGGAAAGTTAGAAGGGTATACTGAGGATGAAAAGCGTGGCCTATATAGCACAATTGGCTTGGGTGCCCTGAAATACTACATTCTAAAAGTCGATCCTAAGAAACGCATTCTTTTTAATCCTGAAGAGTCGGTTGATTTTCAGGGCAACACAGGGCCTTTTGTACAGTATACTTACGCACGTATACAATCAATTCTAAGAAAAGCTTCAGATTTTGATGCAGATGCTATTGTAGATACAACTATGAGCCTTCATGAGAAGGAAAAGGCTTTGTTGAAACACATTCAATTGTTTCCTGGGAAAGTACTGGAAGCGGCAGAAAATTACAGTCCGGCACTTATAGCTAACTATATCTATGATTTGGTAAAAGCGTTTAACTCTTTTTACCAACAGGTGCCCATACTAGGTACTTCAGAAGAGCAAGCACGCAATTTTAGAATTCAGCTTTCGAAAAAAGTAGGGACTGTAATACAAAATGGCTTTCAACTTCTAGGTATTGTTGTACCAAATCGAATGTAATAACAGATATGTTTTGTTTAGCGGTCATATCTTTTTAGCGTTCGCCTTGGAGAACTACTAAAGTTTAAACAAAATAAAAAAGCCCTCACCCCGGTGTGAGGGCGAGAGCTTTACCAAAAATAATAACCAACTAGATTCTTATGCTTCTACTTTAGCAGTTGATTGTGATGCTACAGCAGCACTATAAACAACTAAACCAAAACCAATTTTGTTGATGGCGTCACCAATATTGTAGATAACGTCCATGTTCAATCCTTCAAAGATTCCATCATACCAACCTGTAGTTCCTGCCATGTAGCCGATTGGGTAAATAGCCCATCCAACCAATACAAACCAACAAAGCGTTTTGTGTGCGGCAAGTGTAGCCCCACCAGCGGATTCGGCCAATTTCTTAGCACTACCAAACCAGATTTCATACACAATGTAGAAATAGGCAATACCTGAAATTAGACCCCATAATGCTGGTCCTGATCCTGTTGTGTAAACAGCTTCACCAAAGTAACCAGTTACAAGCATTACTACAGAAGCTACAATTAGTTTCCACATTAAGGATTTCTGTGCTCCCGCAACTTTTAAGATTAGGTAGAACTCAACACACATCAACGGTACTGTCAATGTCCAGTCTACATAACGGAAGAAAGTTGGAGATTCTCCTACTACAGCCCAGTAGTCTCTCATGTACCAGTAGTGTACGGCGGCAATGAAAGTAATAATACCGGAAACTAAGATAGAAGTCTTCCATTTTCTATCAAAGTTGTTCATCGATAGAAAGAAAAAGGCAGACGCGGCCATCATGGCCATACAGCCTACGAAAAAAGTAAAACCGACATAGTCGTTGTTAGCAATCTTGCTAACTTCTGCAAAAAGCGGTAAATTAATAAACAAGGAATTCATATATGTAAGAGTTAATTAGAATTTGTTTAAGCGAATATATAAAAAGTTAAACATTAAAATGATAATTTTTGTATAATTTTTTTATTATATTTTT
>JBCDGY010000140.1:0-8063 GCA_039414375.1 Bacteroidota bacterium | reverse complement strand
GGAAACCCGTAGCCGTTTCTTTGAATATACACTAACCCCAGAACTATTAGAGCGTGCCTTTGACTTACCTTTAAACGAGTAAACGATTCCACATCAAAACAAAGGCCCGTTAAGCGGGGTTTTGTTTTACCATGGCTCTAGCAGCACAACTCAAAGCATTGTGCTTTTCGGTCCATCTTATTAGCGTTTATCATAAAAATAGGGTAATTTGTAAAAAGACAACAACAGAGACCTTTGTACCATTGGGACGTTACAACACTTTTGAGTCCCTCCGCCAAAGATCTTAAGTTGTTGAATTTTAAACCCTGCTATGTCACTTTCGCTATTGTATAAGTCCAGCCTTTATATCGGAATATTTCTATTGATCTCCACGAATTTAAGGAGTCAAGAGCCTCCTTCTCCCATTTTTCACCCTCCTGAAAATCCGGCTCGTGCCACAGCACCGTTTAGTGAAGCCGTTCAGGTGGGCAACCTCTTTTTTCTTTCGGGGCAAATCGGCATGGATCGCAGTGCAGGCAAGCTGGCCCCAGGAGGTATTCAAGGAGAAACGAAACAGGCCATTCTCAACATTCAAAAAGTCTTGCAATACCACAACCTCAACCTGGACAATGTCGTGAAATGCACGGTAATCTTAAGTGATATTGCTGATTTTAAAGCTTTTAACGAGGTGTACGTACAATATTTCCCAAAGAAGCCGGCGCGTACCACCTTTGCGGCGGCCGGCTTAGCAGTTGGCGCCAAAATCGAAATAGCCGTTGTTGCCGCACAAAGCCCTTAGGAGAAACGTAATCGTAACATCTTGTAGCAGCGCTACGGGCGCCCTATCTTTGCCTTATGGCAATAGCAGATACTACAACACTGGTAGATCAAGGTTTGATGCTGCCGTTAATGGAAGCCTTTTATACCATTCAAGGAGAGGGCTACCACAAAGGCACGGCAGCTTATTTTATTCGCGTGGGCGGCTGTGATGTGGGTTGCCATTGGTGTGATGTAAAAGAAAGTTGGAATGCGGACACCCATCCCCCAACAGATATTACCACTATTGTAGACGAAGCCGCTGCCTATTCCGATACGATTGTAATTACTGGTGGCGAACCCCTAACCTGGAACATGCAACCGCTTACAGAAGCCCTAAAAGCAAAGAACCTTCAAATTCATATTGAAACTTCTGGAGCTTATCCCCTAACGGGTATTTGGGATTGGATTTGCCTTTCTCCAAAAAAAATCAAAGGCCCTGTTGGCGATATACATGCGAGAGCCGATGAGCTAAAAGTGATCGTTTATAATAAAAGTGATTTTGAATTTGCCGAAGCCCATGCCGCTAAGGTTGGGGAAAACTGTCTGCTGTATTTACAACCGGAATGGAGTGTTCGCGAGAAGATGGTCCCTTACATTGTAGACTATGTCATGGAACATCCACAGTGGCGGGTATCCTTACAAACCCATAAATACTTGAATATTCCTTAGCGGATCTTCACGAAAGGTTTTAAAAAAGTGTTGTGCTGTGCTTTCCAAATGATGCACAGGCCTCACTTCCCTAGCAACTAGCGCCCACCATTACCCTGTAAATCTAAGATACATTCGAAGCCCAGTTCCGGAACCACGGCACCATTTTTTCCTGTTCGGGATTGTAAAAGCCGAAGCACACTGTTCCCCGAAAGCGAACAAATGGGTGTGATTTCTGGGGCTTGGTGTTGTTTTAAGTGGGACCACAATTGTTTGGCAAACATGGGTTGACCCAGTTGTAGTTCGGCGCGCATTAGGCAGCCGGGTTCATTACAGTGGTTGTTGCCTACTACATTGCCATTGCCGTCGATAAAAGTATCTTCATGATCATTGATAGGCACGGTGCCTAGGTTAACCAATCCCAAAAGATGCCCAAACTCGTGATTTAAGGTAGCCGTTTCCACCTCCGTATTGGAGAACCCGCCCACTTGTGCTAATCGGCGAATTGTACGCTCGTAAATCACCATGGAGGTATTCTGATATACCGCACCAAGGGTAACCAAACCCTCGTCCTCATCATCACCAGCAGAGGGTGCATTGGTAAAATAAATATAGATGGCAACGGTGGTGCTATCGTTGTAAGCCGTTCGGTTCTCATTTTCGAGTCGCGCAATATCGGCAAGTTCGAGCGATTCTTCATCCGGCGCAGATAATTGTAAAAAGGTAAAATCGACCTGTTGCTTAAAAGTGCGTTCCCGAATAAATTGTTCAAAATTGACTAGGGTCTGTGAAGTAGGACTAAAACCAGATACAGAAGCTATTTGAATATGTAACCGATCAAAATTAGCATTGGAAAGCATATCATTAGCAGAGGCTCCCGTAGGTCTTAGGTTTGGTGTTCTGTCGACCGGCGTAACATCATCATCGGTGGTGTCACCCCCACCGTCGTTAGAGGAGCATGCCATAAGTAGTCCCAGTAGCAAGAATAAAGGAAAACACTTTTTGATCATAACCTATTTTAAATTAAACGACCAATATTCACGGTCTAGTATTATTGCAATTGTAACTTAGCCAAATAGTCGTAGTGTTCTCCTTCAACTAACTGCACACATTGCAATCCTTGTTGTTCGGCCTGTTGTTTTAAGGTTAGATAATCCAAATATAACCAATCAAAAATCGGGCCTTTTTGAGCCTTGTATTCCATTTGGAAGCGAACTTCACCATAATAGGCAACATCCGTAGGCATCCAATAGCGCCCATCTTCCTCATCCTGAAAGCAATAGATAAGATCACTAGAGTCCACCAAGATTTGGGCATTGGGCTTCATAAGCGTTTTGAGATGTGCTAAAAAATAGGGCAGTTGCGCCAAGGTACCGGCTAGTCCAATACCATTCATTAATAACAGCAAGGTATCGTATTGGGCTGCGGTATGGCTTCGCAAATCGCAACAAAGGGTATGCCCCAGACCGCGGGCCTGACATACCGCTATTGCACCCGGAGACTGGTCTAAACCAACCACCTCAAAACCTTGTTGCTGAAGGTATAAGGCATGACTACCTGCACCACAACCCACATCCAGAACATTTCCTTTACAAGCTTTTAGCGCTTGTTGTTCTATAGACGGCATTTGATCGTAATTGCGAAACAGATATGTTAAAGACATGGTATCGGTATCTTCCAAAGAAGAAATGGTGACGATATCTTCTGTATAGTCCCCAGCCCAAAAATCTAAAAGTGCTTTTCCTAAAACGTCCATACTACAAAGGTGCATTTTCTCCAATAAGCTTTTGACCTGAGTTCAATTGTAATTGTAAATACAGCTTCTCTTATTTTTGATTGGAAATTTTATTCGTTACACCTTTCCCTTGTTATTAAGAACGACAATATAAAAGAAGGTTGCGTCAAACGGTTTACCATAAGATTGACGACTCGGAGTTTTATAAACGGTCAGGCCTTTACATTACGACATAAAATGCCTGTATAAAGTCCTAAGGGCACCACACCTGAGCCATAATTTTAATAAGTTTGTTTAATGCAGGATATCCTTGAAAAATTACCTGAAGAGGCACAACAAAAGGCTGCCGTTCATAAAAAATTATTTCAAAAACTTAAAAAAAAACCGCCGAAGCATTTGGACTACCTTATGCAAGACCTGCACGATGAGGTATTTTCAGAAATCGACTGTTTGCAATGTGCCAATTGTTGTAAAACTACCGGTCCTTTATTTACCGAGGCCGATATCGATCGTATTGCCAAACATTTTAAAATGCGTCCCGCCCAATTTGTAGCTACCTACCTAAGACGGGATGAAGATGGTGATTGGGTGTTACAACAATTGCCTTGTCCTTTTTTGGGGGCAGACCATTACTGTGCTATTTATGAGGTAAGACCTAAGGCTTGCCGAGAATTTCCCCATACCAACCGAAAAAAGTTCCATCAAATAGCCCACCTCACCCTTAAAAATGTAGCTATTTGCCCCGCTGCTTTTCGCATTGTTGAAGCCATGCGCGAACGCCTGCCCTCCTGAAATGGTTTAACCATAGGTTCCAGAATGTACAATAGCCTGAACAAATAGCACCACATTTTTTAAGTCCCTCAGCCAAGGTCCCAACATTGAATTTTTATTAAGTTCGTAGTGCGAAATGCACATCAACTTTTTTTGGCATGACTTATTTTGATGATTAAAAAAAGACACCTTCGCCAACTCCAAAATTTTAAATAGATGAAAAATACTGCCCCATATCTTGGATTTTTATTGTTGATCGTGGCCATGGCCTGCGAAGAAAAAGACCCAACCTTCGTAATTGCGGAAGACCACATCGGGAAGTTAAGCAAGAATACCCTTGTAAGTGATTTAGAAGGTGTTTTTCAAGGAGATTCTTTAGTACATGACACCACCAGTTCTAGACTAGGCAGTCAAGCGCAAAAAATAAAGGTATTTGAGAATGGCGGTGCCCTTTTACTGACTTTGACCCCTACCACCGATAGCCTCCCCATTGTTGACCACGTTGCTGTAGCCGATGCCAGGTTTCAAACAGAAGCTGGCATAGGGACCACAAGTACTTTTAAAGACATAAGGACCCAATACGAGATCAAAAAAATAGTAACCACTATGAATAGCGTGGTGGTATTCCCTAAAGAAAGTGCCCTATATTTTACGATTGATAAAGACCAACTACCAGACAATCTCCGCTTTACCATGGCCAATATTGAGGCGGTGCAAATACCCGACGATGCCAGTATTAAGTATTTGATGCTGGGCTGGGATCAATAATGCCGTATTGGGCTCTGTTGGCCAGAATTTTGGGACTATTCATTTGCATCCATTCGGTAAGTTCCAGCAAACGTTCTACGTACGATTTTCCAAAATCGGAGAGGTTGTATTCCACCCGGATAGGTACTTCGGGATAGGCATGGCGCTCTAAGTATCCATTAGCTTCTAAAACTTTTAAACGTTGGCTCAACACCTTATTAGAAATGCCATACACATACTTTTTAAGTTTGTTAAAACGCAATACCTGAAAATAACCCAACCACAACAGAATTAAAATACTCCATTGATCTGAGGCCACTGATATCACATCCCGTACAGGACATAGCTCCGGCGGATTCTTATAATCGATATGCCCAAACATTTTTTCTAACTTTTTCGACATCCTAAGCTGCTGATTTTCAACTACAGTTTCCATATCACTACTTGGTTTTAGAGATTACACCATGCCGTTGTTGGCAAATATGCTTTATTTTAGTTACCAATTAAGAGTAAGTTACTAAAAGTAACCAAAATGATCAAAAAACACCTTTCCCGCCTTATTCCGCTGGCTTACGGACAATGGTTAAACCTGCTTTCCCTTTTTAATAGTAAAGTTGCAGCTGAGAAAGCTTTTCAGATTTTTTGTACGATACGAAAGGGACGTGTAAAACCAGTTCAAGCTTCTTTTTTAGATGCAGCCAAACACACAGTAGAAAATGCCGCCGGACAGCAATTACAGTCTTACCACTGGCCAGGCACCAAGGGACCCGTATTGTTACTACACGGCTGGGAGAGCAATACCTATCGCTGGCGTAACCTTATTAAAAAACTCCGAGAACACGATTTTGATATTTTCGCTTTTGACGCTCCTGCGCACGGTTATTCCACGGGAAAGATATTGCATGTACCCCTTTATGCCGAAGCCGTAAGACACTTTCTGGACACCTTTAAACCCGCTATGGTAGTGGCCCATTCGGTGGGTGGTATGACTATTTTGTTTGATCACTATAACCATCCCAATTCCTCTGTAGATAAAATAGTGACGGTAGGGTCACCCAGCGAGTTCGAGCAATTCATGGGTCAGTTTCAAGGTATTCTCAAATTCAATGAACGGGTAAGAAAGGCTATGAACAAACGCCTAAAGCAATGGTTTGGCTACTATTTTCATGAGTTTTCGAGCACTCGGTTTGTAGCGAACAATACTAAGAAAGGACTGTTATTTCACGATAAACAAGATGCCCAGGTACCCCATACAGCATCGGTACAAGTACATGAACATTGGAAAGGTAGTCGACTAGTCCTTACTGAGGGCTTGGGACATTCGATGCATCAAAATGGCGTAAATGAACAGATTATCAATTTTTTAGAAACCGATAACTAGGAACTAGGACGTTATCCCAAATATGTATTAAAGAAATCTCTAGCTAAAGGGATGTTATTGGGGTCTCCAATAAATAATTACCTTTAGCACTATGTCTTCAATTACTCCTTTTCACGTCGCCATACCCGTTCACAATTTAGCCGAATGCCGCCAGTTTTATAGAGAGGTGCTTGGGTGTACCGAAGGGCGTAGTAGCGATCACTGGGTTGATTTTGATCTCTTTGGGCATCAGGTTGTTATCCATTACAAGCCCAAAAGTCCCGAAGCCCTGCATACCAATGCGGTAGATGGTAAGGCGGTACCCGTGCCCCATTATGGTGTAGTGCTGGCCTGGGATACTTTTGAAGATTTTGCTACATCTTTAAAGGCCAAGGGCGTTCAATTTATTATTGAGCCCTATATTCGATTCGAGGGCGAAGTGGGGGAACAGGCCACCATGTTCTTTTTGGACCCTGCCGGTAATGCCCTGGAATTCAAATCCTTTAAAGATATGTCGCAACTGTTTGCCAGCTAATAACTTATTATCGTTGGTAAATCTTCAATTTTTTTGAGAAAGCGAGCATTTCAACTATTGAACCCGCCAACCTCTTATGAACTATTTGGCAAAGACCGCTGTTGTTTGGCCCGATATTCCGACGGACTAATTCCCATACTTTTTTTAAATACCCGGTTGAAGGTGGATTTGGAATTAAAACCAGATTCTATAGCCAGCCCTAATAAGGAATATTTATCAGCAGCCGCTTGATCGACCAGTCTTTGAAATTCTTTGATTCTATATTGGTTAACAAAATCAATAAAGGGTATCTGAAGGCCAAAATTAATGCAGTGCGACACCAAACGTTTGCGCGCTCCAATGGCTTCGGCAAAGGAGGACAAGGTTAATTCAGGGTCTAGATAAAATTGGTGCGCTTCCATTTGCTCTACCACTTTTTGAAGTAGCGCTGCATTATATTCTTGAGGTTTTTTAATGATTTGAGGGGCTTCGGTATCGCCCCCGTCAATAGCCTTTTGCAGTAGCCCTCCAACGGCCATAAACAAAACCAAAAGCCCCATAGGAATGGTAATTATCATTAGTCCAGTATGGTAAGCTGTAAACGTTCGGAGTAAGGCTTCCCCCAACCAAAGTACACTCAAAAAAGCCATCCCAACAAAAAGCTGATAGAGCCATTTGAGGTTGATAGTAGAAATCTCCGAATACTCATTCCTAATCCAAACTTGATACCTTCTTACCAACCGAATAGCAATAAAGGAGTATAGCACCAAAGAAATAAGAGACAGATTGAATTCTAAATTATAGGTATACGGCTTGTGAACTTCTAACCAAAACCAACGTCTATCTGGATAGGTACCCAGTCTCAAGACAATATAAAGCACCGCTTGGATAAAAACCGGAACAAAATGCCACCAATCTACAGCCCTAAAAACAAAATCCTTGCGCACCAAAGATTTGGTAAAAAAGTACACCAAAGGCCCAAAGGCTAAGGAGTAGTAAATAGGCCAAAAGTAAAAGTTAGGGTCTGTGCGATAAATACCCGAAACATTAAAGAACGAATCGCAGAGCCATAAAGAAAAAACCAGCACCAACAAACCTAGGAAACGGTTAGCGGTTTTATTATCTGGTTTTATTAAAAGTAAAACGGAGGCCAATAACCCTTGGGCGATAATCACTCCTAAGACAACAACTGCCCAATTGAAATTAATAGTCAAAACTAAAGCGGATTAAGCTTGATTTTGAAGTTAACATCAAAAGTATTCTTAATGGCATTGGCTCCTAAATTTTTAAAGAAACTATCGGAATTGTAGTTGATACCATACAAAGTGCGATCAATAGTGACCATACCCTTGAGTACTATTCCCTTATCACTATTTACGCGCTTGTAGGGCACGGTAATGGGTTTTGTAATGCCTTTAATGGTTAAGGTACCCTTCATGATACCATTGGTAATATTCTTAATATTCACCCGAGCCCTTGGATACTTTGCG
>JBCDGY010000139.1:0-8087 GCA_039414375.1 Bacteroidota bacterium | reverse complement strand
TTTCCTCCTTATCTATCCTAAGAAAATAAAACAGTCCAAAACTGAGGATTCCACCTAAGCCCACGATATAATTCTGGAGTAAAAGAGGCTGAGCGAATGCCCATATCCAAATTGCAGTATACATAGGGTGACGTATCTTATTGTAGATACCCCGCGTAGTAAATCTTTGTGCTGTCCCTATGGTTGCACTAGACGACTGATTCACTTCCAAGTCTTTGTGAGACCTATAAAACAGAAAGCTGCTAGGTGATAACAATAGGATTCCCAAAATACCATGGGGCAGCGGTAATTGGTAATTGGCAAAGTCAAACCATGGTGTGACCAAATAAAACGCAGGCAGCAACAACATACAAAAGAATGTGAGGGCTAGTGTGGTCTTTTCTAGCCAAGTCTCTCCATAAAAAATGGTGTGGTTTACCATAAGCGTTTGTAAACGAGGATAACCAATAAAAAACATGCTCAACCAAAACACCATATACATTATTTCGAGAACCAATCGTTCCATCATTCAAATTACTAGAAGGGTTTTAAGCAAAGTTTTCAGCATACTAGTTTACATCTTTATGTTGTTTATTTTTTCTGGCATCTATAAAACTTCGAACAAAAGCATAAAGTGCGACCACTGCGCTCAACAACATAATCAAGACCCTTAGGATAGCCATAGTATCATTGCGCTCGCTTGCACCGATCAAAGGTTTAATCAAGCCTGCGCTAACAACAAGTGTCAATAACACAGCGATGTGTGCTATAATCTTATTCTCGTTTTTTACCCCCTTGTAACACAATAAGAGGAGCACTCCTATAATTGCGGGAATCAATGCCGTAATAGAAGGCGTTGCAGATGAAAAGTAGCCCCATAGGGAAAGCGTGATCAATACAATGGCATTAATAAGGCTAACGATATATACTTTCATAGGGTTTTCTTTAGATTTATGAACTTCTTTTATCTATAAAATACTCTTAACCACAGCCTTTTCTGCTTCTTTCTTTGATCCATCAAACCCCTCAACTCCACCTACGGTTGTGTATTTTAAAACATATTTTTTATTTGGATTGATGACATTATAGGCATACTGACACATAACGGCGGCCTCATGAAAGCCAGAAAGTATCAACTTTAGTTTTCCCTCATAAGTATTGACATCACCAATAGCAAAAACCCCCGGGATATTCGTTTGATAGTCTTTTGCATTATTGACCTTGATGGCGTTCTTTTCGATTTGCAATCCCCAATTGGCGATGGGTCCCAGTTTTGGGGAGAGGCCAAACAGTGGAATAAAATAATCAGTTTGGACCTCGACACTCCTATTTTCTACATCATTCTTTTTAATAATAACCGAAGAGAGTATACCGTTTCCATGAAGCTGGATTACTTCGGCCGGAGTATGTAACCGTATTTTACCGACTTTGGCCAATTCACTTGCTTTCTCAACGGAATCCAAGGCCCCTCGAAATTCATTCCTACGGTGTACCAAATGGACCTCCTTGGCCATATCGGCCAAGAATATCGACCAGTCTAGTGCAGAGTCACCACCTCCGGCAATGACCACTTTTTTATTACGGTACATTTCTGGGTCTTTTATCATATAAACAATACCCCTATCCTCAAACTGCATAAGGTTGGGTATTACGGGCTTTCTGGGTTCAAAACAACCTAGACCACCAGCTATAACCACCACCGGAGCATTGTGTTTGGTGCCTTTATCTGTAGTAACTACAAAAGAACCGTCTTCCAGTCTTTTTAGTGTTTCCGCACGTTGCCCCAAAGTGAAGCCAGGCTCGAAAGGCCGTATCTGCTCCATTAGCCTGTCCACTAAATCGCCAGCTAGGATCTCGGGATAGGCGGGGATATCATAGATGGGCTTTTTGGGGTATATTTCCGCGCACTGCCCTCCGGGTATGGGAAGCGAATCAATTAGGTGGCACTTCATTTTCAATAGTCCTGCTTCAAATACCGTGAACAAGCCAGTGGGTCCCGCACCGATTATCAACATATCCGTTTTTATCATCCTTAAATCATTTTTTACTTTTTGACCACCAACCATTTCGTTTTCGTAGGTATACAATCTGTCCAACATGATAGGCACTATGAGAGGTCAGACTCAACAAATCCGAAGCCCTTTCAGACAACTCTGAATCGCTTATATTCTTGACCATCCGTTCCATTTCTGTTTGCACGCTATCAAGTTTCTTAACGATAACGCCCCATTCCCTATCCGTGAGTACTTTAAAGGTCTCTTCGTTGTCAATGTCCAAGTCTGAAAAATCCTCTCCAGCCAAAACTCTTAAATATATCTCGTTCCAATACGCTATATGGGAAACAAGCGCTCCGATAGAATGGTTTTCTACACTGTCTTTTCGAATCGCCTGTTCGGCCGAAAGTCCCTCCAAAGCGGGCCTAACAGGGACAAACCAGTTCTGAGCACTATAGGAATAGTTCAACTGATCAATGAGTAGTTTCCTTAATAGCGTGTCTTCATTTTTTTGCGCATAAACCAAGGTGCCAAAACACAATATCCACAAGACATTTAGTTTTCCCATAATGCGAGGCTAGATTTGAGTAGCCATTAAATGGTAGTTTTTTTTCAACTCTAAATTCAGTTGCGCAATCCAATGGTCGAGCCTGTCATTGGTCATTTCTGGTTGGTTATCTTCGTCTAAGGCAAGGCCATAGAAGGTATTTTTATCCAAAAGGGCCTTCGAATTAGAGAAATCATAACCATCTACCGAGCATTTTCCGATAAGCTTCCCACCATTTTGTATGACGACTTCAGCTAACATACCGACGCCATCAATAAAGTAATCGTCATAGCCATACTGGTCGCCTAATCCGAAGATAGCAATGATCTTATCATTGAAATCAACTGTTTTGAACGCTTCAAAATAGTCTTCCCAATCGCTTTGTAAATCACCATCATACCAAGTCGAAAGTCCTAAGATGACAAACTCGAAACGTTCGAAGAACGAAGGGTCATTTTTGCTAAGCTTTCGGACCTCAATAACCTCAATATCCCAAAACGGACATTTTCGCACTAGAGAATAAGCTACCTCCTCAGTAGTCCCAGTATCCGATCCGAAAACAAGGCCTACCTTCTGTTTTTGGAACTTCTCAGCGGCCATGGCATCTCAATTTTTTTAAGTTCGCTTTAGGTTGAAGGGGCCCATTGTTCTGCAAATCCCTATTATTCTTTTTTAAACGTATCACGAGATATTCCCGATCTATAGTTTTATCGCTATTATCAAGAACTTGTTCTGTCTTGGTCTGGATACTAAAATCGGTAAATTGAGAGCTCGATATCAGCCTAGTCATGCTATGAATATCGAAGAGTTCAAATGAACTGTCTACAAATGGCAGATCGAGCATCGTTTTTGCCTCAACACAGGTGATAACTAAAACTCCACCTGGCTTTAGTACCCGATAAAGCTCATTTAAAAAATGCTGGGGTAAATCCCAGAAATAAATGGTATTAACCGTAAGAATACGGTCAAAAAAACTATTTACAAAAGGAATCCGATTCCCATCATAAAGCTCAAATGAAGCCTGCCGCGCGTGAATAAATTCTGAGTTGAATTCCATGGCCTCTTGGACCATTGTCTCCGAAATATCAAGACCAAAGTACCGAATATTAGGTCCTTGAACCAGGATTTCTTCTACATGCTGCCCACTTCCTGGACCGATTTCCAGGACACGATGCCTCTTTCCAATCCTTAGTCCCCGAATCGCTTCTTGAATCATATTCTTGTTACGGTGGTACATGGCTTGGCTAATTTCGACCCCTTCTCTACCCTTTGGGCATCTCAATTGTTGAGATAAGTTGGTGGTTTCAACAGATGTATACATCGACATAAATATTATTTTTTTACAGTTAGATTATTTTGAAGTAGCGTATCCTGCATATCTAAAACGAAAAGGGCACCTTCAACCAATTCCGCTATTCCTTTTGAAATGGAACCATTGAACTTGATACATAGGTCCATGATAGGATTCCTGCACCATATCTTATCAATTTTACCTTGACATTGTGGACATTGACATGGCTCAAATGGCTTTTGTACTGTAGTTAGAAAGTATTCCAAATCTGTTCTAGACATGAACAGACCAACTGATTCGATAACCAATTGCAGCGTGCATTCATGATTGGGACTGTTCTTAACCGCACAGATTGCACCGTACTCATTGTTATATACTATTTCCATTAATTGGTGTTCAAAATAGTATAAAAATACTTCTTTATTTTAAATAGATCTAAATAAAAATAAATTAAATTTAACCCGTATTTGTCAAACGCATCATTAAACCTGACCCACTTCTCTAAAAATTTATACTATGAGCCATAAGTTGGTTACCCTCTCTCAAAATGAACACGGCCAATTACTTCGATGTAAAATATGCCAAACCACCCAACTCTATTTCAACAATATATATCTGGAATTTGACCAAAGAGAGTTCGAGGCCTTTAAAAGCTACATCGAAAGGATTGATATAACCTTCTTCGAATCCTATACCAACAATACCTTCTTAAAAAGAAAAATTATTATTCCTACGATGCAGCGCAATCTTGCCCTTACTTTTGGTCAACAAGAGCTAGAGCTGCTAAAAGACTTGGTATTTGAAAATACTATTGGTCCCGATGCGACTATATCGGCATCGGAAATAGACTATATCCAAATATTAAATTAATTGAAACTATTGTTGCACTAACCTTTGTAAGAATACTCATTTAAATTCACTAGTGTCCGGTAAAAGACCTAAGACCGCTATTCTTTTGGAAAAAAGACCAAAGACTTTTTGATATAGCACTGTAAGTATGATATTTATAAAAGATAGGATACCAATGAAATTCATTTTATAACTTTTTGGAAAAGCAAGGGGTCTACATCATAAAACGCTTATAACAATTATTTTTACTGAGCTTGCGAAGGTTTTTTCATTTTTATGTCGGACAATATTGATTTAAATCGTAAACACCTTTGCAGAAAAGTTGAAAAAAGTGGTCCGCTATCCAAACTATGGGTAGCGCATTTGAGTTTCGGAAGGCACGAAAAATGAAACGTTGGGCAGCCATATCCAAAGCATTTACCAGAATTGGTAAAGACATTGTTATGGCGGTCAAAGAAGGTGGTCCCGATCCAGATGCCAATTCCAGACTGCGTGCTGTTACTCAAAATACCAAGGCGGTAAATATGCCTAAGTATAATATCGAAAGAGCGATCAAACGTGCTTCCGATAAAAATCAAGGTGATTATAAGAAAATACTTTTTGAAGGTTATGCTCCCCACGGTATTGCCATTCTTATCGAAACAGCTACTGATAATAATACAAGAACGGTGGCTAATATTCGCAGTTATTTCAACAAATGCAATGGTAGCTTAGGCACCTCCGGTTCCGTAGAGTTTATGTTTGACCACACTTGTAATTTTAGGATTAATGGTGATGGTATTGATCCCGAGGAATTAGAACTGGAAATGATTGACTTTGGAGCCGAAGAAGTGTTTATAGATGACGATGGTATTTTGATTTACGCCCCCTTTGAAAGTTTTGGAGATATTCAAAAAGAACTCGAATCTCGAAATATTGACATTTTGTCTTCCGGTTTTGAACGTATCCCACAGGTTACCAAAAAATTGACCGAAGAAGCCATGGCCGATGTCGAAAAGCTATTGGAAAAAATAGAAGAAGACGATGATGTCCAGAACGTATACTATATCATTAAACAGTGTAATGTAATAAAATAAAGTTGAAGGTTTTTGGAATACGTAAACAAACCCCGTGGAGCTGGCTCCACGGGGTTTGTTCTTTCCCTAAGACTCGTACGTTACTATTACTGTTTTAGGTTTTCGATATTCCGGTACCCGGGGCTATCAACGTACCAATCTGTTGAGATAGCCCCTCCAGATATTACCCAATCGTTGAAGTGTACATATGCCTGGTTCACGGGTACCTTTTCTTTAGCTACAGGGAACTCTCCTATGATATTGATGGCCCATGGCAGCCCTGTTGGGCTCAGGTAATTGCCATCGGAATCACGGCTCATCGATCCTTCGTCGGAGACAATCTCTCCAAGGGTGGTTCTTGATTGATTCGGCAGGTGTATTTCGTGCGCTCTGTCGTCACCTACGACCAAAAAGGGGTTGAACGGTGCACTACCAAGGGTGGACGGGGAAACTGGTGCATCGAATGCCACCGATACCGTCGTTTGGTTCCCAAGGGCACTATCATTGTCATCGAAAAGGATAACAACTGCATTATTTTGGTTAGCCTCAAGACCATTTGCCGCTATATTAAAGACGTTCCTTGTTAGCAAACTTCCGGTCACGGACGATATCTGAGCCGGTAATATGCCCGACAGCTCCACGCCTACAGCGTTTGTAAGACCCGCACCGTCTGAAGTGACTTCGAAAAGAATGTCAATCTGTACAACATTGCCCTCGGCGTTCATTATGGAGGTAAACCTATATTTGAGAGCGGTATCGTTGAAGTCATAGTCCCCGATATAGGGCCATAGGTCCTCGAATACAAGGGTACCCCAACCGTTGGCACTTGGTGTTGACTGTTGAAAAGCCCTTTGGGCATCATTCGGAAAATCGTCCTCATCGTCGGAAATGCCATCTCCGTCGACGTCCTCAATCGCACATTCAATATCTTGTTGGTCTGCATCCTGGGCCGTGCCAACGCCCTGACCGCTTACGCTAGCCACTGTGGGCACACCATTGGCACCAACGCTACTGGCAAGTCTGTTGTTCGCCTCCAGATCCGAAACCACAAAGTTTGCCGCACCCTCAAGAGCGTCAGGACAACCGTCATTATCGCTATCTAAATCAAAATGATCCTTGATACCATCGTTGTCCGAATCAATACCGGCACAGATTGAACGGGCTATGCTAATGTCATCTATTGCAAAGTCATTGCCACCGGCCTGAGTTGAGAGATTCTGAAGTTCAAACAAATATGTACCGGTGGTGGGAAGCGTAAATACTAAAGACGTTTTTTCCCAAGTACCCGAAGTGAGCACTCCGGTGACCGCGGACGTATAGACGGTAGAACTGCTTAAATCAGTTACCCTAGCTTCCAGCTCATATCCTTCTTGAACAGAGGTATTTTTCATCGAAGCAGAATAGAAGCTAATGATATGTTCTTCGTTACCTGTCAATACGATTTCTTCACTATAGAATACCCCTTGACGCGGAGCACCATTTACAATTAAAAAAGCATCTGTGGCACTACCGTCGGTATGCCCGGCATAATTGTAATCACTAGCGAATCCGCGGGCCGAAAAAGCACTGGTCTGATTTACCACAGCATACCTTCCCTCAGACAATAAGTCTTTGAACCCACTTCCAAAAGTATAATTTGAAGGTGGATTTTGAAGGTCACGATTAGTGTCTCCAGATAGTGTTCCGAATGTGCCATTAAACTCAGATGAAGCTAGGGAACTATTGTCACATCCTTCATCACTGTCCAATATTCCATCGTTGTCGTTATCAAGGTCATCGACATTTAGTATTCCATCACCGTCATTGTCGTTGTTGTTATTGCCGTTGGAAATACGTGCTGAAAAGGATACCATATTCTTTTGTTTATTGGACTTGGCGGTATCATAATGGGCACTATCCCCAACAATATCTATAATGGCGACCTTGTACTCGAAACCAGTTTTTTTCCTTACGTAGAGTTGCTGTACATAATCAGGTATTGTAGCTACAAAGGACAACGAACCATTAGTGGCATTGCGGCTAACGAGTAGACCTTCCTCGTAGGCTAATGGTACTATTGGACTTCCGTTCACATCATCTTCCAGCGCAATGTTGGCAAACTTCTCAGAATCATAGGAATAAACGTCATAATGTGCGTTAGAACCTCCATCAATTATAGATATCCGAACATCCCTTGAGGTACTGAACACAAAGTTTTCGGGAATCTTCAATTCGGTTAGCGCTATCAAACTGTCATCAATCGTGTTCGGTGTATCCGCCAGATCGGTCGTCGCCTGTTCAGTTTCAAAAACATCAAGTTCGTCAGGGACGCAAGAAGAAAGCATGCCCAGGGCGTAAAGGCTCATAGCGGTATTAATTAATCGTAGGTTTTT
>JBCDGY010000138.1:0-8180 GCA_039414375.1 Bacteroidota bacterium | reverse complement strand
GTCCTTGCCGAAAAGGTTCTTGCCAGACATGAACTGATCAAGTACCTTCCTTTCAAATTCTGATTGTTCTTCTTTTTCCATGATTCTGTCTAAAGTAAAATTAATAGTCATTCCTTCAGACAGAGTTCAGTTTACACCCTCCTCCTTTTTTTAAAGTCTTTTTTTGCTATGTGACTTAATTTAAATGGAATGGTAAATAAAGCGCGGTTAAAAAAGAACCGCTTTCCACTATACTAAACTACACGGTCTGCGCAAGAGGAGCTTGCAAAAGCATTAGGTTTCGCCTTAAAGGTGAAGCCCATTCCTTTGATATAGCCCATGGCTTCCTTAAGCGCTACATTGGATTCAAATTTGGCATCCGTATTAATATCAGCGTGCACTTCTAAGTCTACTTGATAGCGTTCTAATACCTGACAAATGGAATAGGCCGTTTCAACGGAAAGCGCC
The DNA here is from genome assembly GCA_039414375.1 of Bacteroidota bacterium. Lineage (GTDB taxonomy): Bacteria > Bacteroidota > Bacteroidia > Flavobacteriales > Flavobacteriaceae > Croceivirga. The sequence goes on along the minus strand of JBCDGY010000138.1, from coordinate 7,733 downwards.
ACTTCTTTGAGCATCCGTTCTTTGGTTCCGATATGGGGCTTTCCCTTTTCATTTTTAATAAACATAAAACCTCCTTTTCCTTCACGTACGACAACTACTACTGTCGCATAAGAGATATGGCTGCCATAGCCCTGAGAATCGGATCCTACACAGATTTTTAATCGATGCCCGGCCTTTTGTTCCCTTACTATGGCTTCTTCAACAAGTTGTACGATCGGAGTATCGTATACAGTACCCTTTAAATTTCTCCATTTGTCGTGGTTTGTCGTCTTCATTCCTTCAAGATGTTATCGTTTATGAAAATGAGAAACTAAAAATTATTAAAGGCCTATTATATAACACTACTTTAATGTTGAACAGACCAAAAGTGATCAGAAACCTTTTATACTTTAAACCAACCCGTCCCCAATACACTATCGTTCTTTCTACTTCGTGTTGACATTACGAGGTGTCGCCGTCTAGCCTATAATATTTTTGTTTCCCCTTCCCTTTAAAAATACATCATGTTAGTCGGTAATCCAGGAATGGAGCATTGAAATGTGTTAAATACCATATTGAAAGCCCTAAATAGATGTTTTATTTTAGGTGTCTCTACAACAGTCTCCTGGTTTAAGCTAACAGGTATCAGCGCTCCATTCTTAAAAATTCAAAGGCTGCTAAACATATTGCCGATGGTATTTACTTCTAATCTTTTCAGTGATCAAAAGAAGCAAGGCGGACATCCCAAACAGGGGAAACAGTATCCCAAGTATTATAATAATGGCAATAACTATTGGGGATATTACAAAATGCTGAGGCACCTGTGGCAAGATCCATTTTCCTTTGGGTTTTTTGGCAAAATAAGAAAGGATTGCAGCAGTACTGGATAGTGTTAAAAATAGTGCTACAAAGAACATTAACCACCAATTCCAATTACCAAATTGCCCTTGATGAAAGGCCATAACCCACATTCGACCCCGCATGAGTATGCCCACAGAATCCCAATTTTGCTGCAAGACCAGCGTACCTGTATATTGGTTGTAATGAAATTTTTGTTGTTGGCTAAGATCTTTATGGTAAGTATTGCCAATGCTATACACCCCAGCGGGCCCTTTGGGAAAATCTATTTGAACTGTTCCGGGAAGGTTATGCACTTTTGCCTTCTCAACGATCTGATCAAGCGAAATACTTTTTCGTTTAGATGGTTTAGCCAAGCCAATACCCATCCATGATTTTGGGTACCCCGTATTGGTGATGGCTTGAACTTTTTTGAAGTTGCTCCCCACCACATCTGTCCAAGGAAATGCACCTGCCAATACCAGTAATAGTAAGCCAGATATCCAAAATGCGGTAATGGCATGTAAATCTTGGAGTAAGATTTGTTTCCCCTGGCGAAATCTTGGGATAAACAAACCTTGTAATCGCCATTGTCGTGCAGGCCACCATATGACCAATCCAGTGATTAAAAGTACGACCATCCAACTGGCAATGAGCTCTACAATAAGGGTGCCCGGTGTACTCAGTAGCAATTCGCCATGAAGTTTACGTACCTTATACATCAATCCATCAGAAGCCGCAATACTACCTGTTGCTGTATTCGTATAGGGATCAATATAGATACTCTTTTTCTTCCCAAATCGTCCTGATACAAATTGGGTAGCTTTTGATTTGCTTGAAGTGAGGATCATAGCATTATGGGGCTTGCCCAGAATGGAGTCGGCCACTTTTCGCTGTTCTTCAAAACTGTAGTGGGTCACTTGCGGCTGTACTTTGATGATTTGTTCTTGTTTGGGGCCTTCATACGCCTCTTTAAAGAGGTATATACCACCAGTAACCGCCAGAAGTATTAAAAATGGAGCTGATATAAGGCCGGCTATCACATGCCATTTCCATAGCCAGAGGTTTAATTTTTTGTTTTTCATTTCTTGAGTATAAAACCTGCCGCATGGTCATACGGCAGGTTATGGATCGTCTTTTTTATAAATGCAGTCGTAGGCCTAGGTGAAAGGCACGTGGATTCCCAATGGTAAAACTGTTCTCGTTGCGGAAGCGGTTAAATGATGCCCTTGCGGCATATAGGTCATCAAACACATTTAAAAAATGCGCCCATAGCTCAATATGCTTATAACGATACGTTGCCCTAAGATTAAAAATATGATGCCCGTCGTAGGTCGCTGTACTTCGAGTACCATCATCCTGTTCTATTTGATTTTCAAAACTGGTATTGTAGTCACCTACCATTTCATGTTCTGCGGTAATACTTAAGTTTTCTAAGGGTCGGTAGGTGACCAAGGAAGTGCCTAGCAGGTTAGGAGCGGTTTCCCTATCCGTATCGGAATAGTCGATCCCCGCATCGAAAAAGCGCACATAACGGTGGTAGGCATAACTCCCATTGTGGGTTATAGACAACTGTCGGATAGGGGTATAGGTAATACCATATTCAATACCATAAGAACGCGTTTTACCCGCATTGGTATTAAAGAAAACATCGTTGTCGTCTCTTAGGGTAATCAGGGTGTTTTGCCCTTCCAATAGATAAATGGCTGTATCAAAAGACCACTGGTTATTACACTTGAAATAGCCGCCCATTTCATAGTTGTGATAGGTGCTAGGTTTGATATCTCGTAACTCGTTTCTATTGCGATACAGTGTAGATACTTGTGGTGGTGTAAACCCTTGGGAATAATTGGCGTAAAGACCATTGCCATTTTTGAAGTTATAGTTAAACCCCAATTTTGGCGCCCAATTGTCATAATTATCTTTAGCCGAAGGCACCCCTATAGCTAAAGAACGATTTTGGTAGTCGTATTCAAACCGATCATAGCGCAAAGCGGCCGTTACTTTTAAACGTTCTAAAGGGGCAATTTCATACTGAAAAAACCCCGCATAGTTTAATATGTTGGCCTCATAGTTTAAAATGAAGTCATTCTCCCGAATATTGAAATCCGTATTTTGACCAGTTTCGGTATCTACAATTACATTCGTTCGTTCCGATACGTAATCTTGGGGGGAATAGTCTACTGTACCTCCTACAATGAGCGATGAATTCTTAAAACCCAGTTGCGCTTTGTGTTGTATTAAAGCCATATAGCTGGTAAATTGATTGGAGTTAACCTCCCCAGATCCAAAGCCAGTTAACTGTCTGTTTTCTCGAAATTGCCGAATACGGTAAGAGGGGTTTTGATCCATTTTATTATCCCTAAAAACTGCATTGAAGGTTGTTTTTTGTCGGTTGTTCCATCGAGCAGTTACGGTATTTCGCAATCGAAATGCAAGGGCATCCCTTTCTGTAAAGGTTTGGTCGCTCTCAAAATTACCGCCAAAGTAATCGGCTTCAGAAAGTGAGCCAGTCATATCCGAACGGTAATCTACCACGTCAAAAACGGTGGTCCAGTTTAGCTTTTTAGAGATGTCATACACGGTTTTAAAAGTCAAGGCTAGTTTTTCGTAATCACTATGCGCAATGGGACCATCGTCTCTATTCACGAAGTGGGTGCCTAAGTAGAAACCAAATTGATCACTGGTTTTATCCGATACCTCAACTTCGTAACGACGCAAGCCAATATCATTAAGTTGATAGCCCAAAGTAGCTTCCAATTTTGGAGTGGGAGACTTTGTAATAAAATTAAAACTACCTCCAATGGACTCGCTACCATAGATACTGGAGGCAGGCCCTTTTAGTACTTCTATTCTGCTGTAAGCAATGTCATTCATTTCCAACAAAGCATTGTGATTAAAAACAGAAGTAGGTCTTATTGGCAAGCCATCTTCTAAATAAAGAAATAGCGCTCTTGTGGAAATGGGGGATCGAACTGCCATAAAATGTTGTTCATTACTGGCAACTCTAGAGGTGGATAGGAATACACCAGGTACTTGGTTCACGAGTTGATCGATACCAAATGCTTTGGTTTCGGTTATGGCGCGATTGTTAATAATACCGATAGCTGCCGGTACTTCGGACCGTAACTGTTGTTCCCTAGAGGCAGAAACCACAACTTCATCCAAGCTTGAAAAACTAGCCATAAGTTGAATGGTTAACACTACTGGACCATCTTGGGTATTGATGTCGAGTGTTTGCGGTTGGTAACCGATATAGGATATATAGAGTTCATATTTTCCAGAGTCCAAATCAAGCGTAAAGCTACCGTCTACTCCCGTTGTTGTCCCATTTTGGGAATTCCTAACAGCGATATTTACATGCTCCAAAGCAGTACCGTCTATTTTGGTTACGATACCCTTTACATTCTGTGCAACAACGAGTTGCACGACAAGGCAAAGCCCTATGGCTGCCCAAAGTTTTATGTTCATTTGATATTTTTTTAATGGTCACCTATAACATCCATAGTACAATTGCATCCTTTGACGCTTTTTTTAGTCTTGGATATTGCTTTATAAGGTGGTATTTATTTTTCGCCCTAAGGCATACAAGATTTAGGGAGTGTTGTAATCACTGCCCTAATAGATTAGCCGATTGGTAACTTAGGAACGTGGGGGATGAAAAATACCTTGGGTTTGACTCGGATAAGAGGCCAGATGGTAATAGAATTGTTGTTCTTTGAAAAAGTATGAAGTGTTGGAATGCTGCCCTAACTGAATTCTAGTCAGATCAATATATTCTGTTTTGGTAAGCTCGATGTTTAGTAGCTTGTCTTCCTTTTCTTTTTGTTCGTTAGCTTTCAAGTGCTGCATCAAATAACACTGCCCATTACATTTTAGTTCTGGGCGGTCTTTATTGATACAAAGTACCGTTTTGATGTGCTCAAGATTAAACCAATAATCCACCAATGTAGTAGCATTCATCATTGGTTTAAGATGTAATACCACCAGCAATACTATGGCGAGTTTATTGGTCAAGTTTTTTTTGCAAAGGTAAAGACAAAGCCATTTATTCTTGACTAAAAAACAGCATCTTCAGCCCCCTATTGATGTTAAAAATATTACGGTGTTATTTAACTTTGAATACCACGGTAAAGTCAGCTGTGTTCGACGGTGGAACGCTTATAATATCAAAGGTCAGCAGGCCAGCATCGTTTAGGGTAACATTACTAAACACCGCAGTGTCGTAATCCAATACAAAATAGTCAAGCTCACTTTCGGTATAGGTTGGTAAGCTGCCAGCGCTGGGATTGCTCACTAAAGGGCTACTGTAAAAATCTAGATAAGTCTGGTGGAGATCAAGGGTGCGTCCCGTTTCTGTTATGGTAATGGATACCGGAACAGCTGGTGGCGTAAAAACATTAGCCATAGGTGCGATAGTTGCCGTGGTTGCGGTCTTTAGTACGCCATCGGTGTCGGCCACTACAATTTTATTGGCGGGGTTGGTGTCATCGGTTAACCCCCTTAATCGCGCGGTGCCATCAACATCAATTTTTTCCGTGGGGTCTATGGTTCCAAGACCTACGAGTCCGTTTCGAAGTAATGCCATAATTTCATTACCCGATCCTAGTTCTCTAAATCGTAATGTCCCATTGGCCGTGCCTGTAGGGGTTAGGCGATTACGACCATCATATAGTAATTCAAACCCGTCACCGGTGTTTTCCTCTTCAAACTGTATTCTTGAAGAGTTTTCAACATTCGTAGCATCAGACGAAATTCTAAAAGCCGCATTGTCTCTTTTAAGGTGGAGTAAAGTCCTTGGGGCATTGATATCTATACCGACAAAACCTGAATTTTTGAGGATAACTAATCTAGGAATGTTGTTAGCGCTGGATACATTTAAAGCATCACCTCTCTCGGCGTTTGATTTTTGGGTAAAAAAGGTCATATTTTTATCGTCCCCTGCAACAATGGCTGCTCCAGTTGGCCCTGTAGCACTATTGCCCATATATCCAAAGAAGGCACCCGCGGCATTACCTCTAGCATTCATTCCGTAAACGCTATTGGGTCCATTTGCCCCACCGCTTATATGTAATTGAGGTTCGGTATCTCCACCATTTACGTCTAGCGTAGTATCTGGGGTACTATCCCCAATACCCACATTGCCATTCATAAAATTGATGTCTGTACTGCTTTGAGTGGCCACGGTGCCATCGGGATTATCCCAAGGGTTGTCGTTGGTTGAAGCTATTAGATTTGCCGCTGGAATTGTTTTAAGTACGCCATCCGTGTCTGCAACGACTACTTTGTTGGTTGGGTCAGTATCGTCAACCAAACCTCCCAGTCTTACATCACCGTCACCGGTATAGATGGCATAAGCATTGGCGCCCCCTGAGACGTTTCCTATTCGAAGGCCATAATTGGAACCTGTTGCATTTCGGATAGCACCAATTTGTATACCATGGCTATTCGTAACCCGGTTTGAAGAAATGCCCATTACATCCAAGCCGTAAAAGTCACCAATGGTACCAGACCATCCTCCACTTAGGGTATTTTCAAGGTGTATTAATCGAATTCTATTATAGTTAGTGGAACCTCCAAATAGGCTTATTTTGCTTGTTATGGGTGCTGCATTATTCACATTACCATTCGCGCCTGATTCAGACCAAATGTTGAAAAAACTCCCAAATTGGTTGTTGAAATCAGCTTGTCCACGCTTACGAAGGTTTACCGTTTTACCATACCAATTACCTATTCGAGTATTATGGCTGGCCGGCTCCCAAATGTTATTATCTAGTATTGCCATAGTGGCATTGTTGCTATGGCCTTCTTCGATATAAACATCAGTTTTTACGATGTTGTTCCATGACTGGGTTTGATCAGGTAGCGCCGAGGTACGTAGTAGTCTACCAGAAAGGGTGTTTGCATAGCCCCCGATGGTGGCGTTGGCATCATCAGTACGCCAAAACCGCCGCCCATCCGCAAACCGCAAATAAAGATCTGGCTGCTGGGCTCCTTCTAGTTGTATGGCCTTATCAACGCCTGTTGTATTGCCTATATTTAGCTTAGTGGTCTCATCTACAGGACCAAGCGCAAGGTTTCCTCCATCGGAGATGGATACATTCTCTCCATTGTCAAAAGCCTGTTGGGCAAAGATGATATCAGTACTACCAGTATTTCCATTGGTCCATTCGTTACCGTTGCCCAGCTCGTCTAAAGCCTCTTGTACATTGGTAGCCGCAAGCCTTGACAAGGTGTTATCATAGCTAACCTCTTGAGCGTTTTGATCGTCTGATGCGGTAAGTTCCCAACTATCACCGTCCCAAAAGAAAATGGTACCGCTATCGGTGTTTACATATAAATCCCCTGCAGTGGTTGCTACTGGAATGGTTGCACCAGCTACAGTAACATCGGTACCTTTCAATACTTCACAGTTACACTGATCTTCTAAGTTAACAGTTGTCTGTGCGCTCAGCTGCGAGACACTGCAACATAAAAATGCAACAATTAAAAAATAGTGTTTATGTTTAGAAAGGGCGAGTGCCTGCATTGTCATTAAAAGTTAATAAGGTCAGAACGTAACCAAGTTTAAATCGTAAAATTAAGCTTGACTAAGGGAGACTAAAATCTTTTGTTATGAAGCGGTTGAAATAGGTGGTAAACCTCCCAAAAATTGATGTTATTAAACACTGCGATTCCTTTTTCTTTCTAGTCTAAAGTATTTTTTGGTTACAGCTACAGTAATTTTTTTCTGTCATATTGTACAACATGTATCATACTTTGTTAAATAAGCTAATACCACCCTACAATACCTATTGCCAAGGCAGAAAGTTGGGTGTAAAGCGTGTTATTAATTGCCAGTCGTTACTTGATTATTTACAGGAGTCCCTTGCAGAAAGGATAGAAAAAGGGATGTGCTATCCAAACTATGGAAAATT
>JBCDGY010000137.1:0-8230 GCA_039414375.1 Bacteroidota bacterium | reverse complement strand
TGAAAAAAGTTGCGATACGTAGGGCGGGTATGGTTGCTAGGTGTGGCTATGGAGCCACCTCTAAGTACTTTCTGGTTGACCATAAATTTACCATTGTATTCTCCTAGAGCTCCAGGTGCCTTCTGGTAATTGGGATAAGGGAGATAGGCACTTTCTGTCCACTCCCAACGTTTTCCCCAAGAAAAATAAGCCTGCGCTGCCTCCCACTCAAATTCGGTAGGTAAGCGTGCTCCTCGCCATTGGGCATAAGCAAAAGCTTCAAAATAAGAAATATGTGATGCCGGGGCCATCAAGTCAACTTTTTGGAGGCCTGCAAGGCTATAATAATACCACGTTCCATCAATTTGATGCCAATATAGCGGGGCTTGAATGCTGTTTTGCTTTACCCAGTCCCATCCCTCAGCATGCCAAAGGTCAAAACGTTGGTAACCACCGTCCCTAATAAAATCGAGATATTCGCCATTGGTTACCAGTTTGTTAGAGATCTCATAATCTTGTAAAAATACTTGATGATACCCCAACTCATTATCGTAACAAAAAGACGAAGTATGATGTCCGATGTGGTGAAGGCCACCTTCAACGGTAATCCATTCTTTTGGATGTTCTTCTCGGGGATGTTCGGCTATAGTAGCACCATAAATAGGTAGCAAAGGATTGTTGCCCAATATATATTTGATATCTGTTAACAACAGCTCTTGATGTTGTTTTTCATGATGAATCCCAATTTCCAATAAGGCCCATACCGACTTAGAAACATCAGTTGCAAATAGGGTATTTATTTGAGCTGTGATATGTTCACGGTAGGCATATACCTTTTCTACAGAAGGGCGGCTAAGGTTACCCCTATCAGCGCGTACTACCCTTTTGCCTACCGTCTCGTAATAGCTATTAAAAACAAAGGCAAAGTCTCCATCAAAAGCTCGGTATTCTTCGGCATGTGGTTTCAGAATAAACTCCTCAAAAAACCAAGTAGTGTGGCCTAGATGCCATTTCGGCGGACTTACATCAACTACAGGTTGTACCACGTAGTCTTCAATCTCAAGGGGAGCACAAAGGGTTTCAGAATGCTTCCGCGTAAGTGTAAAGAGATCCAAAAGCGAATCGGTCAGTAACATTAAAGGCGAATTTGGTTAAAGATAGCCAATAATCACTGCGGCCAAATGACCTTAAACAAAACTTAACCCTTTTTCATAGATCGGAAGACTAAAGCTAAAGGTGGTACCCTCGTCGGGTTTACTAAATACCTGAATACGGGCATTATGTAGATCCATAATTTTACGTACGATAGCCAACCCTAGGCCTGCGCCTTCTTTTTCTTTTCCAGTTTTGCTTTGCCGATAGCGTTCAAAAACCAATTGTTGATCTGCTTTTGCTATACCTGGGCCAGAATCACGAATAGCAATCTCTACATCAGTATCGGAAGGGTGTATCGCTACGGTAACTTGACCTCCTTCCGGTGTAAACTTAAGGGCATTATCCATCAAGTTTTGTATGGCACGCTCTACCAAGGAAATATCTGCAAAAACAAGAGGTACCGGTGTATCCATATGCAGTAAGAGGGTTATGTCTTTCTTTTTTGCTAACACTTGATAGTTCCGGTGCACATCGTTAGCCAGTTCGGAAATCAAGAATGGTTCTTTTTGCGGTTCTATTTGATTGGCCTCTAACTTGGAATACTCAAACAGCTGTGCAATGAGTTTAGAGAGGCGTTCTCCACTACTATTTATTTTACCCAAATAATCCATCCGCGCTTCGGCACTCAGAGAGGGTTCTTTCATTTGTAGCGTTTCGATATACCCTTGAATAATTGCCAATGGCGTTCTGAGGTCGTGAGAAATGTTAGCAATAAGATCACGCCGTAGTTGCTCCAGTGATTTTATTTTATCCATATCGCTCAAGATAGTTGCCGCCATATGGTTGAAAGTTTTAGCTAGACCGGTAAGTGCGGTCTTTTTATTCTCAGGTATACGGTAATTAAGGTCTCCTTGCTGAAAGCGATGTGCGGCATAGTCAATGGCTCTGAGGTTTTTAGTTAAATACCAAATGCTAAGTACACCGAGGAGACTGGCAAAAACTAAAGTGAGCAGAGAGATGCCCAATGCTAGCTTTAAAGTATAGCTACCCGAAAGTAGGTCTCTGGTATTTAAAAATGCCTCTCCTGCTAGAATAATATAAATATAGCCTTCCGTAGCACCTTTTGTAAACTTCGCCGCGGAGAAAACCTTTTGCTCAGTAGGATCTCTAGGGTCGTCCCCTAAAATATAGGAGGTTCCTTTGTTAGCGATAAAGTCTTGAATAGGTTTTAGCGCTACTTTTTTAGGGTTTTCTGAAGGATCGTTGTGATCCAAGACTACGGAGTATCGCACGGTACCGTCAATATCTAATAAGTAAACTTCTATAGCCCGGTTCACCGCCATCATATCATGCATAATGTCTCCAAAAAGGGCCTTGTTCACTTGTCCTAAACTATCAATGGGACTAGCTGTAACGAACTTCTCATCAATAAGATCCTGAGCCAAATTGGCATGAAGGCGTTGACTGGTTTCGTTGAAATAGCGATTAGAAAAGTAGGCTGAAGCCCAGGTATATCCTAGCCCTGCTATTATTAAGATAGCTAAAAAAGCTAAGATTAGCTGTACCACAAGACGGTTAGACAATAGCGGTGCATTCATAGTTCTTCGTTGAATTTATAGCCCACGCCCCAAGTAGTTAGTATGTATTTTGGGTTGCCCATATCTGACTCAATTTTAGAGCGAAGCCTATTGATATGGGAGTTTACCGTATGCTCATAGCCCTTAAAGTCATATCCCCAGATAAGGTTAAGTAGTTTGGTGCGATCGTAGCTTTTTCCTGCATTACTTGCCAGCAATACCAGGAGTTCAAATTCTTTTGGCGAAAGATCTACACGTTCGTCATGCAGTAGTACTTTGCGTCTTTCAATATCAATAAAAAGGGCATCGAACTTTAGCATCTTGCGTTCCTGTTCCCGTATATGACCGTCGCTACTCATTTTTTGACGTCTAAAAATGGCCTTTACTCTGGCAATAAACTCTCTTACACTAAAAGGCTTGGTTAAATAATCGTCAGCCCCTACCTCTAGGCCTAGCACTTTATCGATTTCTTCAGATTTTGAAGTAAGCATCATAATAGGCGATTGTACATTGTGTGCCCTTATTTTTTGACATACCTCTAAGCCATCCATCTCTGGAAGCATAATATCCAGTATTACCAAGTCTGGCGCTTGTTCTAAAGCCATTTGTAGTCCAAGGTCTCCCCGATGCGCAGTGCGTGGTTTGCAGTCTAAGTCTTTAAGGTGAATTTCCAACAACTGAACGATCTCTGGATCGTCTTCTACTATTAGCACATCTTTCATTGGTTCAAATTAAGGGGTAAAAGCTCACGAAAAGTTCACAAGACTATTTCGGCGCTGTGAGGTTTTGTCGCATAAAGGAAACAAAAATAGCATCAAGAATCGAAAAAAGAAGTTAACTATCTGAAATTAAATGAATTAAAAAATTTGAGATTTATGTGAAATGACTGCAATAACTACGGACTTCCTTTGCTGAAACATTAACAACAAAAGACAATTATGAAGACAAAAGCGAGTATAATTAGTTTTATGGCCCTAGCTTTTTTGGTTGGGTGTTCCGGTGATTCAGACGATGACAGTGCTACTATGTTGGATGCAGGTATGCTTAACGGTGGCCCTTTTAGTTTTACTGTAGACGGTATTCCTGATAATGTAAGCGGTATTACCTTAAGTGGTTTCAACGGTATTGGAGATGCGCAAAACTACGTAATTACGGATAGCGATCGCAACATTCTTGGGCTACCACCCACCTTGACAGCGGTAGAAGGTGTTGACTTTGATGCTGCGGGAGTAGGGGATTGCTATATTTATCATATCACCTATATAACAGGACTAACGGGTTTAGAGGTCAATGGTAATTTGGATAACCTTTCCGGAGATTTTGATTTATCCAACTTTATTGAGGTAAGCCGTGGTGCCCTTAACGCAGGGGAACTTACTGGTGGCCCTTTCTCCTTTGTGGTAGATGGGACTTCCGATTTTGTTAGCGGAATCGTATTGAATGATGCTGCGCTCAATGGCGATATGCAGACCTATGTGATTACCGATGATGCACGAAACATTTTAGGCTTACCCCCAACACTTGAAGCAGTTGAAGGTGTCGACTTTGATGGTGCTGGTGCTGGAAGCTGTTATATTTATCATCTTACCTATTCTACTGGCCTTGGTGGCTTGGAAGCTGGTGGTAACTTGGACAACCTTACTGGGCAGTTTGACCTGTCTAACTTTATTGTGGTAGATCGGTTGGCCTTGAATGCGGGAATGCTCACTGGCGGCCCTTTTCAATTTTCAGTAGATGGAACGCCTGATATGGTCAATGGAATAACATTAGATGCGACCGCCCTTAACGGATCTTTACAGACATATGTGGTAACCGATGAGGATTTAAATATTTTAGGCCTACCACCAACGCTAGAAGCTGTAGAGGGTGTAGATTTTGATGGGGCAGGTATCGGTATCTGTTTGATTTGGCACTTGACCTACGAGGAGGGTATTATGGGGTTAGCTATGGGTGAGAATGCCGGTGACCTGGCAGGTAACTTTGCTTTATCTAATGCCGTTCGCGTATATCGAAATCCGAATGCTGGGATGCTGACCGGCGGCCCTTTTACTTTTATGGTAGACGGCACCCCTGATATGGTTAGCGGAATCATGCTAGATAATACCAATGCCAATGGAAGTCTAAGTACATGGGTGATCACCGATGACCAAGGTTCAATTCTAGGATTGCCACCAACCCTGGCTGATGTGGAAGTAGTTGATTTTGATGGGGCCGGCGCAGGAGTTTGTTTTATTTGGTATATGCGTTACGAAGAAGGTTTGATGGGCTTGCAACCAGGAAGTAATGTAGCTGATTTAGAAGGATTATATGGATTATCAAATTCCATTAGCGTAACCAGAAATTAAGCTGTGAAAAAGGAAGTGAGTTGTTACCTTAAATAGTAATTTAAGGGTTATTGAAAACCACCTGGGCTTTGACTTGGGTGGTTTTTTATGACTGTAGGTAGTATTCAACTAAAAAAATAATGAACCAAGATTCTTTCAGAAAGGATAGAAAGGTGGTTAAATATCTGAATAAAAGCCTCAGGCGGTTAAAAAACAAGCCACAAAAACTTTTTAATACGAATTGTAAGTTACTTTTTGACTATATAGCCACAGCTGCCCTAATTGCAGGATGAGGATCATAGCCAACAAGCGTAAAATCTTCAAACTTAAAACTAAAAATATCGGTTATTTCTGGGTTGAGTGCCATAGTTGGCAACGGTCGAGGGGTACGCGATAGTTGTAATTGTACCTGTTCCAAGTGGTTGTTGTAAATATGAACATCTCCAAAAGTGTGGATAAACTCCCCCGGGGTATAGCCACAAACTTGGGCAACCATTAGTGTGAGCAATGCATAACTGGCAATATTAAAAGGGACACCGAGAAAAACATCCGCACTGCGCTGGTATAATTGGCAACTCAGTTTTCCTTCTGCTACATAAAACTGAAAAAAGGCGTGGCAAGGAGGTAAAGCTGCTTTGCCATTGGCCACATTATCTGAAAATGAAATGGAAGTATCCGGCAATACACCAGGGTTCCATGCACTTACTAACATTCTGCGGCTGTTAGGATTTTGTTTTAAGGTAGCAATGACCTCTTTAATTTGATCGATCTCGTCTCCGTTCCAATTGCGCCATTGGTGACCATAAACGGGCCCCAAATCACCATTATCATCGGCCCATTCATTCCAAATGCGGACACCGTGCTTTTTAAGGTAACCAATATTGGTATCTCCTTTTAAAAACCAAAGTAATTCATGCACTATAGATTTTAAATGTAATTTTTTGGTTGTCACCATCGGAAAACCCGATTGTAAGTCAAACCGCATTTGGTAGCCAAAAACGCTACGTGTTCCGGTTCCAGTACGATCTCCTTTTATAGTGCCGTTTTCGAGTACATGGTTGAGCAGATCATGATATTGCTTCATGGGATGTTGGCGTAATTTTTTTGAGTTGTAATACACTTGCACGGGGGTGAGTGTACGAACACCTTTTGGCTAGCAAAGCTAATTGAAGTGGAATACTCAGAGATCCTAGGACAAAAGGCAATTATAAAATAGTTATCAACTATCCTAAAATCATCCCGGCTATGGTGGCGGATAATAAGGAGGCTAAAGTACCTCCCAAAACTGCTTTCATGCCAAATTCGGAAAGGGTTTTGCGCTGGCCAGGAGCAAGCGAGCCAATACCACCTATTTGTATACCTATAGAGGCAAAATTGGCAAAACCACAAAGCATATAGGTAGCCATTATCACAGATTTTTGATAAGCAAAGTGCGTTGTACTGGCTGCATCTTTCAGTGCCGCTAATTGGGTATAACCCACGAACTCACTTGCGGCTAATTTGATACCTAATAACTGCCCCATCAACATGATGTCTTGAGCGTCTACACCAATTAACCACATTAAAGGCGCAAAAACTACACCAAGGATACTCTCTAAAGAAAATTGGCTGTAGGGGGAATTGTTGTCGACCCATTGGTTAAAATCTCCAATGCGGCCTAGTAGCTCTAAACCCCCATTGATCATGGCGATAAATGCAATAAAAATAAGCAACATAGCTCCTACGTTTACGGCTAATTTTAGGCCTTCTGTGGTGCCATTTGAGATGGCATCTAACACATTACTACCAAACTTAGAAGTTGAAATTTGTATTTCCTTATCAATAGGTTCCGTTTGCGGATACAGCATTTTTGACATAACAATAGCACCGGGAGCCGCCATTACCGAAGCAGCGATCAAATGCCTTGCAAAAGCAATACGCATGGCTTCGTCACTACCTCCTAAAAAGCCAATATAAGCTGCTAAAACTCCTCCAGCTACAGTAGCCATGCCGCCGATCATCACTAGAAGAATTTCAGAACGATTCATCTTCTCCAAATACGCCTTGATCAATAGGGGTGCTTCAGTTTGCCCTAAAAAAATATTACCAGCCACGGAAAGACTTTCCGGCCCAGAAATACCCATGGTTTTGGTGAGTAGCCATGCCAATCCCTTAACCACTTTTTGAATGATTCCAAAATAGTACAATACCGAAGTTACTGCGGAGAAAAAAACGATAGTGGGGAGTATCTGAAAGGCAAAGATGTAACCAATATTAGGATTATCCAGGTCTAAAAGATTGCCAAACATGAAAGTGCTTCCTGCAACTGTGAAATTCAAGATTTGGTTAAAAAGGCGGCCTAAAAAATCGAATACCAACTGCACAAAAGGCACCTTTAAAATGGATAAGGCCAAAATAAGTTGTATGCCTAGCCCAATACCCACAGTTTTCCAGTTAATGGCCTTTCTATTATTGCTAAATAGGTAGGCAATCACCAATAAAACGATCATTCCTAAGACGCCACGGCCCAAACCTACTATTGAAAATCCCTGGTTAGCAATCAAGTCTTGTGTTGTAGTGGCGACAGTCGAAGTTATCGTACTTTCTTGACCGTGTATTTTTCCCGAAACAATAAAACCTAGTCCGGGAAAGAGGATTCCAATTTTTTTCATGAAAGCAAGGGTTGGTGCTATTTGCGCTTAGAGATTTCGTCCCTTAGCTTGGCAGCCTTTTCATAGTCTTCATTGGCGACTGCCTTTTCTAATTCTTTATGTAGTTCTTCTAAATTTAGTTCTTGATAAGCACTACCAACACCGGATTCTATTTCGACAGTTTCACTTTCTTGTAAAATTTCATCAACTACTATACTGTCATCACTATCTTCTTCTTTCTCTTTAGAAGAAAATTTAAGAAAAATACCTGCCTTGTCTAAAATGGTTTTGTAGGTAAAAATAGGAGCATTAAAGCGTAAGGCCAAGGCAATAGCGTCGCTAGTACGGGCATCTACAATTTCTTCGTCACCAGCACGCTCACTTATGATGCTAGAATAGAAAACGCCATCAACCAATTTATGAATGATCACCTGTTTAACGACAATGGCAAAACGATCACAAAAATTTTTGAAGAGATCGTGGGTTAGCGGTCTAGGAGGTTTAATTTCCTTCTCAAGAGCTATTGCAATGGATTGTGCCTCAAAGGCTCCAATAACTATGGGTAATTTTCTATCGCCTTCAACCTCATTTAAAATAAGAGCATAAGCCCCGTTTTGGGTTTGAC
>JBCDGY010000136.1:0-8231 GCA_039414375.1 Bacteroidota bacterium | reverse complement strand
AATCCAAAGCTTTTAGCAATGTATACTAGATTCAAAATATCTTTTTGAAAACAAGATCCCCCAAATCCGACTGAGGCTCCTAAAAAACGGGAACCAATTCTAGAGTCATGTCCTATTGCGTTGGCCACCTCTGCTACATTAGCGTCTGTCTTTTCACAGAGCGCAGAAATGGAATTTATAGACGAAACCCGCTGCGCCAAAAAGGCATTAGCCACCAATTTAGACAGTTCTGAAGACCATAGATTAGTTTGTAAAATACGTTCTTTTGGCAACCAGTGTTCATAGACCCAACTCAAAGCATTTTTGGCCTTTTCACCCGATGGTGTTTCCGAACCTCCGATGAGCACGCGATCCGCATTAAGCAGATCATCAATGGCGGTACCTTCTGCCAAAAACTCTGGATTTGATAGAATCTCGAATTCTACATCATTGCCTGTATTATCCAGAATACTCTTTATGGCTTCCGCAGTGCGTACTGGAAGTGTTGACTTTTCAACGACAATCTTATCATTAACTGCCACTCTAGCAATATTTCGAGCGCACAGTTCAATGTATTTGAGATCTGCAGCTTTACCTTTCCCCTTTCCATAAGTTTTAGTGGGCGTATTTACGGAAATAAATATCATTTCCGCATCTTTAATTGCCTGATCTACATCAGTAGAGAAAAAGAGATTACGCCCCCTTGCCGTTGCAACAATATCTTTTAAACCCGGTTCATAAATCGGTAAATTATCCAAATCTTCATCATTCCATAATGCAATCCTAGCAGGATTAATATCTACTACGTTTACTTTAATACTCGGGCATTTATGGGCAATTACAGACATTGTAGGTCCTCCTACATAACCTGCCCCTATACAACATATATTACTTATCAATTGGATATATTTTAGTAACCCCAAAGATGCTAAAAAAAAACATGCTGGTGAACTCTAAATAGGCATGGATCTATTCTTAATCATTGGTGTCCGACTAAAATACGATTTACGGCAAAAAGGGTTTTTGCCGCCAATAAATCTGTTCTATTTTTGAATTTTATCAATAGCAAGGTGTGTTTAGAACAGCGACAATTGTTTTTCGGGTGGTTTTGTGGTAAGGTGCTCCCATGTTTGGTCAGGGTTCTCGAGGAATTTGAACAGGTCGATGTAGGTCATCAGGTGGAAGCGTACCATTGAGACCATGTTGGAGTATGACCATCTGCGTTTTGTCCTACGCTGCACCACCAGCATAAGCAGTTGTATTATCAGCCCGCACCAGATCTGTATTTCAATGGCATTTTGGTTGTCTCCTAGAAAATACTTCAGGGGGAAGTTCTGCTTTAGCCTTTTGAACATGGTCTCTATTTGCCATCTGTGTTTATAGATATTGGCTATCCTATCGGGGGATATCAAAAAATTGTTGGAAAGGAACACATAGCATTTTTGGTTTTGGGCATCCCAGTAGGCGATACGCCTTAGTTCTATGGCCCTTCCATCTTTTTCAACCAGTATACGTTCGTCCTTGAGTACTGCATCGGTAGTGCTATCGTCCAGCTCAAACTCCCCTAGTATCGCATAGGCCGCATTGTCCTTTTGGCGGGTCACGAAATAGATGTCCCCTTCTGTGTCCACTGGGCATATTGGCCATAGTCGTTGTAGGCCTTATCAAATACCACAAAGGAGCCCTTCTTGAGTTCCAGTTCCTTTAAAAAGGTGTGGTCGTGGGTAGCGGCACTGCTAAAACGGACAAGACAGGGCACATCCTCCATGGCGTTTATCATCGTGTGCACCTTTATGCCGCCCTTGCGTTTGCCGTTGATGGGGTTGCGCCCCACACCCTTGAGGATATCGCTGAAAAGGCTTATGGTGGTGGAATCCACGATCTGTAAATGTTTTACGGGAGGGGACAGCGGACTGCTGTCCGATAAAAATGAACGGTATTTCTCAAAAAGTCCATAATACACATGGGCAAAAACCCTACTATCCCTTTTTCTGTTCGCATCGGACAGTGTACTGCGTTTGGGAAAACCCTTTAGGTTCAAATGCCCGATACGGCCCTCACAGGCCAACAGTACCGTGGAAAGTTCGCGAAGGGAACTTACACCGCCCAATGTGGCGTAGAGCATGCAGACCAAATGATCGTAGGTTTTGAAGGTCTTGTAATAGCGGTCGCTGGAAAAATGATTGGACCCTTGGCAAACCAGCTCGTAGGGAATCAGTTTCAACAATTGTTTGATAATGGGCTGTCCGATAAAATGTCTACTTTTATTCATGTCTTGATTGTTTGGTAACTTCAAGATATGAACAAGCGGGAAATCCAAACAGGAAATCCCGCTTTTAAAAAATTTAATCGGACACTACTGTTAAACAATTTGTAATCTTATTACTTAAAGGGGAAGTGGTGGAATACCAAAAGTCGATTAGCTTTCCCTCCGGGCTAACCAGGTATTTTTGAAAATTCCAACGCACCTTACTATTCTTCGTTCCATTATGACCTTTACGGGTAAGCCATTGGTACAATGGGTGTTGGTTTGCACCTTTTACCAACACTTTCTCCGTTAGCATAAATTGCACCTGATAATTAAGGGTACAAAACTCCCTAATCTGCTCTGCAGAACCGGGTTCTTGTTGTCCGAATTGGTTACAAGGTAATCCGATGACCACCAGTTTGTCCCTATATCGCTGGTACAGTGTTTCTAGGTCTTTATATTGCCCCGTAAATCCACATTTACTCGCTACATTAACAAACAGTATATAAGACCCCATATACGCTTTTAGATCCAGTGGCGCACCATCCAAGGCATTTATGGGAATATCATACAGTGATAAAGATGAAGCACCGGCCTTACTCGGGCGCTGTTGAAATGCTTTGGGACTATATTTTTCTAGAATCTTCAATGGTAGTCCTACTGATTGATATAATTGTATAACTCTTGTACTTTGGCCTGATCTTTAAAATGTCCACCGTAGAAGGAAGTTACCGTAGCAGAAGTATCGTCTTTTATACCTCTAGAAGACACACATAGGTGCTTGGCATCTATGATAACTGCGACACTCTCTGTTTCCAAAACTTGTTGCAATTCCGAAGCAATTTGATTGGTAAGTCGCTCTTGTACTTGTGGTCGTTTTGCATAGTATTGTACAATACGATTGAGTTTTGAAAGCCCTATTACCTTACCTGATGAGATGTAAGCCACATGTGCTTTTCCAATAATAGGCACGAAATGGTGCTCGCAGTTGGAATAAAAGCTAATGTCTTTTTCAACCAGCATTTGATTGTATTGATACTTGTTCTCAAACAAAGCAACCTTAGGCTTATTTTCAGGATTGAGCCCAGAGTAGATCTCGTCGATATACATCTTGGCTACTCTTGAAGGGGTTCCCTTCAAAGAATCATCGGTTAAATCCAAACCCATAACGTCCATAATTTCACCAAATAAAGCAGCAATACGCTCTTTTTTCTGGTCGTCGGATAACACAAAGGCATCTTTTTTCATCGGTGTTTCAAGACCAGTATAGAGGTGATCATCTCCAATCTCAGCATGGTTCAAATTCTTAATGAGCACTTGGGAGTCTAGTATTTCTTCCATGAACAGGGGTTTGTTTTTCATAATTCACATTATCTAAAGCCTCCAATAATTACGAAGCGTACTCGTAAAAGTATTTATTATGTTTAATGTATTGTGTTAAAGTTTAAACAAAATTAAAGCCTTGTTTTTCTTTCAAGTCAAATAGACCGAAAAAGGTCTTGTAACCTTATCGAGGCCTACGCCAAGCTTAAACCATACAATTATGAGTAGCAATAGTTATGCCAATAAAATCGGTGTTTATAAATGCATTAGCATCTGAAGAAATAGTATATCTGCTAATCTTAAAACTTCATCTTTCTGAAGAAAACTCTTGTTTTAAACTCCTTGGTGGTGTTGGTAAACGTTTGGTCTTTATAAAGACCAAACGTAGACGAGTTGTTATGGGGATTATCCATGTTTTAAGAGGTCTATTGCCTCCATCAATGCTCTGGTATTGTGATAGGGGCACTTCCAAGGGCCAATCTTATTTTCGCTGCCATATGGCGTTCCCGCTCTATCGACTCTAAAAAACCATTCTCCGTTTTTGCGGTCGATAATAAAAGTAGCAATAAACGCCCATATCTGTTCACTTATTCGGAAATAGTTGGAGTCATTAGTAATGGTCCAATTATACAATAAGCCCACAATTGCTTCTGCTTGAGCCCACCAGTGCCTATCAGGGTCTGTCTTGTTAGTCTCCGCGTCCTTGGCGTTGATCACTCCAAAATCTTTGTCCAAAGCCTCATTAATAAAAGTTTTAGCGACTTCTTTAAGGCATTCTTCTGTGCTTTCGATTAAATCATCATCCTCAATAGTACGAGCCGCAACCAACAAAAGCCAAGCAGCTTCGATATCGTGACCATAAGAAATCTCATGAGATAGGCTCTTCCAGTCTTTACTGAAAAAAAGTTTAAGGTGGTTATTGCCATCAAAAAACTCTTTTAAAAACAATTCAATCAAGTACTGGATAGCGTCCCTTACCCTTTTACTTCGATTTACTTCATAATAAGTGGTATAGGCTTCTAAAATATGTAGATGGGTATTTGCGGTTTTGGGAGCGTTTAAATCCTTTTCACTAAGTCGCATATCTTCGGAAGGACCCCATTTTTCATTAAAGGCCTCCCAATAACCTCCTGTTTTTTGGTCTCTAGAGTACGTTTCAATAAGGTCAAATAGGTTATTGGCCCAGACAGCAGCATCTGGATTTTTAGAATACTTGTAGTATTCCGAAAGTGCGTAAATGGCAAAGGCTTGGGCGTATACCTGCTTTCTTTTATCTACAGGCTGGCCTTCAAAATCAACCTCCCAGTATAACCCACCGTAATAGGGGTCTTTAAAGTTATCATACAAATATTCAAAAGCACGTAAACAGGGACCATCATAACTACGGTCTTCGTAAAAATTACAGGCTTTAGCAAAAGTCCATAGCAATCGACTACTAAGGATGGCATTTTTAGGGGCTCTTTTGTGGACGGTATTATTATTGTCAATCTTTCCGAAAAAACCACCATGTTCCTCGTCGACTGCATGGTTGGTCCAATATTGGAGAATGTTAACTAGTTCTGCCTCCATCTCTTTCGAGAAGGCTTGCTGTTTTTCTGGGGCAATTGTTTTAGTGAGCATAGTGTTAAGTTTTTAATATAATCCTTCATTGGAAGCAATCAACTCTAAGATCGTTTGCACCGATCCAGCTGAGGTCAACCGATCTTCAGGACTATTGGTGACATAGTCTACCAATTGTGTTATTGATGATACCGCTACATGCATTCTGGTATCAGAAGAGGCGTAGTAAATAAATACTTTACCATCTTCATCTTTAATCCAGCCATTGGCGAAGAGTACGTTCGACACATCACCTACACGTTCATCACCAACAGGAGCCATAAAATGCCCTGCGGGTTTGTACGTTACTTTGGCAATATTTTGCAAATCGGTCATAAACAAATACATCGTGTATCGTAAACCAGCTGCCGTGTTCCGAACTCCATGTGCCAAATGAAGCCATCCTTTTTCTGTTTTTATTGGTGCAGGACCCAAACCATTTTTCAATTCATAAACCGTGTGATAAGTGCGGCCAAAGATGATGGTTTCATTAGCTACTATAGGATTGGTCATATCATCTACATAACCAAGACCAATACCACCACCGCTACCTACACTGATAAAGCCGTCTTGAGGTCGGGTATAGAGTGCATATTTCCCATCAACAAACTCAGGGTGTAAGGATACGTTACGCTGTTGTCCTGCTTTAGATACTAAATCTGGCAAGCGTTCCCAAACCACTAAGTCTTTTGTGCGTACAATACCCGCACTTGCTATAGCCATACTTGTATCGCCTTGGGGTGCGTTTGGATCTTTGCGCTCTGCACAAAAAATCCCATAAATCCACCCATCCTCATGGGCTACCAATCGCATGTCATAAGCATTGGTTTCAGGGGCATCTGGTATTTGAGGTATAATACAGGGCTTATCCCAAAATTTAAAGTTATCTACACCATTGGCACTTTCGGCAATGGCAAAAAATGACTTTCGGTCGTTGCCCTCTACTCTCACACAAATAACATACTGACCCTTCCATTTGATAGCCCCAGCATTGAAGGCGGCATTAAAACCAATACGCTCCAGACCATGTGGGTTGGTTTCTGGATTGAGATCAAACCGCCAATGAATAGGCACATGTTCTGCTGTTATCACAGGATTCTCATAACGAGAATAGATACCGTTTTGGTTTGGCAAGGGTTTATTCTTTGTGGTCAACAACTTTTGGTGTGCTGCTTTAATCTCTTGCAGATTATCCATTATTTCCAAGGTATTATTTAGCATTTAATCGAGTTTATTGTCAAGGGTATTCCACCAAAACTTCTTTAGTAATAGGCCACATAAAATGACAATGGCTATAGCAATGTAAAGGGGAGTAGTTTGTCTAAAAACAAGGTACATAGGGACAACTACCAAAGCCGTTTGTGCAATGGTCCCAATGACGATATTGAACATATCCTTCCCCAAATCGACATTCTTTTTAAGAACGGTACCTTCTTGCTCCAAAGCCTCATGAATGGGTTTCCACAAGCCCCAGGGCCTTACATTTTTGTAAAAAGTCTTTAGAATTTCAGTGTCGGTAGCCGGAGCAGTATAGGTGCCAATAATAGAACCTGCTATGGAGACTACCAGTAAAATTGGGAACAAGTAGAGGCTCAACACCTCAGGAAAAAGCTCAGGTACAATGGCGGCAGCTGCCAAGCCTGCGAACATACCCCAAAAGAAACCCTCACCATTAAAACGCCACCAATGCCATTTTAAAATATTAGCGCCAACATAGCTTCCATATAATACAGAAACAATCCATTGTAAAACCGAATTTACGTCTTTGGCAAATAAACCCAGAACAATACTAACAACCACAACAACAATACCCGTGGTATAGTTCATATTCTTGACCTGTTTGGGCGATGCATTTGGCCTTTGGTACCGCAAATAAATATCGTTTACGATGTAAGCTTGTGCTGCATTGAGCGTACCTGCAAAGGTGGACATGAAGGCCGAAATAAGACCTGCCAATAGAAGCCCTAACAATCCAAGGGGTACAAACTCCATTATAGCAGTAGGTAATATCAATTCAAAATCAATGGCTCCAGAGGCATTAATAAGGTCTAGTCTTTCATAATATACCAGGGCCAAAGCTGCAAAACCAGCAATCATCAAATATCGAATAGGTATAAGCACTACAGAGACAAATCCACTCATTTTAGAAGCTTCTGAAGGCGACTTGGTAGAGAGTATTTTTTGCATGTCGTAGTTGGGTGCAGGACCTGCAAAACTGACTAAAATACCTTTGAAGATCATCATCATAAAGAAGATCGTAAACAAATCGAAGCCGTCTTCTCTAATTTTTTCATTGACTTCTGGAATAATCTGGGCCCAATCTAAATTCAATTCCCAACCAAAAAATGGACTCATCCATCCATCGGGAGTTGCTAAAGTATGTTCTCCAATAGCAACAAATCCCAAGTAACCAATAACAAAAGCTGCCACTGTCATTATCGCAAACTGCACCACATCTGCCCAAACAATACCGGACATCCCCCCTAAAAGCGAATAAAAAACGGCAAAACAGGTGAAGATAATACCATAAAAGTGGGGTACAAACTCAGAAGAGAGTGCAAAGGGCATATAACCTTGAATAATTTCCCAAGGGATAAAAATCTCTACAAACTTTCCAAGACCTATAAAGCCATAAGCCAAATAACCCAAACACATGACCAATGCAAAAACGACTACTACGATATGAGACATTTTGGCGCCCTTACCAAAACCAAAACGTGTGCCAATCCACTCAGCTCCAGTAGTCGCATTAGAACGTCGCAACCATTTGGACAGATATACCATTAAGAATATTTGATTAAAAACAGGCCACAGCCAGGGAATCCAAGCACTCTTAATACCATAAACAAAAAGCAAAGTGACCAACCAAATAGTTCCGGAAATATCAAACATGCCAGAAGCATTCGAGAGCCCTAGCATGTACCAAGGAATACTTTTACCCCCTAATAGATAGTCTTCTTTACTTCGTTGGGCGCGCTTGCGCAGTACCAAACCGATAACAATTATAGTTACCAGATAGAGCACTATGATTAAGATATCGACCGTATGCAATAATTTCATCTACATTGC
Organism: Bacteroidota bacterium; assembly: GCA_039414375.1. GTDB lineage: Bacteria > Bacteroidota > Bacteroidia > Flavobacteriales > Flavobacteriaceae > Croceivirga. The sequence continues at coordinate 13 of JBCDGY010000136.1, read as the reverse complement.
TTGTATTGGTTTT
>JBCDGY010000135.1:0-8235 GCA_039414375.1 Bacteroidota bacterium | reverse complement strand
GCAGACGCTACTGTGGTGCAGTGGACCGATGTTCCTGGTTTTGATTCCGAGGGTACAGTTACTTTCCAAGTAGTGTTGTTTCTAGATGGTACTATAGATATACAGTATGCAGATATGACATCTGCGTCTTTCTTAGGTGCAGCTACCATAGGAATTGAAAATACGGGAGGTGCTGATGGCGCACAAGTGGTCTTTAACTCGGACTATGTAGAAGATGATATGGCGATAAGGTTTATGCCACCATTAGAAGCCATTGAGTTCATAACAGCAATTACGCCATTGTCAGGTTCTCTTGGTGAGGGCGAAGAAGAAACTATTACAGTTACTTTAGATGCTACCGGTTTGGAACCAGAAGTATATTTACAAGAATTGACAGTTTCAAGCAATTCAACGGAGATTGTTGGTAGCACGGCTACTTTTGAGTTAACAGTAGAAGAAGCGTCGCCATCAATCAGCTTTGTGTTGATAGATGCTACAACAGATACAGCTCTAGTACCTATTGCCGATGGAGATGTAATCAACGTTGCTGATTTTCCAGCGGTCACTGATTTCAATATCGAAGCCATAACAGGAGATTTGGTTGTGGAAAGTGTCGTTTTTGACTTTAGCGGTCAAGAGAATTTTAGAACGGAAAACGTGGCACCTTACGCCTTAGGTGGTGATATTTCTGGAGATTTTTCCCCTTTAAGTTTACCGTTTGGTATGAATACGTTAACGGCTACTGCATATACGGAGGATAGAGGTGCCGGAGCGGTAAGTGCAACGACCACTATAAGTTTTGAGGTGATAGAGGTTGCTGATGACGCTGCCATTTCGTTTAATTTGATTGATGCTACTACCGATCAGGTGCTAGGTGCCATTGAAGATAATGCGGTAATAGACCTATCGGATTACGAAGAGGGGACCAAACTAACGGTAGAAGCTGTAGTTACGGGACTCAATGATGAAAGTGTAGTTTTCGATTTCAACGACACCGTAGGCTTTAGAACGGAGAACGTAGAACCTTATGCTCTTGCAGGGGATATTAACTCGGACTTCTCAGGTGCACCATTAATTCTTGGTAGTAACATGGTAACAGCTTCAGCCTTTAGTGGTAATAGTGGAACTGGTGATTTACTAGAATCAAGTACCATTACCTTTATGGTTCTTGGAGGAGATAATGAGATGGCAGTTCGCATAAGTCCTAATCCTTCCTCGGATAGGGTTGCTATTACCCTTAATCAAGGAAAGGGTCCAAAAATGACAGCAACACTTTACAATGTTTATGGGCAAGCGGTATACACTAACCTTAAATTAGACTTTTCCTCTGGAGACGGTCAGTTTATAAATGTGTCTGGTCTTGCTGAAGGAATGTATATTTTGGAATTACGCGATGCCAAAGGCGTTGTGGTATCACAAAATAAATTGGTTAAGCGGTAGTCTAAGGATTATCAAATGTTTAGAAAAGGGTGAAACATTTTGTTTCGCCCTTTTTATATTTTCGCAGGATGAAATTTTCTATGATTTGAAGAGCTTATTACTTTTTCACACCCTTCTGCAAAGGTTTCGGGCGATTATTGACAAGTTCTCTTTACCAAGATGCAATTAACAGATACACACACTCATTTGTATAGCGAAGCCTTTGAGGAAGACCGAGAAGCGATGATGCAACGCGCTTTGAATGCAGGGGTAGCGCGTTTTTTTGTTCCCGCTATTGATTCTAGTTATACCAATGCGATGTACGATTTGGAAGCTAAATATCCAGAGCACGTATTTTTAATGACAGGCTTGCATCCTACTTATGTTAAGGAAAATTTCAAGTCTGAGTTAGCACATGTGGAAACACAATTGACAAAGCGGCATTTTTATGCTGTAGGAGAGATAGGGATTGACTTATATTGGGACAAAACCCATTTAAAAGAACAGCAAGAGGCCTTCGTGCATCAAATACGACTGGCTAAAAGATACCAATTGCCCATAGTAATCCATTGTCGGGAGGCTTTTGATGAGATTTTTGAGATCTTAGAACAAGAGCAAGGAGAAGCACTACACGGGATTTTTCACTGTTTTACGGGCACCTTGGAGCAAGCACATAAGGCCATTTCTTATCAGATGAAACTAGGCATAGGGGGAGTTGTGACCTTTAAGAATGGTAAGGTTGATCAATTTCTAAATCAAATAGGGTTAGAACATGTGGTTTTGGAAACCGATGCCCCTTATTTAACACCGGTACCCCATCGAGGGAAGCGAAATGAAAGCGCATATCTGCCTCTTGTCTTAAAAAAACTGGCTGCCCTTTACAATTGTTCGGAGACTGAGATTGCTCGTATCACCTCAGAAAATTCTAAGCAAGTATTTGGGGTATGAGTCATAGGAGTAAAATTTTGGTGCTCTATACCGGAGGTACTATTGGGATGGTTAGGGATTACAAGCAGGGTACTTTAAAGCCCTTTAATTTCGATCAATTACAAAAGAACATCCCAGAACTATTTCAGCTAGATAGTGAGATAGTCACTTACGCTTTTGAAAACCCGATTGATTCCTCTAATATGAACCCTAAGTATTGGGACGAAATTGCTAGAACAATTCAGCAAAACTATCTCGATTTTGACGGTTTTGTAGTGCTTCACGGTAGCGATACGATGAGCTATACTGCTTCCGCCTTAAGTTTTATGTTAGAACATTTGGCCAAACCGGTCATCTTAACAGGTTCTCAACTGCCAGTGGGAGATTTGCGCACGGATGCTAAAGAAAATCTGATTGCCGCCATACAAATAGCAGCGCTCCAAAAAAATGGGCTTCCTATTATACAAGAGGTTTGTCTATATTTTGAGTATAAGCTGTATCGCGGCAATAGGGCCACAAAGGTAAATACGGAGCATTTTCAAGCTTTTCGATCTCCGAATCATCCGGTACTCATCGAGTCTGGGGTGCAACTTAAAATCAATACGCCATACTTAAAACCCAAAGTTGCAGTATCTAAAACCTTGGTAGTGCATCAGGTACAGGCTGCAGGTGTTGGGCTACTTAAAATCTTTCCTGGAATAACACCAGCTTTCGTAGAGGCTGTACTTTCTACTAAGGGCTTGCAAGTGATGATTTTGGAGACCTTTGGTGCGGGTAATATGCCCACGGCGCCTTGGCTTAGTACACTATTGGAAAATACCATCGCTCAGGGTATTTACTTGATAAACATTACGCAATGTGTTGGAGGAGGAGTGCTTATGGGACGCTACAAAACAAGTGCGCATTTAGCGAAAATGGGGGTTCTGGATGGCGGTGATTTAACCACAGAAGCGGCGATAACCAAGGCCATGTACCTTTTGGGGAAAGGACTTGAGGACTCGACATTTAAAAGCAATTTTGAGCGTGCGTTAAGGGGCGAGATGAACCAAAATTAACGCACTAAATTTCTTAAACCAATTATTTTTTTGTTATTTGCTCGGCCTAACTAATAAGAATAGAGAGGTGGCCGAGTGGTCGAAGGCGCACGCCTGGAAAGTGTGTATGCACCAAAAGTGCATCGAGGGTTCGAATCCCTTCCTCTCTGCTAGTTTTGAAAATTTTTTAATTTCTAAATTTTTATATCTTTAACACTATTAACTAACTAATTTTAAGTTTGGACAAAATGAAAAAAATATCCCTTACTCTGGCTACTGCCGGAATGTTTTTGGTCAGTACTACAAATGTATCGGCAGCATTACTGCAAGAAGAAGCCGCAGGTGAAGCGAGCAAAGGTTTTACCCAAGTTTTGAAGGAGCAGTTCATTCAAGGTGGGCCAGTTTTCATGGGAATTGTATTGCTTTGCCTTATTCTAGGCCTGGCGGTTGCCATTGAGCGTATCATTTACTTGAATTTGGCAACTTCTAACTCCGCTAAATTGAAACAACAAGTAGAAGATGCATTAGCCTCTGGTGGTGTAGAAGCCGCTAAAGAAGTTTGCCGCAACACTAAAGGACCAGTAGCTTCTATCTACTATCAAGGTCTCGATCGTGTAGGTGAAGGTTTGGATTCCGCTGAGAAAGCCGTAGTCGCTTACGGTGGTGTTCAAATGGGTCAATTAGAGAAGAATGTTTCTTGGTTATCCCTCTTTATTGCCATTGCACCCATGCTTGGGTTCATGGGAACAGTAATTGGTATGATTCAGGCATTCCAAAAGATTGCAGCAGTAGGTAACCTTAGTGCATCCCTAATTGCTGGTGATATTCAGGTGGCCTTATTAACTACAGTATTTGGTTTGATTACAGCAATTATTCTTCAAATCTTTTACAACTACATTATCGCTAAAATCGATAGTATTGTCAATGATATGGAAGATTCTTCAATCTCCTTGATTGACATGTTGGCTGCGCACAAAAAATAATTCGTTAACCTTTAATCTATCGAGTAATGCATAAGATTATAAAAATAGTATTGATCGTTATCGGAGTTGTAGCCGCTATTGCAAGTTTCTTTATGATGCCTAGCGCTGAGGATCCCAATGCGATTGATAGTGGTGGAATCACCATTATGTTTGCCTTGATGTGGCTGCTAATTGTTGTAGCAGCGGCACTGGCATTATTTTTCGGACTTCAGCGTATGATTACCACTCCTGGAGGACTTAAAAAGGCCGCTTTTTCATTAGGAGGATTAGTGGTATTAGCTATCATAGGTTACGCCCTAGCGGGGAACGAACAACCTGTGGTAGATACTATGGCAGGTCGTGGAATTGAAACCACTGTCGGTACGGTAAAAACCATTGGTGCGCTACTCAATATCTTCTTCGGGATGGTATTTATAGCGATTATTTTAATGGTACTACCAGGTGTGAAAAAGTTGATAGGGAAATAAAAAGGAAACTATGCCAAGAAGAAAAGGAGCACCGGAAGTCAACGCAGGATCAATGGCAGACATCGCCTTTCTCTTGCTTATTTTCTTCCTAGTGACAACAACCATAGAAACGGATGCTGGATTGGATAGAATGCTACCCCCAGCAGAACCACCAGAGGATATTGATGTTGTAATCAAACAGAAAAATATTTTCACGGTTAACATCAATAAGAATGGACAATTGTTGGTGGAAGAAGAATTAATGGATATCAAGAACCTGAGGACTGCGGCTATAGCCTTTTTAGATAATGGTGGTGACGGAAGTTGCAACTATTGTAAAGGGCGAAAAGATGCGACCTCTTCTGATAATCCAGAAAAAGCAATCATTTCTCTTAAGAACGATCGAGAGACAAAGTATGCCACCTACATAACAGTTCAGAACGAATTGGTAGGAGCATATAATGATCTCAGAGATAGGGAAGCAAAACGACTCTTTGGTAAGGAATTTACCAAGATGGAGGCGGAATATTTGGACCCGAAGACTAAAGAGGATATCGGTGAGATCGCTTATGATAAGTTAAAGGAAAACGTGCAGCGCATTCAAGGTCTTTTTCCTCAAAAGCTTTCAGAAGCTGAAACTTCCGCTAACTAAATTATAAAGAGATATGGGAAAATTTGCAAAAAAGAAGGATGGTGACTTGCCTGCGGTGTCTACGGCCTCTCTGCCCGACATTGTGTTTATGTTACTCTTTTTCTTCATGACAGTAACTACAATGAAGGATAGTTCGCTGTTGGTTCAAAACACGCTACCCAATGCTACTGAAATCAAGAAGCTAGAAAAAAAGGATCGCGTTATATACATCTATGTTGGTAAACCCACCAAGGAATATCAAAGTTTGTATGGTACCGAACCCAAGATTCAGTTGAACGATAAGTTTGCTAGTGTTGAAGAAGTAGGATCTTACATTTTAGCAGAGCGGGCAAAAAAGCCTCAAGAGCTTCAAAATGTATTAACTACGGCTCTAAAGGTAGATAAAGAAGCCAATATGGGTCTAATATCAGATATCAAGCAAGAACTACGACAAGTAAATGCACTTAAGGTCAATTACACAACCTATGATGGAGACGCTTTTAATAATTTGAATTAGAATAGGTCTCTTTAAACTATTAAAAACGCCCTTCGAGGGCGTTTTTTTATGCGTATTTCCCAGTAGTTGTAAATGTTTTGGAATGGTTATTGAGACTACAAGAAAAACGTTCTTTAGGGAATACTAAATTCTTCACCATGTCCAAACATCGTAACTTGCCTGCGGTCAATGCAGGATCAATGGCTGATATTGCCTTTTTATTGTTGATTTTCTTTTTGGTAACAGCGGCTATTGATCAAGAACAAGGATTACCCACAACGATACCCAAAGCGTCGGAAAAAGGAGTAAGAGAAGTAGCGCAACACAATCTTTTTGAAATCGCTATCAATGCCGACAATCAATTAATGGTTCAAGGGGAAGTTGCCTTGTTGCAAAATCTTCGTTCTAAACTAATTGCTTTTTTAGATAATGGTGGTCTGTCTGAAAATGAAGCGGGACATTGCGCATATTGCAGGGGTGAACAAGAAAAACACTTATCGGAAAGCCCACAGAAGGCTATTGTTTCGCTAACCACAAATGTTAAAAGTTCTTATGCGACTTATGTGGCAGTACAGAACGAGATTGAAGGGGCCTATAATGATCTTAGAAATAGGGAAGGGCAAAGGCTCTTTAAAGAAGATTACAAAGCGATGGTACAACAGTACCGTTCTAGTAACCGCTCACAACAAGACAAGCAGATACTAAAAGAACAGATCCATACACTCCGCGATCAGTACCCAAAACAATTGATAGAGCTCGATATGCTTTAATGAGACCTTTGCAGCATCGGTAGAAAATTAGTTCACTGTTTGAGGCCTTTGCAAAATTCAAAGTATGTGGAAAGTTCGACGCCCGATGAAATTTTAACCTGGAGCAACCTCATGGTTGTGAGGACTTAAAATTTTTGAGAAGGAAGAAATTTTCCATAGTTTGGATTGCATATCACTTTTTCACCCATTCTGCAAAGGTCTCTATTCAACCTATTGAAAATTTCATAGGGAATTGAACGCTCCATATGTTGAATTTTGTAACGGTTGCTTAACTATAATCCTTGTACCATGATATCTTTAAAAAAAAACCAGACAAAACGACTTCCAGAAATTTCAACAGCCTCATTACCTGATATTGTTTTTATTTTACTCTTCTTTTTTATGACGGTAGCTACGATTAAGAATCAGGCCTCGTTGATACAGCCTCAGTTACCAAATGCCAATGAGTCGGAACGTTACGATAGCACTTCGGATGTTATTGATATTAAAGTGGGTTTCTCCTCTGAAATCACAAGGAATACCAATAAGGAAGATATTCTAATTCAAATAGGGGAGCGATTGGTGCCTTTAAATGAAGTATGTCACTATGCCTTACAAGAACTTGCTCAAATTTCTGAACATTTGCAGGATGGGGTAACGGTTGCTATCAAGGCCGATAGCAATGTTGATATGGGAACAGTAGCTCAAATCAAGTCGCAGCTCAAAGAGGTAAACTTATTACAACTCAGTTATACTACCCTGGAAGGAAATGTTGTACTGCAAGAATAGGGGATTCCTTTTTAAAGAATGGCCCCGGATTTGACGGTTTTTGTTTACTTTACCTCATGGTAAAACATGTCGTGGTCAGTAGTGTGCTATTTTTGGCGATGTCTGCCTTTGCGCAACAAGGCAATATCCAAAGCGATACAACGCTAAACAATCGCTACTTAGAGGATCAGTTTTTTATCGGTTTTGGGTATAATTTTTTATTGGATAGGCCTGATGGGGTTATTCAGCGAAGTCTATCTTATAGTCTTCAAATGGGGATTATCAAAGATATTCCATTAAACAAACGTCGTAATTTTGGGTTTGGCCTAGGTCTTGGCTATACTACAAATTCCTATTACTATAATGTTTTAGCCGAGCGTGAGGGAGACCTCATTACGTATCGCTTACCTACTGATGAAGATCGTTTTAATCGTAGTAAGTTGGAAACTCATGGGATTGCATTTCCTTTAGAATTACGATGGCGCACTTCTACAGCAAGTGAGTATCGTTTTTGGAGGGTCTATGCTGGATTTCAGGCCACCTATCTTTTCTCTAGAACATCAAGAATTACAGGGGCTAATAAAACTGCTTTCCGTAATCCCGATTTACAACAGTGGCAATATGGGCTCATGCTCAACTTTGGCTATAACACCTTGAATCTTCATATTTACTGGGCTTTAAACGATTTGTTAGCAGATAATGCTCGTTTGGGAAACGACCCTATCACTATTCGTCCCTTGCGTCTAGGATTGATATTCTATATTCTATAGGGATTTTCGGAAGATTCAAAGCATACGGAAAGT
>JBCDGY010000134.1:0-8301 GCA_039414375.1 Bacteroidota bacterium | reverse complement strand
TACAAACCATATTGGGTACTTCGGTCCAACACATAAAATGGCCAAAGCCCGAAGTGGTAATGGTGATTTTGTGCTGATCTTCCAAAGTGATCCGTTCACAATTGGGGACTTGTAAAGCCCTACTCCCAACCGCCAAAACCGCTTCTAAAGAAATTGTTTGCTCAGGGGTCTTTATTAGGGGCTTCTTAGTGTGTAGCTTAAAGGCAGGATGATAGCCCAACATAAAGGGCATGTTGTGTTCTCCACTAATATGAAAAGAGATTACTAAGCCAGTTTCAAGCAATTGAAATTGCTTTTCAAAAGCAAAAGAATAGGGCCAAACCAGCCATGCTTCTGTTGATTTCTCGGGATACTTGGTATTTCGAATAGGGGTATGGGCTTTATAGTGCTTTACATAAGTAGCGCTATCCGTACTTACCGAAGCCCGTTGGTACGGAAATTGCCGCAAGAGGCCGTGTTGGTCTTGAACGGCGCTACCCTTGGGTACTTGTACCCTAAAGTTCGCGTCATTCACCGGACCGATTATGGGAAACATCTCAGTATCAGCGCTACCCCAACCAGGACTTCCCTTTTGGTGGATAAACTCATGACCGTTTACTGTATAGCTTACCAACTCCCCTTGGTCAATAGTCACCTTTTGCGTATCGCGCTCTAATGTCCACATGTTGTATAGGTTTTATTCCAAATAGCCTTGCGCCCGCATCCAATCATCATTGTACATTTTACCCACATAGCGGCTACCATGATCGTGAAAAAGTACCACGACCACATCGTCCTTGTTAAAATGTGCTTTAAGCTGTAATACCCCTTTTATAGCCGCCCCTGCCGAATTTCCCAAAAACATGCCTTCTTCCTTGGATAACCGTTGGGTATATACCGCGGCATCCTTATCGGTCACCTTGGTAAACCCATCAATGATTTCGAAGCGGACATTTCTCGGCAAGATATCTTCTCCTATCCCTTCGGTTACATAAGGATAAATCTCGTTCTCATCAAAAATTCCGGTTTCGTGGTATTTTTTAAAAACCGAGCCATACGTATCTACGCCCCATACTTTCACATTGGGGTTTTTCATTTTTAGATAACTCCCAACTCCGGAAATGGTACCTCCAGTGCCTACCCCCACTACAAAATGGGTGACCTTCCCCTGGGTTTGCTCCCATATTTCGGGGCCCGTACTTAAAAAGTGCGCTTTGCAGTTAGAAGGATTGTCATACTGATTCACATACCAAGAATTGGGAATCTCCTTGGCTAGGCGCTTTGCGGTGGAATAATAACTTCTGGGATCTTGCGGGGGCACATCGGTAGGGCATACGTGTACCTCACTACCTACGGCCCGCAAAATATCCATCTTTTCTTTGGATTGCTTATCGTTTAACACGCATATCATCCGATAGCCCTTAACAATGGCTGCAAGGGCCAAGCCCATCCCTGTATTTCCCGAAGTACCTTCAATAATGGTACCACCCGGGAGCAGGCGACCATCCGCCTCAGCATCTTCCACCATTTGCAAGGCCATACGATCTTTAACCGAGTTTCCAGGGTTAAAAGTTTCGTATTTCGCTAAGACCAAACAGGGCAATTCAGCAGTGAGTTTATTGATCTTGATCAGCGGGGTGTTGCCGATAGTTTGTAAGATGTTTTCTGCGTATTCCATATCGGCTGTAAAGTTAGTAACCTTTTAGAAAGCAGATAAGAATAAGAGCCTTTGGAAATAGACTTTGCAACGAGACAGGTTGACATCAAACTTTAATTCAGAGCACAACCAATAAACAACCAAGTCTATTTTCCTTGTCCATCCTCTCTTCTCTTTTCTCAACATTCCAGAAGAAAGATAAAAGACTATAGACTGCTTTATGACTTCAAAGGTCATCTGTTTCTGGCAAAAAACTTAGACCTTAGTTTTCTCCACTGCTAACAAGCAACCCAATCCTCGCCAAGTTTTAAAGTCTATCTTCTTTTTTCTATTCTCTTTTCCTTATTCTCTTTTCTCAACATTCCAGAAGGAAGATAAAGGACCATAGACGCGCTCCATTATCAGAAAAACTTGCCCATGTCCAACTTCTCCCTAAGCGAACTTAATCGCCTTTACCGGTGCAATTTTAGAGATGGCATAAGAGGGTATTAATAACATCAAAAGGCAAAGCAGCATTACGCCCAAATTAAGAAGAGCGATATGTGACCAGTTCAGGTGCACGGGAATATAGGTCACGTAATATTCCTCCGGATTGGGAAATTGCAGCAACTGAAACTGCTCTTGAAGAAAAATCAATCCAAGGCCAATCACATTACCCCAAAACAACCCAAGTCCAATGAGGTAAGCTGCATTGATTAAGAAAACCTTTCGTATCGTCCAATTGGGGGAACCGAGGGCCTTAAGCACCCCTATCATCGGGGTACGCTCAAGAATCAGGACCAGCAAGGCCGTTATCATATTGATGCCCCCTACAATAATCATTATCCCAATAATTAAAGCAGTGTTGAGATCAAAGAGTTTTAACCATTCGAAAATCTTAAAGTATTTATTGCCCAAATTTTGGGTATCCAGGCTAGAGGCGGTGCTATTGTAGATGGCTACTGTTTTTTCCTGCAGCTCGTCAAAATCGTCTAAAAAAACTTCAAAGTGACCCACGGTATTGGGCTCCCATTTGTTCATCCTTTGGATATGCCGTAAGTCGATCAGCACATAACTGGCATCCAACTCATCAAAACCACTCTCATAAATACCTGCTACTTTGAATCGTCGATTGTTCGGAGCTTTAGAAAGATCGCCATCCTTGAGAAAAATAGAGAGATAGGTATCACCAACGGCCAAGCCCAGTTTATCGGCCAGGGTTTTAGAAATTAGGGTCTCTTCGTTAAGTTTTCCCAAGAAATTGGGAAGGGTGCCCTCTACCAAAAATTCCTGAAAGCTATCCCACTTAAAATCGGTACTAACACCTTTGGCCAGAATTCCTTCGAAAGTAGTATTTGTTCTTATGATGCCTGCCTTTACGGCCACTCCCTGCACGTGCTGCACCCCATCAACATTGGTGAACTCTGGATAAAAATCCTGCGCTAACGATAGTGGAGCTATCGAAACATCGGACCTATTGTTATCGTAATTATAAATCTGCACATGCCCATTAAAAGCGGCCACCTTTTCTCGTATCTTCAACTTTAGTCCTAAGCTGGTCGCAATGGCAATCAACATCATAATAAGGCCAAGGGCTACCGCTGCAATGGCAATTTTAAGGATGGGGGCCGAGATACTGTTTTTAATTTCCTTTCCCGTAATCAACCGTTTGGCAATAAAAAGCGCTAAATTCAAGCGATGTCGATTTACTTTAGTTTCAAAAATACTGTTTTATGGATTGCCGTGGTCGCTGTGGGTCTCCTATCCTGCGATAACCTAGGGCGTTTTATTCCTAGGCAGCATACCGAGTTAATTAAAAAACCTATTGACCAAGATGCAGAAATTGTAGTGGCTGCGAATCGAACGGAAGCCTATCTTCCCTTATTGCGGAACCAAAAAATAGGGGTTGTCGCCAACCATACGAGTGTGATTTTTAAACCGCAAGTGGAACAACAAAATAAGCTTGCCTATACCCACCTGGTCGATTCCTTGCTAGCCCACAACATGAACATTACCAAAGTGTTTGCCCCAGAACATGGATTTCGCGGTAGCGCCGATGCTGGGGAAAAGGTAAAGGATGGTAAAGACCCTAAAACAGGACTGCCGATCATCTCCCTGTATGGGAACAACCGTAAGCCTTCCCCAGAACAGTTGGCAGGGCTGGACCTTATCCTTTTTGACATCCAAGATGTTGGCGTGCGTTTTTATACCTATATCGCCACCCTACAATTGGTGATGGAGGCCTGCGCCGAGGCCAATATCCCCATTATCGTATTGGACCGCCCCAATCCCAATGGGCATTATGTCGATGGGCCAAGCATGCTAGAAGCGCATACTTCTTTTTTGGGGATGAACGAAATTCCTTTGGTCTATGGGATGACCATTGGGGAATATGCCCAGATGGTGAATGGCGAAGGTTGGTTAGCTACAGACAAGCCCGTATCGCTAACGGTGATCCCCTTGGCCAACTACAGCCATACCTCCGCTTACACTTTACCCATACGGCCCTCTCCCAACCTCCCTAATGCCAAAGCCATTAACCTCTATCCGAGCCTCGGCCTTTTTGAGGGTACCCACGTGAATGCTGGGCGCGGTACCGAATATCAATTTCAGCGCTATGGCGCCTCTTTTTTGGACAGCGCAGCCTATACATTTCAGTATACGCCAAAGCCTAATTTCGGAGCCAAATATCCCAAACAGGAAGGAAAGCTTTGTTTTGGAAAAGACCTCTCCAATCATCCGGACCTTGCTATGGTCTCCTTAGAATGGCTTATGGAGGCTTATGCCAACTGCACGGACAAAACTCAGTTTTTTAAAACGGATGGTTTTACCAAACATGCCGGAACCCCCAAGCTGCAACAGCAAATTGAAGCAGGACTCCCTAAAGATAGCATTATAGCCACTTGGCAGCCGGAAATTACTGCTTTTCGAAAAATACGAAAACGCTACTTGATTTATGACTGATCCGTGGTAGGTTTTCGGTATTCTTGAAAAGGCTGTTTGAGCAATCCAACAATAGAACTATTTTCTTCGGGATCAGGGAAGGTATCTACCCCATAAACTATTTTTTCGGGCGCTAAATAGCGATAGGTACGAAAAAGGCGATCCCAGATAGCGAAGATATTGCCATAATTGGAATCGGTATAAGGCAGTACATAGTGATGGTGTACTTTGTGCATATTGGGCGATACCAAAAACCAGCTTAGGGCCTTATCCAGAGTTTCCGGCAATTTGATATTGGCATGGTTAAACTGCGAAAGCACTACGGATAGGCTTTGATAGAGCATGATAAGTCCTATCGGCGCGCCTACTAAAAAGACAGCCAAAAGGGTAAATACATAACGGATCAAGCTCTCCAAGGGATGGTGTCTATTGGCAGTAGTGGTATCAACATTATGATCGGAATGGTGCACGAGGTGAATCATCCAAAAGGGTTTCACTTTATGCTCTGTCCAATGAGCCAGGTAGGCCCCAACAAGATCCATTAACAATAAGCCTACAATCATACTAGCCCAAAGCGGCATAGTGGGCAGCCAATGGAGTACCCCAAAACCATTGCTTACCGTCCAATCAGAAGTTTTTAATAGCAGCAAGGCCAAAGGAAAATTGACCAGTATGGTCGTTAGGGTAAAAAAGAAATTAGGCAAAGCGTGACGCCATTTTTTATACGGCGCCGATACTAAGGGAACCACTCCCTCTAGCATCCAGAAAAATAGAATCCCACCCACCAAGATCAAGCTACGATGCAAGGGGGGTATATGCTCAAAATAGTTTATAATGGCCTCCATAGTATTCCTTTTTTGTTTTCAAAATACGAAGTATATGGTACATAAGCCAATAAGAGACCTTTGCAGCATGGGTAAAAAAGTGATATGCAATTCAAACTATGGAAAATTTCGTCCTTCTCAAAAATTTTAAGTCCTCATAACCAGAAGGTTGCTACGGGTTAACATTTCATCGGGCGTCGAACTTTCCGCATACTTTGAATTTTGCAAAGGTCTCAATAAATGGTTTCTATTTAGAAGAAAGCAAATAGATCATGGATATCAGAAAGTAGCCAGCTGTAAATCCCTTCTGTCTCAACATAGCTACAACCTATCTTCGCTCCTTTCTCTTATCTCTTGTCTATACTCCATTCACGCCCCTATCTTATCTTTTCCATATTATCACTCCGCTCCCCTAATCCCTATTTCACTGCCCATTTCCCAACAACTGCCTCACGCAGCACTACAGTTTACCCTTAATAAAGGTGCTGTTATGTATTGTATATTGCCCGTCTCACAATCCCACCTTATTTTGATAGCAGAACCTCAAAAAGAATGGCTATAGACCTTAAAAAGTAGATGGTATCGCAGGCGTATTTTACGGTGGGAGTCAGTTACCGAAAACTTCAACGAGAATTGATGGGCTAAAAAGGGCAATTAAGAACAAAATAATAGGCAATTTATAAATTGCCAGAATTTAAAATTGGAAAAATCAATGGGTTATCACATTTTTGGGATTCAAAAATTTTTAGATCAAATAGGTTTTGTAAAGAGACAAATGATTTATCGACGCTAAAAAAGGAGTTTGCTCAGATGGCCTATTCAAATTGATATTGCACTAAGCCTATGGTTTAAAAATGAAAGTGTCCATACGGATAGGATAGCCCATGAATGTTAACCACCAAACCCTAAAAAATAAATATTACCATGAAGTTACGTGCTCCAATTACCGTTTATCGATGTTTTTGAGCATTTGAACGAGATTAACCTTGCGGTAACCTACCGTTCATCGAAAAGCAGCAAAATCCCTACACAATTTTATTATTTTTACCGTGTGAAGTCTAATTTTTCGGTAGTACAACCTATTAAAATTCTGAAAAATCACTCCAAAACCCCCTTAAAATTGGGGGCTCAATAAAAAACAAACCAAACAAGATGAAGCACTTCCTTTTCTCGCTAAGCCTTTGCCTAGTAACCCTTTATGGGTTTGGGCGAGGAATTCAAGGATCGAATGTAAATCCAGGATCTTTTAAAGACCATTAACCCAGACCCCACAGTGGCCTTTTAAGGCACATAAGTGAATTATGGGACTTATTAATCATTTAAATAAAAAATCAATATATAGACAATGATGCATTATCAAAAAATTATACTTCTTGTTTTCTTATCTGTAGTTGTCATAAGCAATACCTACGGGCAAATACAACCAACACTCCCACCTTCGCCTACGGCGAGTGCATTAGGAAAATATGTAGACAACCCGGTTTCCCTTTATACGGGAACGCCAAATATTAGTATTCCCTTATACGAAGTAACGTTGAAAAATTTTACCCTCCCAATAAGCTTGAACTACAATCCCCAAGATGTTCAGGTGGCTACAGTACCTTCTAATGTAGGATTAGGGTGGAGTCTAAATGCAGGTGGGGTTATTACCAGAGTGGTGAGGGATTGGCACGATGATGGGCGATTGGACTACGACGGCAATGGCAATGAAATATTTGACAACACTATGCCTTGGTATTTAAAAGATGGATTTGAAAATCCCTATACCAAATGGGGTTATTATCATGCCAAATATTTGGGGGAACCTATTCCCCATTGGAATAGCACTGAAATCACAAATTACCTAGGAACAAATACGTATAATCTTGATTTACCGAGTATTTATAACAATAGAAATAATGTGAAACCTGGCGACGCTATTCTGGGCAATTTTGGAATTCAATTGCCGAGCACCCTCACTGGTACTTCAGGCGTATTTAATATTGCTGGGTTTCTTCAAATGAGTGCTGGCAATTTTAGAAAAATGGTAGTGGATACAGAGCCAGATATCTTTTATTTCAACTTTGCTGGTTACTCTGGAAAATTTGTTTTTGATGTAGAAGGCAGTGCACCTAAAATACGAACCATACCCTATCAAAATTTATCCATAAGTGAAGAAATAGAAGCAAGTACGGGTAAAATTAAAGGGTTTATTGTAAAAGATGATAAAGGCAATACCTATCATTTTGAAGACATCGAGGTTAGTGAAGTTTGGGGTGGCGTGTCCTATAACAGAAAAACTACTTATAACTCTTCTTGGTGTTTATCCAAAATTACCACTGCCATAGGAGACGATATTCACTTTACCTACGAGAATGACAAGGTCTACGACATTAAGTCCCCTGCTCTAGTACCGAAACTTCCAGAAAGAAGACATGCAGAATTAAACAATGATGCTAGTGGTCTTATCACTGGAATAGACGACAATGTAGTAATGCATAGTATTTATCTCAAAAGATTACGTAAGATTATAGCTCCAAATGTGTATATCGAATTTGATGCGCTACACAATCGTCAAGATATTGAAAGTAACAGTTCATCTAAAGCGATTACCGATTTAACAATATACCACAGTCCAAAGAATGATGTTTTTAAAAAAATACAAAAATACACATTTAGTTATGATTATTTTGAAAGCATCGAGGATTCACCTGGTACTTCGGGTATTTCCTTTTTATTAGGATCTACATTGTACCAAGACGGAGGAAAAAAGAGACTTCGATTCAATGCTGTCCTAAACAATTTTAGGAATTAAGATTTCTAATGAATTTACTGGGTTTTAGCACTGTTTTGCCAACGATTTCAAAATAGGACCCCCTGCACATACTTTTGGGGTGGTGGGTCATGTTTTTGAAAAGGTCTGTCGAGCCATGTCTGTAG
>JBCDGY010000133.1:0-8325 GCA_039414375.1 Bacteroidota bacterium | reverse complement strand
GTCCAATAGTGGGCTCCATTGCTCAGATTCTAAATCAAACACCCAAAAATCAGTTAGGAAAAGACCGTTTGAAGACCCAGTACCCATATACACTTTATTGTCAATTGTAAAGGAGGTGGCGTCCCTCCTTTTATCACCTCCAAAACCGACAAGCTCTGTCCAACTGTTGTCCGCAGGGTTAAACTTCCAGAAATCCTTTTTATCGTTATCTCCATCAAATCCAGTGCCAACATAACCATTGGTGGTAGATTGAAAGGCCAAAGATCCTCTTCTAGGTGTACCCCCAAAAGGACCTATACTATCCCAAGTATTGCTACCTGTATTGTACCGATAAAAGTCACCTAACTCGTCATCGCCATCGTAACCAAGCCCTACATACCCATTATTGTTAACGGTAAAGGCTACTGCAGAACTCCTTGGTATCCCCGGAAAATCGGCCAACTGAGCCCAAAAGTTACCTTCCATATCATACACCCATACGTCTGATAGTCTATCGTCACCATCAAAACCCGTACCCATATAGCCCAAATTCCCAACGGTATACGCAAAAGCACCGCTACGAGAGGTACCATCAAAGATGGAGCGATCTACCCAGTTACCGATATTCTCATCATCGTCATCATCACTAGAACACGACACGAGAACTCCTACTATACATATTGCAAAAAGAAAGGCTTTAATCGTAGATTCCGATAACGGAACGTATTGTTTTTTAATCATTGTTGTTGCTATTTAAATTATACTGAAGTCCCATGGAAAAATAAGGAGAGGCGTCTGTTGGAATGCTTAACAACGCACTCTCATTAGTATCTTCAATTTCAAAACTGTTGTTATTAAGCAAACCTATTCGCGTAGTGATCGTTACTTTAGGCTGTAGCTTATATTGGTGTTGCACCCCAAAATTCCATCCAGAAAAATGAAATTGCGCATTGGAAACGGTACCTACACCGGCTATTGCAAGATTTCCAGAGATATGGAAATAATTCCCGGATACTTTTCCTTGCACGGCCAATTGATGTCTATTATTGAACTGATAAGTAACCTGACTTTCAGGAAAACCTAGTTGCAACTGCAACAATTCCCCCACTGCCTTAAAATAGTTGAGGTAGGGTAGCCATTGTGGGCGCCCAAAAGCCGTAGTGCGCTCTACGCCGAGAGTAAGCCTTGATTGATGCCAATGTTTGGTGATTCCGAAACCCCCTTCTATAAGGAGATCATCCGTTGCTATTGCTCTTGAAAGCGTTGAAGACAATTGAGGATGCAGATAGGCAGACCAGTTCCACTGCTCTGTAAATTTACCTGAAGCGCCCAAGGAAAATCCCACCCGATGAAAGCGCTCGAGCGCTCCTATTTCTGCTATTCCAGGAACCTCAAAAAAGGAGAACCTCGTATCCATATAAGCTGCTTCTACAGCGATAGCAGTGTTCCATAAATGCGTAGTTGCCCCCATTTGATAGGCATAGGTTTCCAAATAGTGTTGGCCCAAACTGGGTGCTACTTCATATTGAAACTTTGCAACCTCTTTACATTCATAAACCTGCCCACTCATATGCAGTGATGCAAACAGTACAATACCTCTAACCCAAGTTTGGTCCAACGTTTTGTGATTTTTGCCAAATCTATAGCGCACCTTGGGCTACTATAAAAAAGATATACCAACAGGTAAATTGTAAAGACCAATACTGCTTTTTTAAGGCTTTATGGCCATTGGCATAGCTTCATCGCCAAAAAAGACCTCCTCATCGCAAAAATTGGGAGCCTCGTATATCATACTTGATCGACAAGGAGTGCAAATGGTTTATTTGCCCAAAAAGATGGGGAAATTTGCCATTACAATCGTACTATTACTAGGCCTTCTGGCATGTTCAGTAGAGTCCGGAGAAATTCCCACCCTGGAGGTTGGGCAGGCCTTTGTAGACTCTAATGTCCGACTTATCGTTCTGGACACTTTTGAACTACAAATGAGCACGTTTCGGTTCGATAGTATTAATACTTCGGATACTGATCGCCTATTATTTGGTCGTTTTTTGGATGACTATGTTGGGGCCGTAGAGGCTCGCGCCTTTTTTGAGGTAATCGTCCCTGGCGCAGAGTCGGTAACTAGCCCTTTCGAGCTTCCTGATGATGCTGAATTGGACAGCGTAGCCCTAATTATGGGGTATGACAATTATTTTTATCAGGATACCACCAAGCTGCTACACCTTAATGTGCATCGCCTTTTAGAAGAAGTGATCCCTGAGGAAGATGTCTTTTACAATACAAGTACCTTACCTTACGATAGTGTTCCCATCGCTTCTAAGGTATTTAGACCAGAACCATTTGATGAAGATTCACTACACATATCCTTACCCCTAGCCTTTGGCCAAAATATTTTTGATCAAATACAAAAGAATACCTTAAACGACAATAATGAATTAAGGGACAATCTCCCAGGTTTTGCACTTATTCCAAACGAAGATGATAATGGTGCAGTGATAGGCTTCGCTAAAAATCAAGAAAACACCTATTTACGCTTTTTTTATACCATCCCTGAAGAGTTTGAGAATAGCGAAGCCACCTTAGATTTTGTTATTAATCCTTTCCCCGAAACCCCCACCGCCTTCCACAATGTACAAACAAACACAAGCGCTATGGGTTTAGACGACTTAACAGATCAGGAAATAGAACTCCCTGCCTCGGCCGCAGATGAGCTTACTTTTATACAATCTGCCGCTGGATTTGCGACCAAGGTTACCTTTCCTAGCATAAAATCGTTGTATGATATCCCCGGAACAGGAACCCTGCTAAGCGCACAACTGCAGATTAAACCCTTACCAGAAAGTGTTACGGACTTTACCCCTTTACGCGATTCCTTAAGCATTGCCGTAATCGATACGAACAATGAGATTGTAGAAGAAATAAGGACGGGGGCTGGACCGGTTCGAGGCGTACTGGTTGGAGAAGCGGAAGAGTTTGGAACGCTACGTTATGAAATTCCTGTCGGTATTTTTTTAGACCGAAAACTTACAGAATCTAGAGAAACAGAAGAAGCCCTGGTGCTTTTCAACGAAAGCTTTAATGAAACTGTGAACCGCATGGTCTTGCAAGGTGAAGCCAACCAAGACTTTCGGGCACGAATCGTACTCACTTATGCTATTTACGATGAGTAATCGCTTTTTACTATACTTGCTACTGGGGGTCGTCCTACCTTTGGGCGCTCAAACCAATAACCTAACGGGTTCCCCTTACTCCCTTTTTGGCCTTGGGGTTTCAAGTAATTCCAATATTGGGATTAACAATGCGCTGGGCAACGGAGGACAAGCCATTTCAGGCAACGACTTTATCAACATTCGCAATCCCGCCGCTTTTGGTAGCCTTGGCGAGCAAAATGTGCTTTTTGATTTTGGCTTCTTAACTGAACTCAGCGAAGTTAACAACGGACGTTCTCAAGAAAACAGAATTGCAGGAAACTTTTCCAATCTTGCCCTGGCGGCTTCCTTAGGACCTAAGAGTGCATTTGGTCTCTCCATAAGTCCCTATAGCGATACTGGTTATGCAGTAGTGGGTATAGAAAGTAATATTGAAGGATCGTTTGAGAACTTTTCCAGTAATATTTTTGGAACAGGAGCACTAAACGATCTCCATGTATCGTATGGGCAATCGCTTACCGAGCGTTTGCGACTTGGAAGCTATGCCTCTTACCTTTTTGGACTAATCGAAGAACAAGAAGTAATCAATGTTGGTACTGGCACGGCTAACGGAAGCGGGTTAAGCATTGAAGAGCGTAACTATTACCGAGGACTACGCTTGGGTTTTGGTTTTCAATATGATATAACTTCAAACTTTACCTTTGGTTCCTCCATAGATTTAGAAACTTCACTATCTGCTAGACGGGACCGAACAGTTCAAAAAACATTGGATTTTATTCCTTCTGTTGTAGAGGATGTGGTTGATGAAAAAATTACCTCTTTTCGTCTACCTACTGCTTTAAATGCGGGTATTGCCTATAAACCGATAAAACCCCTTACTATTACCATGGACTATAGCCTACGGCTGTGGGACGAGACCGAACAGGAGGACAATGTAGGGGCTTTTGTAAATGAACAAGACTATTCTTTTGGGCTACAATACTCCGGGGACCCCAATAGCTTTCGATATGGAAAAAAGATCAAATACCGCGCTGGTTTTAACTATAATACTGGCTATTTAGAGATCAACCAAAATCCGGTATCCTCATATACCTTAACCGCGGGAATCGGACTACCCCTTGGGTTACGCTCCCGCTCTCACCTTAACATTTCTTATGGTCTGCTGCAACGCGGTTCTACAACAGGTATTTTGATTGAAGAATACATCCATACCCTAAACATCAACTTTAGCCTACGGGATATTTGGTTTGTAAAAAGAAAGATAAACTAAGGAATTGGGGACCAATCCTTCAAATGTATCGACCAATCGCAACTTTCGTGTTCGTATAGCCATTAGCACTATAGGTATGCACTTTTTACGCCTAGGTATAATTCGTTTTTAACACATCATAATCGCCTATAGCTTTGAAAATAAAAACTTTGAGAAAAGCAATCACACTCGTCATTTTTACGATCAGTATCAGCGGTAAGGCACAAAATATGATGCTTATGGGCGGTTCAGACGAGTTCGTTCCACTGGCTATTAATTACACTGCAATTCCCGATTTGGGTGGAACAACAGTAACCAACTATGGTACGGACCTTACCCTTGGTTTTCCGGTAAAAAAGAGTATGATGGCTTTCTCTTTAGGGTATCAGAACTTTGATTTCACCTTTGAGGAAACCACCAATGTAATCGATCTATCCGCTTTTGAAAATATGCAAGTTTTCCGAGGGGGTATTTCTTATATCAAACCCCTAAGTAACAATTGGCGTTTGATGCTCTCAGGAGGGGCAGCCATAATGTCCAACTTGGAAGGGGATTTAAACTCCGAAGACTTTGTATTTAATGCTATTGTAGGTGCTCTGAAAAAATGGGGTAATGAAGAACGGAACACAACTTTACTTATTGGTGCTTTTTACGGCACCCAATTTGGTGAGCCTACCCTGCTTCCAGCATTTTCACTAAGACAAAAACTAAATGACCATTGGAGCTATTCCATAGGGCTACCGATAACCGGATTGAACTATCGTATCAACGACCGACATCGGTTTGCGTTACAGCTAACACCGCAAGGCATTTTTGGTAACAATTCCCAAGAAGAGCGGGTTACCGGAAATAGAACCCTATCTAATACCAAGCTGCAATTCAATGGTATTACCACTCGACTATCCTATCAGTACCGCTTTACAAAATATATCGCCCTTTTTACAGAAGGGGGATTTATACCCCAAGCAACCCTAAAAATTTTGGATAGCGATAATGAAGAAATTCTTGATCTAGATCCTGGCAATGGCGTATTTTTTAATGTTGGCCTACGTATGATCTTGCCAAGACGAAATACCACAATCCCTAAAAAAGAAAGCAATGAAAACTAAAATCTTATTTATTTCAGCACTATTATGTGCTTTATGGAGTAATGGCCAAAAAGTAGATGCCCAAGAACTCGCTGATTATCAAAATAATCTGATGATCGAAAAACTAGACTTAAGTGAAGTCCAGGTGGAGCAAGTAAAAGTACACAATGCCAAGTATGCTGAAAAACAAGCAGAACTCATGAATAGAGAGGGATCCATGTTCGGTAAGATTGGAGATGTAAAACGGATGAAAAAAGCGCGAAATGCAGCGTTGGAAAAAATACTATCTCCAACACAAATGGAAGTTTTTGAAGATGAAGTTGCCCCCGCGTTAAGCAAACACATGCGAAAAAAAATGATGGGCTAATCTTATGAAAAAACTACGTAAACCCTTATTGAGTCTTGGGCTTATCTTACTGGGTGTCCTATGCTTTGCACTTATGAAAAACCGCACGGCCGAGGAGGAAACAGTTCTTAAAATAAACCCTCCAACTGTGGCAACCTTTCTTGCAACCCCTAAGGCCACTCCCTTTATGCTGGAAGTAACCGGAACTTTACAGGCCAAAAATCGCGTAGAGGTATACAGCGAAGTTCAAGGCGTGCTGCTACCCCAAAACAATCCTTTTAAAGAGGGTCATGTATTTCGAAAAGGAGAGCGATTGTTACAAATAGACGGGCGTGAACACCAAGCGCAGCTTTTGTCCAACAAAAGCAATTTAATTAGTCAAATTACGGCCATGCTGCCAGACATGGAACTTGAATTCCCTGTAGCCGCCAAAAAATGGGAGGCCTACGTTCAAAACTTCACCATGCGAGGCCCATTGCAACCGTTACCAGAGACCTCTTCGGATCAAGAAAAATTCTTTGTGACGGGTAAAGGTATTGTACAGACCTACTACAACGTAAAAAATCTCCAGGCTCGGGCTTCAAAATATACGCTAATTGCCCCTTTTAAAGGCATGGTTACTGAATCTAATGTGACTACAGGAACTCTTGTTCGCAGTGGGCAAAAATTAGGAGCTTACATAGACCCTTCCATTTTTGAGCTCCAATTAGCAGTTCCTGAAACAGCAGCTCAGCATATTGAAATCGGTAAAACGGTAACCCTTGCTACATTAACAAACGATCAACATTTTAACGGGACTATACGACGTATTAATAGCAAAGTTGATCAGGCCACCCGCACCATTAATGCCATTGTTACGGTAGTCCACCCCCAATTAAAAGATGGTCAATACCTCAAAGCACGTATTACTGGCAAGCCCATTGCTGATGCCGTTAAACTAAAGGGCAACCTATTACAAGAAAATGACCATGTCTACATTCTGAAAGACAGTACCCTGGTATTGCATAAGGTAGTCCCTGTAAATTATGAGGAAGACAGTGTTTTGGTAAAAGGGTTACAACCAAATATGAGGGTCCTTAATGAGGTTTTAGCTAAAGCCCACCCTGGGATGTCTGTAAACTTTTAACGTGTTGAGATGAAAGGTTTTATTAGCTACTTTATCAAATACCCAGTTGCGGTAAACATCTTCATTATAGGGTTTTTGATCTTTGGATTTTTAGGGTACCAATCGATGAGTTCTTCATTTTTTCCCTTGGCCGACCCACAGAACATTTTAATAACGGTAACGTATCCTGGAGCTTCACCAGAGGCGGTTGAAGAGGGTATTGTAGATAAGGTTGAGCGTAATCTTAAAGGTATTGCAGGAATAGATCGGGTGAGTTCTATCTCACAAGAAAACCTCGCCTCTATCTCCATTGAAACCTTATCAGATTTCGATGTTAACACCGTTTTAGACGAGGTTAAAAATGCCGTAGATCGCATTCCATCTTTCCCTAAAACCATAGAGCCACCCGTTATTGAAACTGTATTGCCCACACGCCCTGCTATTTCCTTTATAGTCACTGGGGAAGCAATTCCCTTGCGAATCTTAAAAACCTATGCCCAGCGTATCGAAGACGATCTTTTACGGATAGAAGGTATATCCCAAATAACCCTCAGTGGTTTTCCAGAAGAAGAGATTGAAATTGCCCTCTCTGAAGATCAAATGCGGAATTACAACCTCAGTTTTGAAGAAGTAGCAAAAGCAGTAGCAGATGCTAACATTATGCTATCGGGAGGTTCTATAAAAACGGCAGACGAAGAATTTCTCATTAGAGTAGATAACAAGGGCTATATGGCCGATGCACTTAATACCATCGTAATTAAGTCATCGGCAAGCGGTTCCAAAGTACTTTTAAAAGATGTTGCCCTCCTTCGCGATTCCTTTGAAGAGCATCCAGATCGAGTGTATTACAATGGTGCGCAAGCCGTACAGATAGATCTTAAGAATACCAATACCGAAGACCTTATTGGTAGCGTAGATAAGGTAAAAGCTTACATCGCCAATTTCAATGCACAGAACGAAGGTATTATGCTGCAAGAGACCTTTAATACGGCCGACTTTGTGCAAGACCGAATTTCCTTATTGCTTGAGAACGCTTTGGTCGGAATGCTGTTGGTACTGCTTATCCTCTCTTTCTTTTTAAGACCCTCGGTGGCATTATGGGTGGCTTTTGGATTACCCATCTCTTTCTTTGGCATGTTCATGTTATTACCCCATTATGGGGTTACCCTTAATATGCTTTCCATGTTTGGGATGATTCTGGTTATTGGTATTTTGGTGGATGACGGTATTGTCATTGCCGAGAATATTTACAGTAGAAGAGAGCAAGGGGATACTCCGATAAAAGCGGCAGTAATGGGTACGCTTGAAGTGCTTAAACCCATTCTTTCGGCTATCGCAACAACCATTTTGGCCTTCTCCATATTTTTCTTTTTAGATGGCCAAATTGGAGATTTCTTCGAGGATATTGC
>JBCDGY010000132.1:0-8328 GCA_039414375.1 Bacteroidota bacterium | reverse complement strand
TTTAAATTTTAACGAAGGTGTTACTAATTCTAAGAATGATTTGATCTTCGGTTATCATTTTAGTTTAGAGTATTATTTTCCTATATTCAGTTAGAGTGAGTTGACGTTTGAGCTTGGAATTTCTTTGTTAAATCGTAATACTTCATTTACGTTAATAGAGGCTGAACTCGATGAAAATGGACAAGAAATCGGAACGTCATTTTCTACGTTTGATTTTGGATATAGCGCAAATAAAATTTCCGTAGCCTACTCTAAAGGAAAGTCTAAATTAAGAATAGGAACTTATTTTACTGGAAATTCAGGATATTTTCAAGAGAGAACTACTTTTTGGGTTCCTTTCTTGAACTATAGCTATCGTTTTGCAAAGCTTTAGAGAGATAAAACGATAGACAAAATGTTATTTAATCAATAAAAAGAAATGGTCGATAAAGCTATTTGAAGGCTTCCCTGTTTTGAAAAACCCTTAGAGGCCTACAAAGGATGCTACTTGTTCAATTGTAGAATCTGGCCATTATTCAAAAGACTTTTCCTTAAATCTGAATAACGTACCTCCTGTACAGTGATGTTCTTTTTGGAAGCTATAGTAGCGGCGAGCCCCGCCGATTGCCCTAGTACCATAAATGTCCATTCCAGTCTAATAGCACCATAACCAATATGGCTACTGGAAATGCAGGTAGGGGTAATAAGGTTGCTACATTCCTTGTTTTTGGGGATTAAGGCATCATAAGATATGCCAAAAGGTCTCCAGTCATCACCGCCAAAAACAAAACCTTCGTTATAAGCATACCCATCTTTTACAACTCTCCGTACATGATGTACGTCTGGTGGCCAATAGGCCATACCAACTGATTTTTGAATTGTTATAAGGTTCGCGCTGTCTGTATGTTTTTGGGTAATGACATAGTCGGATACCATACGTCTACCATCTCTAATGTACAAAGTTCTTGGCCACCCGCCATTATCAACAAACTCATCCTTTGCCAACCCCCACTTGGACCATTCTGATCGAAGGCTTTCAGGAACTTCTGAGTCATTCGCTAAAAAGTAAAAAAGTCCTGCAGTAAAGTTCTTATGATACCCGTAGATGCTATCACGTGTCTCATAGTTTCCATCGGGATATCCATGATTATATCCGTAAAGGTTGTGTGAAAGGTCATGCCAGGCTCCCAAATCAGTTTTTCCATTGGGTAGTTGGGCTTTTGGAACGTATAGTTTTCCGCCAGAGTTTAGGTATCGCAGGTAAATTTCGTACCAATTTCTATGGTAATGATCGGGTTTGGAAAAAGGAATTTTATTGCCGATTTCCTTGGTAAGGCACATTCGAAAACAGAACGCTTGAATTCTTTGGTCGCCTTCCCCACAGGAGTTCAAAGTATCTTCTTGTATGGTATGTATTAGTCCCGATTGGGGATTGCCTATTTCAACATATGGGTCCACCTTCACCTGAAATTGCCGGTAGTTGGAATTACAACGAATACCATTTTTTAATTCGCCATAAGTGGCTTGTGCCTCCCTACCAATAACATAAGAAATCCCTGCTTTGGCCAAAAGGTCTCCCTCATAGGTAGCATCAATAAATATAGCTGCTTCATATTGATGGCCATTTTCTAAGGTAATTCTTTTTATTACCCTACCTTCTTTTACTACTGTATTTGGCTTTTCGGAGAGGCGACCATATACTATGGAAATATTCAGTTCCTCAAGCCAATCCAGGAAAACCTTTTCAGCTATGCTGGATTCAAATTTCCATAAACCGGGATCTTTTGTGCGATGGCTAAGCGCTTTTTCAAATTCTGGTAATCGATTGTATGCTTTTGCAATTCTGCGGTAAAACTCCAATGCCAGACCACCAATAGCTGGGCTATTTTGAAAACTACTGTGATTATCTATATCTGAACTTCCCAAACCGGCTGTGCTCATGCCGCCTAAATGCTTATTGGTCGCTATCAACACAACAGTACTCCCTTCCTTTGCA
The DNA here is from genome assembly GCA_039414375.1 of Bacteroidota bacterium. GTDB lineage: Bacteria > Bacteroidota > Bacteroidia > Flavobacteriales > Flavobacteriaceae > Croceivirga. The sequence goes on along the minus strand of JBCDGY010000132.1, from coordinate 6,353 downwards.
CTAGCTATCGCTGCTGTTATCCCTGCACTAGTTGCTCCATAAATGCAAATATCTGTTGGCTTTGCTCCTTTAGGAATCTTGTTAACACAGTTAACCAATATGAATAAAAGTCCCATGAAGACCAATAGACGTGCGTTCATGCTATGATGTTTTCTTTTAGCAGGTTTTGTGACTAGAAACAAAAATGATCCAAACAGGGAAATTGGTGGAGGTAGTACGCATGGTTAAGAGATACAACTTTTAGAAAAGTACGAAAGAATGTCAGAAGTGCGGAAAAACATCGTATTGAAGTAGCTACTATCAAATCTGAGAAGAAGGAAGTCCTGAAAGAATTGCCTTAAATACGCGATCTTTTCCCTAAAAATTCTTGAAAATAGCAAGCTAATCCAGCACATTTTTATTGAAAATCTAAAGCGATTTATAGCATTCTGTAGCAGCAGTAATAATCGAACTCGGATTTTAAGGGATAGAAAATTAGTGGTAACCCTATTGAGCGCTGTCTTTGACTAATTCTTATCGAATAAAATAGACAAGGCCGTACTTTTGTCGTCGAATGTATTACTGCAACTTAATAACCCCTTTTAAATAATGCTTAAGCGAAAAGAGTGGCTTATAGACCCCATAAGTACAGGTCTAGATACGCAAATTTGGGACAAGCTTAATCTTAAAACCAAACCGCCGGGTTCTCTGGGTAAGTTAGAAGAGCTAGCCTTTCAAGTAGCCCGAATTCAGGGTAGTTTAACTCCTTCTTTAAATGCTGCAGTAGTATTGGTGTTTGCCGCAGATCATGGCATCGCAAAATCGGGGCTGGTTAATCCCTATCCGCAAGAGGTTACCCATCAAATGGTATTGAACTTCTTGAATGACGGGGCGGCCATCAATGCGATGTCAAAGGTATCTGGAATGCAAGTTGTAGTAATCGATGCTGGGGTCAATCAGTATTTCGAAACTACACTTCCCTTAATCCATGCAAAAATGGCTTTAAGTACAGCGGATTATCGATTGGAACCAGCTATGCGTTTATCGGTATGCTATAAAGCCTTGAATAAGGGAGCTGAGATAGTCGCAGATATTGTGGGAAAAGGGACTAATGTGATTGGATTCGGAGAAATGGGGATAGGCAATACTTCGGCAGCATCGTTGATTATGAGTACCCTTTGTGGTATTCCTTTAGCGGACTGTGTGGGAAAGGGAACTGGTGCTACAGGAGATTTCTTAACGCAAAAAATAGAGACCCTACAAGGGGTACAACAATTTCACGGTCTCCAATCGGGCACTGCTGCTGAGAAAGTGCTTGCGACTTTTGGAGGATTTGAGATTGTCCAAATGGTAGGGGGGATGCTCGAGGCAGCATCACAAAAGTGTATCATATTGGTTGATGGGTTTATTGCCACTACAGCTTTTTTAGTGGCTTACTGTATGGTACCTGCCATTAAGGAATTTGCAGTTTTTACACATCGTTCCGAGGAACAGGGACATACCCAATTATTAACGTATCTCGGGGCAGCGCCATTACTAGAGCTAAGAATGCGTTTGGGGGAAGGAACGGGTTGTGCTGCCAGTTATCCGTTGCTACAAATGGCGGTATCCATACTCAACAATATGGCCAGTTTTGATGCAGCTGGCATAACGCAGAAATCAGAGGAATGAAGGAAGAGCTAAAGATTTTTTTGACCGCCGTAATGTTTTACACACGAATTCCTTGCCCATCATGGGTAGATCACAGCGCGGTGTATGTTAACAAATCGGTACGGTATTTCCCATTGATCGGGTGGATCGTTGGTATTGTTTCTGGACTTGCTTTCTTATTGGGTAATTGGTTGGTCAGTCCCTTGTTTGCTGCTTTTTTATGTATGACCGCCTCCGTATGGCTTACGGGTGCTTTTCACGAAGATGGCTTTGCAGATGTCTGTGATGGCTTTGGTGGCGGATGGACCAAAACACAGATTTTAACCATTATGAAGGATAGTAGGGTAGGCACCTATGCCGTTGTGGGCCTTGTCCTTCTAATAGTGCTTAAAGGAGCACTTATAGTACAAGTGTCGGGGCAATATAGTACCGTATATTTACTGCTGGTGATAATAAACGGGCATACCCTTAGCAGGGCCATAGCGGCCACGGTAATATTCACGCATCAATATGTGCGTGAAGACGAGTTGAGTAAAGCAAAACCGGTAGCTAAAGCCTATACTACTGCTAACGTAATACTCGTTTTTTTGCTCGGACTTATTCCGACAATCGTTATTGGAATACTTACCCAGGTGTTATGGTGGTTTTTAATCCCTTTACCGCTTTACTTTGTGAAGATGTACCTCTGTCAACGTTTTCAAAACAAGATTGGAGGGTATACAGGCGATTGTCTCGGGGCTACCCAACAGCTTGTGGAAGTGGCATATTATATTTTGGTTGTTGTACTATGGAAATTTTTATAGTTCGCCATACTACGCCTGATATCGACAAAGGTATTTGCTATGGTCAATCTGATGTTTCACTGGCCGTGACTTTTCCTGAGGAGGCCAAGCAAGTATTAAGGCAATTACCTAAGAAACCCATTGTTGTTTACAGCAGTCCTTCCAAAAGATGTGTTGCGTTGGCCCAACAGATACCCTATCAAAACATGGTGCAATCGGCAGATCTTATGGAAATGAATTTTGGGGATTGGGAGCTCAAACCATGGTCTGACATTCCTAAGGAAACCTTGAATCCTTGGATGGAAGATTTTGTCAACTATAAAGTTCCTGATGGAGAATCTATGCGAATCCTCGCTGATAGGGTGAACCATTGGTTTGAACACTTGCATACGACCAATGACGAAACCGTTGTTATCGTTACTCATGCTGGCCCAATAAGAGTATTGCTATCTGCTATACACCAAACGCCTTTAGAAGAAGCTTTTGAAAGATACCAAGTTGCTTACGGCGAAGTATTTATTGTAAGCGAAGATGCGCAACAGTGATATGCTGACTTTCCGAATACTTTGAATTATGCAGGCTCATGCTATCTAAGCAGTGCTACAATCCTTGTTCAGCTACCCAACTATTTTAAATCAGCGTTCCCATAAGTTGCAGGAGATTAATCTCAGCAATCTTTAAGTCATACCGAGAACGGGCCGCATTATTGGCGGCATTAAACAGGTTAATCTGCGCTTGTCGAAATTCAATAGCAGTAATTTGTCCAAAGCGATATTGCTTTTGGGTTCTCTCAAAATTACGTTGATTGGTTTCCCAGTTTTTTTGTGCTGCTCTCACCTGGTATTGTGCCAAGCCATAGGTTTCGTAGGCGTTAAGTACTTCCGTTTCCAGTTGAACACTTACTTCGGCCAGTTCAATAGCCCTGGTCTGTTTCGCGATTTTTGCTTTTTTAATTCTTGCTGAGTTGCTGCCATTAAATAGATTCCAAGAAAGATTCAACCCCAAGTTTACCCCATAGGCTTCTGTATTTAAAGCAAATGAAGTAGGTGGATTTTGGCTTTCATTCCAACGGTAAGAACCACTACCACTTACTTTAGGTAGAAACTGTGCTTTATTGATTTTTAAATCAATTTCGCTTAACAGTATGTTTTGCGCTGCTAATATGATTTGAATGTTAGACTGTTCAGCCATTTCTATGACCTCTGTTTCTTGTAAAGGTTTTGCAAGGACTACTGTGGTGTCAGTTGTAAAATCGGTGCGTACCTCTCGTCCTAAAAGAAGGTTGAGGTTACGCTTAGCGTTTTTAAGATCTCTTAAGGCTTCTCGATGGCTAATACTATCGTTGCTAAGATCGACTTGAGCGTTTAGCACCTCCAACTGCGTGCCTTGACCATATTTAAGATTCCGTTGGGCACGGTCCAAGCGATCGGCAGAATTGGTAATATTTCTCTTAAGATTAATGACCACCTGTCGCTGATAAGCCACCTGAAAAAACTGCTCATAAATACCAATAATTGTATTTTCGATCTGCTGCCGTTCTTGTAGTTGGGCCAGCTCAAAATTGGCTTCATTACTATCTTGGGTAAATTTGCGTACCAATCCATCGAAAATCATGTATTCCGCAGTAACCGAAGCGTTGTAAGTTTCTGTTACGGCTCCATCGAGATTGGCGGCGTTACCATCGTTAAGCAAAACATTTTGGTTTTCATTGGAGTAACTGATACCCCCTTGCGCACTTAACGTGGGCAGGTAGCCACTATTTAAAAGGCTAGCATCTACTTCGGCTATTTTGGTATTGTTTTTAGCCACCCTAAGATCGTGATTGTTTTGCACTGCAATAGCGATGGCCTCATCCACAGTAAGTGTTGGTGGCTGTGCTAAAATTAGAGCAGTACACAATAAGCAGCAGTATATAATACTAGATTTCAATTTGTTCAACTTTAAGTTCTTTAATAGCGCGTTCTACAGCCTCGCGTGCGGGCTTTTCTCCAGTGGTCCATTGCACAAAACGGACTTTAACTGCATTTACAGCAGAAAGAAAGATGGGTAAAAGAAATAGGGTAAGCACAGTAGCTACTGCAATACCATAGGCAATGGCAATGGCCATAGGTATGAGAAACTGTGCTTGTAGACTGCGCTCTAGCATTAGGGGTGCCAATCCGGCAATAGTAGTGATCGAGGTTAGAAAAATGGCTCTAAAGCGGGCTAACCCTGTTTGATAAAGCGCTTCATTAAAAGGGAGCCCCTCTTTTAAAAAAGTATTGAATTTATTGGTGAATACTAAGCCATCGTTAACTACAATTCCAATAAGGCCAATAATACCTAGGTAGGACAGGATACTCATAGGAAAGCCATGGAGGTAATGTCCCCAAGCTACCCCTATAATGGAGAAAGGCACCAATGCCAGTAAAACAAAGGGTTGGCTAAAGCTTCTAAACGCAAAGACAATAACTACATAAATTAAAAATAGTATAGCAGGAAAAACTGCGGCAGCAGAATCAGCTATTTTGGTAGCTTCTCGGTTTTGCCCCTCTGCCGCTACGGTTACTCCTGGATATTTAGCTTCTACGGTATTGGCTACACGGGTGCTCAAGTCTTGCATTATGGCTGTTGCACTTACCTTGGGATTGGCAATATCAGCAGTTATAGTAACCTCTCGAATACCATCCAAATGGTTGATGGCCGTTTCTCCGCGCTTGATGGTGTAAGTAGCTACCTGAGACAAGGGAACTCGACCTTGAGCAGTTTTAATCTCGATAGCATTGAGGTTGTTGATATTGGAGCGGTTTTCTTGATTGTAGCGTACCCATATTTTCACTTCGTCTTGCCCGCGTTGTACGCGCTGCACTTCATTACCAAAAAAGGCATTTCGTACCTGCCCCATAAGGCTAGAATAGCTCAATCCAAGGAGTTGCGCATTGTCTTTAAGCTTAAGGTCAATTTCTTTTATTCCTTTGGGGCTAGAATCTGATATATCTTTTACTTCAGGATTGTCTCGCAACTCCGCTTGTACCAAAGCCTTTGCTTCGTTAATGGCATCCACATCCTCCCCTCTAAGGGAAATGGAAATGGGAGCGCCCCCTACATTAGCTCCAGAGTTAAAAGTTAATTTTTCCACCATGGGCTGTGGCCCTACGGCTTTTCTAATACGGGCAGTAATTTCAGTAGAGGATAGTAGGCGGGATTCACTAGGAGACAGATTAATGGTAATACTACTAGTGGAACTAGTTGGTCCTAAACGTTTTATGGTACCGGTAACGTGGGCCTCCCCGACTTGATTGTCTCCGAGCATCTCATTAATTTCCCATACTTTGTCCTCCACAAAGGAGGCTATGGAATCGGTGAGGCGCTCACTAGTACCCTTAGGCATTTCTAAGGTTGTTACAATTTGATCGCTAGCATTGGTCGGAAAGAAGGTGAGCTTAATAAGTCCACTGGCTAAGGCACCTATAGTTATCAAAAACAAGAAGAGAATTACGGAGAAAGTAAAGAATTTGTTTTGAAGACTCCAGCGATAGGCGGGGGCATAGAAACGGTCTCTGAGGTAGTTCATAAGCCGCTCTCCATACTGATTAAACCTGCTTACTTTTTCAATTTGTACCATATCTTTAGAATGGGCCAAATGCGCTGGTAAAATCAATAGTGCTTCAACGAGAGATATTAATAAGGTTAAGGTAATTACCAAAGCAATATCCTCGAAGAAATCTCCAATTTGGCCATCTAAAAAGAAAAATATGGAGAAGGCCAAAATGGTTGTTGCAATAGCCGAAAGAATGGGTTTAAGCACTTCAAGCGTACCCATTACTGCCGCTTTTATCGGAGTATCCCCTTGTTCTCTTCTACTGTAAATATTCTCGGCAATAACAATACCGTCATCCACCAAAATACCAATAACCAGAATCATCCCAAACATGGAAAGCATATTAAGGGTAACCCCATAAT
>JBCDGY010000131.1:0-8399 GCA_039414375.1 Bacteroidota bacterium | reverse complement strand
CCATAATATCTTGTAAAGTCCGCGCTGTTTCAATAATTCCATGGAAGGAGCACAACTAAAGTTGGTCATTGTAAAACGACTCTCCTCTTTTAGATTTTTGTAATCTAACTTCATATTGAAGTGATTTAAAAAATTATAGTTGATCTCAAGAAGCATAATCTTTATCCCAAACCCCTTGATAATAAGTTTTTCACTGCAAGTTCTTTCGGTACTAAAAGAAAAAACCACAAAATTAGTAGCTGCGAATAGAAGGGACTTAGGAAACCGAACTACATCTTTGTAGCGGATGTTTTTCTTCCCTTTAAGGATGAAACAAAAAAGACCCAAAACATTGTATCACAATATTTAAGGTCTTTGCTTAGTGCGGGTGAAGGGAGTCGAACCCCCACGCCTCGCGGCACTAGATCCTAAGTCTAGCATGTCTACCAATTCCATCACACCCGCTAAGGGACGGCAAATATACTTCAATTTTTTCAATAGCAGCAGGCCTTCTCTTCGAAAAGTTCTTTTCGTATTTTCGCCCTCAATTAAAAAGGCTATGGAACATCTTAAAACCTATATCTCCGAACACCGTGATCGCTTTGTTAACGAGCTTATCGCATTACTAAAAATACCTTCTATTAGTGCCGATAGTGCTTACAATGATCAGGTACGTGCTACTGCTGAAGCCGTAAAAACAGCGTTGATCGATGCGGGTTGCGACCAAGTAGAACTTTGCGAAACAAAAGGGCATCCTGTAGTGTATGGAGAAAAAATTATAAATTCTTCCTTACCTACTGTTCTCGTATACGGGCACTACGACGTACAACCCCCTGATCCAATCGCATTGTGGAACTCCCCTCCTTTTGAGCCAGTTATCAAAACTACCGAACTGCATCCCGATGGGGCCATTTTTGCCCGAGGTGCCTGCGATGACAAAGGACAGATGTACATGCATGTAAAGGCGGTAGAGTTTATGATTAAAAACGATCAGCTGCCCTGCAATGTTAAGTTTATGATCGAAGGAGAAGAAGAAGTAGGTAGCGATAGCCTGGCCGATTTTTTAGCAGCACATCAAGAAAAATTAGCCAACGATATCATTCTGATTTCTGATACGGGAATGATGGCCAACGACGTCCCTTCCATTACTACAGGACTTCGCGGATTAAGTTATGTAGAAGTAGCGGTGACTGGCCCCAACCGAGACTTACATTCTGGTATTTACGGGGGAGCAGTACCCAACCCGATTAATGTGCTTAGTAAGATGATTGCCTCCTTACACGATGCCGACAACCGTATCGCCATCCCTGGTTTTTATGATAAGGTGGAAATCGTTTCTGAAGCAGAACGCGCGGAGATGGCCAAAGCTCCTTTTGACCTAGAAGCGTATAAAAAAGCTTTAGAACTGGGAGATATACAGGGCGAAGCAGGCTACAGCACGCCAGAGCGGTACAGCATTCGACCCACCCTAGATGTGAATGGCATTTGGGGAGGCTACACCGGAGAAGGTGCTAAAACCGTAATTGCCAGCAAGGCCTATGCTAAAATATCCATGCGACTGGTACCTCACCAAGACCCTGATGAGATCACGGAACTATTTGCAGCACACTTTAAGGCCATTGCTCCAGAGGGGGTTACCGTAACGGTAAATCCCCATCACGGTGGGCAGCCCTATGTCACCAATATCAATAGCAAAGGGTATCAAGCAGCTGCCAAAGCTTATGAGACCACTTTTGGCAAAACCCCTATTCCAGAGCGTACGGGAGGGAGTATTCCCATCGTGGCGCTATTTGAGGAGGTTTTGGGCAGTAAAACCATCTTAATGGGCTTTGGGTTGGATAGCGATGCGATCCACTCTCCGAACGAGCATTTTGGTATTTGGAACTACCTTAAAGGCATAGAGACTATTCCTTATTTCTATCAATACTACGCAGAGCTGAATCAATGATCAGACCTTTAATTGCTAGTTGAACATTTGCCAATTCAGTCGGACTGCAACTAATAATTTTCGTGGGCAGTGTAACGTTTAGGGGAGATTGGTGGTCTAATGGTAAAATGCTAATCTCAGTGAGATTAGCACATACGAATTCGCACTATCATGTTTTACCGTTTTTTTGTCTTTTGCTCCGGTGCAGATCAAAATATCTTGGCCACCTGTTCTCATGGAGAACGCACCAAGTATGCGGGTATAGGGGCTACAGTTTTCTTTACTGCCCTTATGGCCGTAATCGCTAGTAGCTATGCCCTATACACCATTTTTGACAATTGGTATGTGGCTATTGGTTTTGGCATTGTTTGGGGAGCTTTGATCTTTAATTTGGACCGCTATATCGTATCCACGCTTAAAAAAAGAGATACCCTAAAAAGGGAATTGTGGCAGGCCACCCCTCGACTGCTTTTGGCTATTATCATTGCCACTGTAATCTCTAAACCACTAGAGCTCAAAATTTTTGAGAAGGAGATTGATCAGCTGCTCTTGGAAGAAAAAAATACACGCACCCTGGCCAATCAACAACAAATCGCCCTACAATACAACCCAAAGATTACCGCACTACAAAACGAAATAACTGATTTAAAGTCAGCGATTGCAGCTAAAGAACAAGAGACCAACGCCCTATACGACACCTACATCGCCGAAGCCGAAGGTACTGCTGGCACCCGACTTAGAGGGAAAGGACCAGTATATCAAGAAAAAAGAGACAAACACGATGCGCTACTGGCCGAATTGCAAGTGCTAAAACAAGAAAACGCACAAAAGATTACCGCCAACGAAGCACAAATTAGCCGTTTAGAAAACGCTTATGACACTGCGGTGCGCGATGCACAACCCACTATAGATCGCTTTGATGGACTTATGGCGCGTATTACCGCTTTGGGTAGGTTGCCCTGGTTACCCTCCTTTTTTATTTTTTTATTATTCCTGGCCATAGAGACAGCGCCCATCTTGGTAAAACTGCTTGCGAGCAAGGGGGAATACGACCATAAACTGGAAGAGGCCGATAGCATCTTAGCCCAATGGACCGCTCAAAAAATGCAGCAAAGACAATTGATAAGGGATACCGATGTCGCTTTAAATGAAGAAATCTATCACGAGCTTCAATCGGAACAAGAATTATACCAATACAAGAAGCAAAAAGCGGCCGCCTTACTTCGCAAGCAAGCAGATGCCTTTTATCAAACTCAGGCAAAAAACCTGTAGTTTAAGCATCATTAAAACCGGTCTAAATCAAATCCATTTTTTCTAAAAGGAAGGAAGCATTCATCGTGCGGCTAACGCCTTTTTTCAATAGGTAATCAAAGCTGAGTTCCCCATCGGCAATAGTAGCATCCAAATGATAATTGAACACAGTCGGGTAGTCCTCGGCAGTTTCACAAAGACTTAAATCGTGGGTCGCAATAAGTCCAATGGCCTTAGTCCTTAATAAGCGCGCTAAAAACTTTTTGGATCCAACGGCCTTATCGGTACTATTGGTTCCCTTTAAAATTTCGTCAAGCAACACAAAGTAGGGGCCTGATTCCAGTAATTGAACAATCATTTGCAAGCGTTTCAACTCCGATAAAAAGTAAGAATCTCCTTTTTGTAGGGAGTCTACTGTTCGCATGCTGGTAACCAAGCGATGTGGTTGGTACACGCAACGATCGGCGTGCACTGGTAATCCCAAATTAGCCATTACCATACAAAGGCCCACACTGCGCAAAAAAGTACTTTTACCAGCCATATTGGACCCTGTAATGATAAAAAAATCGGATGGCCCTATTGCAAAGTCGTTCTTGATATTTTTCGCTTCGGGAATTAGCGGATGCCCCAATTGTGTACAATCCAAAACATTGTTACCCTTCCCTATTTCTGGATAGGTGTAGTTCGAATGGTTATAAGCAAAATTTCCAAGACTAGTATAGGCTTCAAAAAAAGCGATCACCCCAAACCAAACCTCCACATCTGATTTATGGGCCTTAATCCAGGCTTCTATATGGTAGGCCGTCAACAAGGCACCTAAAAAACATCCATTTCCAAAAATGGCAAAGAAAATATTGTTGTTATAGTCCATTGTATTTAGCAACCGCGAAAACTGACCAATGGCTTTTGATGCTTTTATTCCTCTGCCAATAAGGCGATGGCGCTCTTCTTCCAAAAGGGAGGTCTCAAAAACAGTATTTTCAACCAGGTCTAACAATTCGGAATGTTGCTTAAAGGTGGCTTTGATACGGTCTGCCTTTAGGGCCAATTGCCGTATACGTGCAAAATAGCCTCCTGTAAAAGTGAGTCCGCTAAGCAACCATAACAAAACGTAAACCAAAGACCACTGCAAAAAATAGGTGGACACCGCTACGGTAACAAATCCGATTAAAAATACCCAAGGGAATACCCGCATTGTTTTGGGAACAAAAGGTTTGTAGGCTTCTAACCAAGCGACTACTTCTGAAATTTTAGTCTCGTACTGTACTAAAGAAGCATGCGCTCGAAAGTGCTGGCTCCACTCTGGTTTTTTAGCCAAAGTGGCTATGGCTTCTTGCTTATCAATGATACGCTCAATCCCATTGTCCTTTAGCATTTTGGCTAAAAAGGCGCTTCCTTCAAAAAGGTGGGTACGATTGAGGTATTGAAAAAATGATCCAGCTCCGAAAAGGTCAAGGTCTTGACAATAGGCGTGTTGTGCATCATCATAATTTTTTCCCTCTGGCAAATCATCAAATTGATGCCTTAAAACCCGTAGTTCCGTTTCATTGACCTTTATCATGGCTACTACAAAGCGGAATTTGGTCTTCACATCTTCATAATGACGTACTAAAAAAAGAAAAAGCGCCATTCCAGTTATAGAAAAGACTAGCGCAAGGGGGAGATTATTTCTAAAAAAATAAATACACAACAAAGCGAATAGAAAGGCCAAGAGTCTTGAAAAAGAGACTATTCGAAGTCTCTTTTTAAGGTTTCCGTAGTTACGTATGTAACGCTTTAATGATTCGGCATAGAAGGACGAGGGTTCCTGCATGGGCTCAAAGATAACCATTCGAGTGACCTAGCCATCTTCTAAGGCTATTTTATAGGAAATATTACGCTTATGCTGGAATATTAGCGTAAGCTTTTAGCGCTACTTGTAAGCTATCCCTCCAATATGGAATAGATAAGTGAAACGTACGCTCGATCTTTGATTTGTCTAATACACTGTACTTAGGTCGCTCGGCCGCAGTAGGATATTCTTCAGAAAGAATGGGTTTTAGTGTAATTTGTATGCCCAAACTTGTAAAGATGGCCCCTGCAAAATCATACCAGCTTGCTACACCGTGGTTGCTGTAGTTGTAAATACCATAGGCTGCACTACCGCTTTTAATGATAGTTAAAATAGCCGCAGCTAAATCTTTAGCATAAGTCGGCGTACCAACTTGGTCATAAACTACAGATAAGGCATCTTTAGTTCTACCCAAACGGATCATGGTTTTCATAAAATTATGTCCGTGCTCTGAATACAACCAAGAAGTTCTGATAATAAAATGCTCCGCTATATTATTCACAATAGCTCGCTCTCCTTTGTACTTGGTATCGCCATAAAAACCTAAGGGCCTTGCAATATCTTCTTCGTTATAAGGTACGTTGAGATAGCCATCAAAAACGAAGTCCGTAGAAACATGTACTAGTATCTGTTATGGGCTTTGCAGCTAAGGGCCAAGTTACGTGCCCCCATTATGTTTACGGACCGTGCCTTATCAATCTCGGTTTCCGCCAAGTCAACATTCGTAAATGCTGCACAGTTGATACAATAAGCGTAAGTGGCGCTATTAAATTCATTTTCAACCGCTATAGGATCTGTAATATCCAGTTCCCTTGATGATTTAAAAATAAAATCAAGTTCGTTTTGATACTTGCTGATTTCCTTTAGTGTGCTGCCCAACTGTCCGGATGCTCCGGTGACCAATATTTGCATATTATCCTGTTACAAGTTCGTTTAAAGTGGGTAATGCGCGGTCTTTCTCAGAGACTAACATTTCACTGTCTTCCAAAATCCAATCAATATTAAGGGCAGGGTCGTTATACAAAATACCACCCTCGGCTTCCTTATTGTAAAAATTATCGCATTTGTAGAAAAATATGGCCGTATCGCTTAGCGTGGCAAAACCATGAGCACATCCTCTTGGTATATACAGTTGTTTTTTATTGTTGGATGACAGTACTGTACGAACGATATTCCCGTAAGTCCTGGAGTCTGGTCTTAAATCGACAGCTACATCTAAAACTTCGCCCTGTAACACCCGTACCAATTTGGCTTGGGCATGCACCCCCGTTTGAAAGTGCAGACCGCGTATCACACCCCTTGAAGAAAGGGATTGGTTGTCTTGCACAAAAAAGGGTTTTTCTCCTGTGGCCTTTTCAAACTGTTCCTGATTATAGCTCTCAAAGAAGTAACCGCGTGTATCTTCAAATACCCTAGGCACCAACTCAAAGCATCCTATAATCGATGTTTCCTTTATATCCATAATCAAGAAATTACTTCTAGTAACCTTTTGCTATAACCGCTTTTTAAGAAAGGCTCGGTTAATTTTTTGAATTGATTCTTTGTAATATATCCCATTTTGTAGGCGGAAGATTCAATGGCTCCAATCTTCTGGCCTTGTCGTTCTTCTATAACTTGCACAAATTGTGCTGCTTGCATTAAAGAAGTAAAGGTACCTGTGTCTAACCAGGCAGTACCTCGATCTATAATAGACACTTTTAGCTTTCCTTCTGCGAGATAAGCGCGATTAATATCGGTAATCTCCAATTCGCCTCTAGGGCTGGGTTTGATATTTTTAGCTATGCGAACTACTTCATTATCGTAAAAATAGATTCCTGGAACAGCGTAATTGGATTTTGGCTTTACTGGTTTTTCTTCTATAGAGATCGCAGTGCCATTCTCGTCGAATTCTACCACGCCATAACGCTCGGGATCGTTAACATGATAGGCATAAATAATACCTCCGTCAGGATCGTTATTGGACTGTAGCGATTCGGCTAAACCAGAGCCATAAAAAATATTATCTCCCAAAATCAAAGCCACTTTATCTTTTCCAATAAAAGAAGCGCCTATCAAAAAGGCCTCTGCTAGACCGTTGGGCGCTTCCTGTACCGCATATTCAAAACGGCAACCGTACTTGCGGCCATCGCCCAGTAGTTTTTTAAATAGGGGTAAATCATGTGGTGTTGAGATGATTAATATTTCCCATATCCCTGATTCTAATAGCGTTGATAGCGGATAATAAATCATGGGTTTATCGTAAACCGGCATCAATTGCTTGCTTACGGCTAGGGATATGGGATGTAACCTTGTTCCAGATCCCCCAGCTAGAATAATTCCTTTCATTTTTTCGGGTTTAAGTAGGTTAATTTTGATTTAGGCCAAGCTCTTATTCTTTTGCGCCACGTATCTATCCAAGTACCACTCAATAGTTTTTTGAATACCTGTCTCGAAGTTTTCGCTGGCTTTCCAACCTAATTCTTGTTCTATTTTGGTCGCGTCTATGGCGTATCTAAAATCATGTCCTGCACGGTCTTTTACAAACGTAATTTGTTCCAAATAAGACGCCTCATCTTTAGGGTGCTTATCATCGAGAAGGGCACATACCTTTTTAGCGATGTATAGGTTATTACGTTCATTTCGGCCTCCAACGTTATAGGTTTCACCAGAGCGACCTTTGTCATAGGCTAAAGCAATGCCCTTGCAATGGTCCAACACATATAACCAATCGCGAACGTTGGATCCATCTCCATAAATTGGAATAGCCTCTCCATGTAATGCTTTACGAATAATGGTAGGAATCAACTTTTCGTCATGTTGTTTGGGTCCGTAGTTGTTAGAGCAATTGGTAGTTACTACATTCATCCCATACGTATGATGATAGCTTCTTACAATAAAATCTGAAGAAGCCTTTGATGCACTATAAGGACTATTTGGGGCGTAGGAGGTACTTTCTTTAAAAAGACCATCCTCCCCAAGAGTACCATAAACCTCGTCCGTGGAAACATGATGGAAACGTGCACTACCGAAAGCCTCCTTATAAATTCCTGGACCTACCATCCAATGCTTTTTGGCTACATCAACTAGGTTAAATGTTCCAATAATATTGGTTTGTATAAACGCATCGGGGTTGATTATGGAATTATCAACATGTGATTCTGCTGCAAAGTGCACCACGCCTTGAAAATTATATTGCTCAAACAAATGCTCCACTAATTTACGATCGCAAATGTCACCATGGACGAAAGTATATCGGGGGTGGCCCTCCAACTCTTTTAAATTTAAAGGATTTCCAGCATAAGTGAGCGCGTCCAGATTAACCAAATGCACATCAGCCTTTTCTTCCAGATAAAAAGGAATAAAGTTAGCACCAATAAAACCGGCTCCACCTGTTACCAAAATATACTTCACAGTCTATATTTTAAATACAAT
>JBCDGY010000130.1:0-8559 GCA_039414375.1 Bacteroidota bacterium | reverse complement strand
GTTATTATTATCCAATTCCATGATATGATGTATCTGAAGTTAAACCTATTTCTCAAAAAGAATCTTTTTTCATGAGTTCCTCAATCTTTCTCGCCTCCCAGTCTTTACCTAAAAAAGGATTGTATTGATGGGCATCAAGACCGTGCGCTAAAAGGCCAAAGCCCCAACCCAATGCGGGAAACAACACCCAAGGAAAAGCCGTTGTGTAAATATTTAGTACTATCAAAAGTATAATTACTGCGGTATAAACCATTAAGTGGGCATAAAAACCTTTAAGTGCTTCGACACGCTTTTGCGCCTTTTCGTAACGTTTTTCATTTGTAGTTTCCATGATCGCTATAGATTTTCTTATTGGTTTTTAATGATGCCATAAAGATCTTAAATCAGAACCTCCTTACAGAAAGAAGTACACCGAACTGTTGTTTTTTGAGGATGGATTGTGAAACACAAATTATGCATTAGGAAACCTAGTAAAGCATTCTTTTTCTAAAAAAAAACCCTTGATTAGTGCTCACCTCTTGAAATTATAGTAGTTTCGGCAATTGTTAATATTTTAACAGTTATGCAAAAAACAACCTTCCTATTGTTGCTATGGGCTACCACCTATTGTGTACATGCACAATTCATTAAAGAAAAATCGATATTTGCCCAAGTGGGTTTTGGCTTAAGTACCCCCTATTACAGCGAAGCCGACATCGTAAACGATGGTTTTTTCTTGCAAGGCGAACTAGTGCTAAGCCTATCTTCTTGGGCAGAACTCCGCCCTTACGCCGGCTTTGTTTCCACTAATGCTGATGATAGGGATTTGGACGGTAACCCCACTACAGAACGTGCTATAGGCACTGCCTTTTTAATCGGTGGCAAAGCTAGACTTCGTATTCCTATTCCTTATGTCGCACCCTACATAGAGCTTGGCTTAGGGGCTTCTTTGGGAAAGTTTGAGACCTTTACGGCCTTTACCGATATAAGCCGATCTGGAGTACTCTATCACATTCCGTTTGCCTTAGGCTTAGAAATTGGAAAGCATCGTAAAGTAGACATCGGTTTTGGGTTTTACAGTCATCCAACAGTAGAGCAGTCGTTGGGGTCTTTTGCGATTGGGATTGGCTTTCCAGTAAATTGGTAATGGCTGTAAGAGATCTTTACGGAAGTAATAATCGAACTCAGGTTAATAAAAAAGTGGTGCGCGTTCGGATACGAAAAAAATAGCGCGAACTATCTTTAAAAATCTTCCCCTTCCATCAATTCGCGAATCTTCTTTTCTTCCCACTGTTTTCCCCAAAAGGGATTACGGCCCGAAGCCTCCAGACCATGTCCTATAACCCCAAATCCCCAACCTACCGTTGGGAAAATAGCCCATAGAAAATCTGTAGTTTTAAAGTTGAGCCACCATAAAAAAGGAATAACACATGCGTAAGAAATCAAATGGCCATAAAAACTTTTAAGATTTTCTACATGCTCTTTGGCCTTGATATAGCGTTTCTCCTCGATATGTGTTTCTTGGGTAACAGTTTTGGCAATTGGTTTAGACAACATGGGCAGATGTACGCTAAAGTCACGCTCGGTTTTTTCGATATGTACCTCCCTATCGGTCAATATGGAATAGCGCTGTCGGATATTCTGTAAGCCAACACCACTACTCTTCTTAACCACTTGCTTTTCTTGAAGGTTATTGGTCACTGTTAACATGCCTTTATCCTCAAACACTTTAATCTGTAAGGGCTTGGAATCAGTTACTACATTATGTTTTACGGCATTCTCTAACAGCAGTTGTAGTGATAGCGGTACAATTTTAGCCTCGGGACTGCTAGCAGCCTCTGGGATATCGAATACGATACTATCTTCAAAACGCATTTTAAGTAATCGCACATAGGTTTTGGCAAAACTGAGCTCTTCATCTACAGCAACAAGATCTTTATTTTTTTGCTCTAACACATAACGGTATACCTTGGATAAAGAGGTCGTAAATTTTTGAGCCTGATGGGGATCTTCTTCTATCAAGCTGGTAAGCACATTGAGGCTATTGAATAAAAAATGTGGGTCTAGCTGGTTTTTTAAAGCATCAAAACGCGCCGAGGCACTACCGGCGATTAGCTTTTGTTCGTTTACAGCGCGTTCCTGCAGGGCACGATAAAAACTAAAGGCATGGGAAAACAAAGAAGCAATCAACGTAATAACCAAACAGATGATGTAAGAATCAATCTGCTCGTTTGCCACAAACTCATAAAACGTATTCTTGGTGTAATAGTAATACAAGCAAAAACGCAGTAACCCAAAGGTGATTATGGTTAGTAAAAAAGACCCTATAGCACCGACCCAAAGCCTTTTCTTAGGGTCATTATCCCAGGAGAATCTGATATTTACACCGTCGTAGTAATAGGAATTCACGGCAGTTATTCCAAAGGAGAAAATAAAACTGATGATAATGGTCTCGGTAATACTTTCAAAAGACAGATCACCATCATCAAAGATGAACAGATTCATCACGATAACAAATATCGTGATGATCAAAGAAAACCGTAAGACTCTTGAGAAACTGCTCATCTAGACAATTTACTTACATTCTTCTAAAGTACGCTTAGCACGTTCTTCCCCCCAATTGGGATAAAATGGCGTATCATTCGTAAAAGTAGCAAACAGTTCCAAAGCTTTTTCAACATCCTTGCAATATGGTGTGGTATCCTTTCCAAAATACCTTGCAGAACCCATGTCCCAGTTGGCTTTGGAATAGACTACTCTCGGATTGTCGGGGGCTAACTTCATGGCCATCGCATACAACTGGCTATTTTTTGCGGAAAGCGTCATTCCATAGGTGGCGGCATCATAAGCCAACCAAGCGGTATTAATCATCGCTTCTTGCACAATTAATTCCGGGTTATCTGGAGAGAGTCGCTTGCTGATATCCAAAGCTTCTTTCGCTTTTTCTAAGCGCTGGGTGAGTAAGGCTTCATCCTTTACTCCAAAACTAGAGGTGGTATTGACTTGAGCCACGTAGTAGTAGGGAATCCAATTGTCGTCTTCGGCCATCGCAATGCGCTCAAAAAGATTAGAAGCCTCTATAATTTTATCTTCTTGCCATAAACCCATGGCTTTTTGCATTCCTTTGGTGTACTGATCTTGCGCGTGGCTACCTAAAACCATGGCGATACCGATAAGTGTAAATAGTCGTTTCATGAGTTATAATTTAATGATAATTGTTTTTGTAGTTGCCTTTAAAGTAAATTTTGCGTCTTTCCAACGTGGCGGACCAAATACTGCAGGAGCCTGATTGGAACAGGCATTGGGTTCTTTTGGAAAGAAGCCAAAACGCATGTCTAATTTGTTGTTGTCATTTTCGTCATGGAATAGGGATACTGCATAAGTACCAAAAGGGATATTTTTTAATACGATTTCGGACTTGCCATTGGCAATCAAACCGGTACCTCCCATATAGATCTTTTCTAACCAGTTGTCTTCGCTATCATACAAGCCTACAAGAATTTTACCCTCAGTAGATTTGATATTTGCAACTTTAATGGTTAATTGCCCTTTAGTTGCACTTTGTGCAAAAAGGCCTGCGCATGTTAAAAGGGCCAGAGCGAGCAATATTTGTATTTGAAGTGTTTTCATCATTGTTTGCTTTTTAATGGAATTTAGACTTATTGGTTTTTTGTTATGGTAAAAATGACTCAGCCGTTGCTTTAAAACTATTGTTGTTTACCGAACTGTATTTAATAGAGGATGAGTTGTAGGAATATTGCTGATACTAATAGACCTTGACAAAGAAACCTTTTACAAGGTGTCCAATTGATTGCTCTTTTTATCGTCGCTAATCGTCCAAAAGAACCCTACAAAGAAGAAGCTATCTGCTGGTGGTGTTATGGCCCGCCGATCAAAAACTCCCTGTGCATTGGGTGTATCGGCGTACTGATAATTGCTGATGTTATTAATGCCTAGCACATTATTCACAGAGAAATACAGAATCTTCTGTTGGTCGATCAAATAAGCCCAGTTCAAACTTAAGTTATGAAAAGGGCGGGTGCGTTCGGCCAAAAAATCATTGGTGTTGGGATCGTTATACGGCCTACCTGTTGCAAAATTATAGGTAGCGCCCACTTGAGATTGAAGCTTGTCTACCCACAGTTTGGTCACTACCGAAAAATTGTGTTCTGGCGCAAAGTTTGGGGTGGCTGCTTCTGAGAAATTGCGAAAGTCTCGCTCTGTGTTTAAATAGCTGTAAGATAGCCAGTAGTCCAAGTTTTTAATACTCTTATTATCCCTCCAAAAAACATCAACCCCGGCAGCATACCCAAATCCGTTATTGTTGTATTGTGAATCAAACTGAGGAAAACCAGGAAACTCAGGGGTTTCAAACTTAACCAAGTTGTCATAGTCCTTATAATATCCTTCTACCCTAAAGGTCTTCCCGTCGTTGACATATTGATAGTTTAAAATGTAATGAGCGGTTTTCTCTAGATCAAGGCTTTGATCAAACCTGAGGAACTCGGTTAGGGGATTTTGGTAAAAATCGCCATAGGCGAGAGAGAACTGTGCATTCTCCCCGCTTTTGTATGCCAAGGAAACTCTTGGGGAGAAACTAAATTCGTTAAGCACACTGGTATTCTCTATGCGCCCACCAAGTTTAAGGGCAAAATCATTGCTAAAGAAAATATCGCCCTCTATAAAGCTAGCCCACAAGGTATCGTCATAGTTATTGTCAAAAGCAGCGTTGTTGTCGGTTGTAAAAGTTTCATCATAGTCAATTAGAAACAATTCTGTTCCCATATTTAGGGTAAAACGACTACTGAATTTCTTTTTGGCTTTTATTTTCAGGTGTGAAGCAGTTTCAGCGGTAGCTACCTCATCGGTTTCCAAACCGATGTCATTGGTATCCCAAGAGATGCTTCCTCCCAAGGTAAAGGTCCAATCATTTTCAAAAAAGTACTTGTAAGAGCTATTGAAATAGAGATTATTGTTTTGCAATCGAAACCGCACCAGGTCATCGGCATTGATGTCTGCTTGAGAAATATCAAAGTTAGAATAGTTAAAACCCGTGTATACTTTAAACATACTACGGTCTCTTTTCACTCTAAAAATCCCTTCTCCCGCCATAGATTCAAAGGGGCTGTTCCACTGCATACCTTGAGTAGAGGGGATTAGGGTTTCATAAGGGGCTAAGTTGATGTATTGGGTATTAAAGCTCAGCGAGGTATCTCCCCAAATCTCGGTATGCCCGAGTCCCCCGCCTACAGACATAATAGAAATATCCGTTTTCTCTTGATCTGGCATATCTGTTGAGTTTAACAACAACACACTGGATAGCGCTTGCCCATATTCCGCAGAATATCCACCAGTACTAAAGGTGATTCCTTTAAATAAAAATGGGGAGAAACGTGCCCGCGTAGGAAGGTTATCCGTGGTGGCGTTAAAAGGTTGAAATACCCTGAGGCCGTCTACAAATACCTGTGTTTCTCCGGCGCTTCCCCCACGAACAAATAGACGACCATCTTCATTTACAGTAGTCGTGCCTGGTAAGGTTTGTAAGGCCGCCACAAAGTCACCGGCAGCGCCCGCTGTGGTTACAATATCTAAGGGTTTTAAAACAGATACTTTGGCATTATCACCTGCCTCAAAAGTACCCGCAGTTAAGGTAACACCGGTAAGTTCATTGATGGCTTCTACCAAAACAATCTTTAAATCTTTGAAAAAAGATACTTCTCCCATCTCAAAGTGGGACTCATACGCCAAGGCTGATATGGCCAAAATCTGCTCTCCCGTTTCGGTTGTTTCAAAGGAAAAATTCCCATCGATATCCGTTGAGGCGCCGTCGTAGGTGCCTTCCAAAAAGACATTGGCGCCTGAAATTGGGTTTTTTGATTTGTCGGTAACTGTTCCGCTGATGACGGTTTGCCCCTGAGCGGTCCAAAGTGCTAGACAACCCCAAAAAATACATATTACGTTTCTCATGACTATTCGTTTTTTCTTCATCAAAGTGGATGATTACTTTGATGATACCTCCATTCTTGTTTTTTGATGGCCCGAAGATGCGCCAAATGTTCGATTACTAAAACTCAGGGCTACCGAACTGTTACTTTTTGTCCTTGAAATGATGGTAGCCTAAGGCCCTATCGTTTTTTATGTAAACAAAGACATAAACATCAGAAGACTATAGATGGCTTTTAAAGGAAAGCGTTTGGGGGTGTTCAAGAAACCCGTACCTTTCTCGTTATGATTAGCTTTTTTCGAAAAACAAGGCGTTCCCTATTCTTAAAGCGTCAATTTACCAAGTATCTCTTCTACGCTTTGGGAGAACTATTTTTAGTAGTATTGGGTATCTTAATTGCCCTTTATATTAATAATAGGAATGAAGCTCGAAAAAGTAGCCAAGCGAACAAGCAATTATTGACCTTATTGAAAGAAGAAAATCGCTTGAATATTGCGGAATTGGAATTTGAAGAGGCTTATCGGGATACGATTAGTACTACTTTGTATCGTTTTAATCGGTTTTTAAAACAACCTTTAGTAGAAAAACAAGAAGAGCTCAAGCGCTTTATAGGTGCCACCACACGAACCAGTTCTTACAGCCTTACCAATACGTATATCAAAGAGTACATCCGGTTTAATGAGGGTAGCAATACGTATTTGGCAGCACAGTTGATCCAATTGGATATCGATCAGTCTTTTTTAAACAACCTCTCCACCAAGGCGTTAGATTTTAGGTTAGATGAATATTTTAATTATCTCGCTACAGCGGTTGATTTTTCTTCATTGGAAATTCGCACCATAGAGAAATTTCAAAGTGTAGAATTCCGAAATATCGTTCTGCTCTTAGCCTCAATTGAAGATGGCGTGCTTACGCAGTATAACAAAGCTTTAGCACAACAAAAAGTAGTAGACTCCTTAATACAAATTGAATTGCGATAATGTATATCCCTCACCATTACACCAATACCAACCTAGCAGAAGTAAAAACCTTTATTGAACAAAACGCTTTTGGAATACTCGTCCATCAGGTTGAGGGAAGACCATGGGGCACTCATATCCCTTTGCAACTAGAAAAAGATGACAAGGGGGAGGCCATTTTAGTGGGGCATATCGCTAAAGCCAATCCACAAGGGAAGTATTTTACAGAAGATGCTGAAGTACTCTGTATTTTTAATGGCCCTCATGCCTACGTGTCCTCGTCCTGGTACCAAAAAGAGGAGGTCCCGACTTGGAATTATATTGCGGTACATGTGTATGGTAAACTACGGGTATTGGATGAAGCAGCTACCATGGCTTCACTTCATCGCCTAGTGGCACATTACGAAAAAAGGGTTGAACAGCCTATACAACTGGAAAATATGTCCCCCAAGACCTTGCGACAAGTCAAGGGCGTTATAGGATTTACCATAGCCATAACAGAAATACAGGCGGCGTATAAACTCAGTCAAACACGACCGGAAGACCACGAGGCCATTCTAAAAAACCTCAACCAATCAGAAACCGCTGATCAAATGCTGGCTAAAACCATGGAGCGCTATCTTAAAAATGATAAGGAGAGACCTTTGCAGAATGGATGAAAAAGCATTGCGATATCCAAACTATGGAATAATTGCTGACTCTCAAAAATTTTAAGTCCTCACAACCAATAGGTTGCTGTGGGTTAAAATTTCATCGGGCGTCGAACTTTCCGCATATTTTGAATTTTGCAAAGGTCTCAAGACGTCTTCTAAATAGACTTCCAATACAGATTTATTGGTAACAACCAATGCTATCTGGTGATCTCATTTACGGCTCTAATGGCAGAACGGGCGGCGGTATGCACGCTACTCCAATCGTCTCCTGTAGTATAGGCAGCGCCTGCAAAGAATAGCTTGTTGTCCACCGACTCTCCAAGGGTTCGCACACGGCGCCAGTTCTCTTCATCATAAACATAAGCGCCTTGCGCAAAAGGTGCTTCATTCCAGTTTTGTGATAGGTGTTTGATATAAGTGGCTGAGGCTTTGCCATCAAAAATGGCATCCAGTTCTTCCAACATATAAGCAATGAGGGCCTCATCGGATAGTTCCCGATAGGGAAGCGTTCCCGAACCTACAGAAAAAAGCCCAAGGACATGGCTATTTGATTGTTGGCCATAGGCGGCATCGTAATACAACTTTTGCCCCGAAGTTTGAGGCGCAACATCCAAAGCTACTGCGGCGGGATAGAATTGTTCTGAAAATTCAATAAAGGCTTTAAAACCATCCCAAACTGTGGTCTTCGCTATGGCATCTCTTTTATTATCTGGTAGTGCCGGGGTAAAGGCAATGGCCTGGTTTTGTAATAGTTTTACAGGAACCGTTAGTATAATCCGATCTGCGGTATAGGTATTGTTGGCTGTTTGTACGACACCTTGATCCCCACTGTAATCAATGGCTTCTACGATTTCATTAAAGACGATGCGTTCTTGTACGGAAGGCACGATATACTGTTCAAAAAAATCGAACCAAGAAGAACCTATAAATTTTTGATCAATGGTAAAGCCTATGTTTGCCATGGATACCTGTTGTCCTTCGTACAGCCCATAATCCACTTCAGGGTCGTAAGGCGTAGTTTTTG
>JBCDGY010000129.1:0-8609 GCA_039414375.1 Bacteroidota bacterium | reverse complement strand
GAAGATATCTTTTCCTACCAAGGGGAAAATTATGTTCCAAAAGAATATCGACATGAAGTTTTTGACGATTTAAAAGTACATTTTACAGCCAACTTAGCATATAATGCTGCTAAACTACATTCGATCGCTATCGCCTTAGATAAGTTCGACACTAAAATGGAATTGCATCCACAACGCTTCCATGATTTTCGAGGGAAAATTGAATACAAAGACCAACACTTGGTTATCAATGACTTTCATGGTGAAATTGGAAAGACCGATTTCAATTTTGATTTAGACTACTATTTGGGCGATAAACAAAACGTAAAAAAGAGAAGTAATTTTCTGGAAGTTCGCTCAAATTATATTGATTATGATGCGCTTATTGATTTTAAAGTATACCAACCGGAACCCAAAGCCTTGGTAGATTCTAAAAAAGATGTAGCACAAAATCATGCCAGTGCATTCAATATCTATGAATTGCCCTTTACAGACATGCGATTTAAGGCCAATGTTGGGCGCTTTAAATACCATAATATCGATCTTAAAAATATCAATGCGTCCATAAGAACTACTCCCAACCATTACATTTATATCGATACTCTTAATATGAATGCCGCAGGGGGTAGCATTCGTTTGAGCGGATACTTTAATGGAAGCGACCCCAAACAGATTCATCTGCAACCCACTTTGGTGATCGATAATATAGATTTGGAAAAACTATTGCTGAAATTTGAGAATTTCGGGCAAGACCATCTGGTCTCCGAGAATTTACAAGGAAAATTAACTTCAAGAATTGGGGGTAAAATTAGGGTATACCCAGATTTGGTTCCTGACCTCGACCAGTCTACTATCGAAATGGAAGTTAAGGTGTTGAACGGAAGATTGAAGAATTATGACCCCATGTTAGCACTGTCAGATTATATGGGAGACAAAAATTTAAGGAATATTAGATTTGACACGCTGCAAAATAGTCTGGCTATTGATAAAGGGAAAATAAGTATTCCTGCCATGACTATTGAATCATCCTTAGGTCATATGGAGTTGTCCGGGACACACGATAGGCATCAAAACATTGACTACTTCTTGCGTATTCCTTGGAAAACAGTGCGAAAAGCGGCTTGGCAAAAACTCTTTGGAAGCAAAAAAGACTCCCTTGTAGATAAGGAGCAAGTAGACGAAATTGTAGAAGTCGACCCTAGTAGGAAAACTAAATTTCTTAATCTTAAAGTCCAAGGAACAATAGACGACTACAAGATTTCATTAGGCAGTAAAAGGTAATACCAAGTTTCCGAAGTAAAAGTTGCCAAGCGCTATACCTTAACCTCAATAAACGCTTACAGGAACTAGTGTTGTGAGACCTTTGTAAAATTCAAAATACGCAGCGGTGGAGACCATTAGCTACACTTTTTCTTTCTGCCGCAAATTGCGATAAGATCTTGGAGACAACCCCATTTCCTTAGAAAACATCCTTGAAAAGTAAAAGGGATCTTCAAAGCCTACTTCCATTGCGATTTCCTTGATTTTAATATCTGTCGTAGATAACAACGCGCAGGCCTTTTGTACTCTTACCATCGCTAGATATTCCATAGGAGCATGAGACATTTCTTGTTTAAAAAGCAAACAAAAATGAGATAGGGAAATATCCAAAAAATCAGAAATTTCCTTGAGGGCAATCTTACGGTGTAAGTTGGCCTTCATAAAGTCAATAGCCGATTTCACAAGTTCCCTTTTTGACGACAAAGATTTTCGGGAAGGATACTGCTTTGCATACTTCAATGTCCCCAATAAGTATCCAAAAATAACGCAACAATAGCCCAAAGAATCAAATGAAAAACTATCTTCCAGAGCAGCATACATTTCGCCAATCATGGTCAAGGTGTTTTCCCGTAAAGCATTGTTGTGCATGTTCAAGGGGATTGCATTTGAGTGCATTCCATCAATCCAACTCGCGGCATTAGATCCGTCAAAATGCATCCAGTAAATAGTCCATGGATCTTTTTTATCCGCGCAATATTTATGAGCGGTTCCTTTGGGAATGATATAATAACTTTTAGGACCTATCTCGCTTTTAACACCATCGCACCAAATAGAACCTTTCCCCTGTACACATATAATGATTATATGTTGTAGACTACCTCTTTCTCTTTCAACATAATGGTATTCTGCATTTGGAAAAAAACCGGCATCGGTAACGTACAGATTTTGGGTTAAAGGATGCTGTTCTAAGAGCGCTATTACACTCTTAGAAAAAACTGCCATTCGCTGCCCTTTAAAACCTTCTCTATTTTTCATCAAGGCAAATAAGAAAATAATTCATTTAAATCCAAATATACTCTATGTTCAAAATGCATTTCGTTCCTTAGGTTTGTAGCCTACAGAAATGCCGAATTCTAAAAACATATTTTTGGGTCGAATTGCCTTAATCGCTGCTTTAGGAGGGCTGCTTTTTGGTTACGATTGGGTGGTTATTGGTGGGGCAAAGCCTTTTTACGAAGTCTACACTTTGGTATCACGGAAAATGCAGCACTACAAGGTTGGGCGGTTAGTTGTGCGCTTGTAGGATGCATCTTAGGAACTTTTATCTCAGGGTTTTCTTCTCAAAAATTGGGTAGAAAACGCTTGTTACTGGTTAGTGCCGTTTTGTTTTTGATCTCTGCATTAGGGACAGGATTATCGGACAACTTTACAATCTTCGTACTTTTCAGAATTATCGGTGGCATGGGCATAGGAATAGCCTCCAACCTCTCTCCAATATATATTGCAGAAATAGCGCCTGCCCAATACAGAGGTCGCCTGGTGTCTATCAACCAATTGACCATAGTAATTGGTATTCTGGGTGCCCAAACAGTAAATTGGCTAATAGCAGAGCCCATAGAGGAACAGCTGTTAAATCCAATGTCCTTAAATTCTTGGAATATTCAAATGGGATGGCGGTATATGTTTTATGCAGAAGGGATTCCTGCACTTTTGTTCTTTTTACTACTGTGGACTATCCCGAATAGCCCACGATGGATGGTACAAAAAGGGCAAGTACAAAAGGCTAAAAGAATATTGATCAGCATTGTTGGGGAGGCAGAAGGTGAGGAAACACTGCATGCTATTCAACAGTCGTTTAAGTTCAAAGACGACAATATCACACTTCAAAAAATAATCGCTCGGCCCTATTTCCATTTTGTCCTTATAGGAATCGTACTGGCCGTACTGCAGCAATGGTGCGGTATCAATATTATTTTTCTTTACGCCGAAGAAGTCTTTTCCTCTGCCGGTTACTCCGTATCAGGTATGTTACTAAATGTGGTGATAACCGGTGTGGTTAATCTATTGTTCACCTTATTGGCCATGTCGTTGGTCGATAAAATAGGACGTAAAAAACTATTAATAATTGGTTTCGTTGGACTAACCCTTATTTACTTGGTATTAGGCCTCTTTTATTATATGAATGTTACAGGACTAATCATGTTATTGTTAATAGTGTCCGCTATTGCTTGTTACGCCTTGACTTTAGCGCCCATAACCTGGGTAGTTCTCGCCGAGATATTCCCAAATACAATTAGAGAAAAAGCTATGGCAATAGCCACCTTCGCCTTGTGGACTGCTAATACCCTATTGGCGTTTTTCTTCCCTATGATAAACGAGGCCATTGGCGCTCACGGAAGCTTTTGGTTGTTTGCATTAATATGCGGAGGTGGCTATCTTTTTGTACATCGAATGATTAAAGAAACTAAGGGTAAATCTTTAGAGCAAATTGAAAATGAGTACGCTTTAAAAGAAAATACCTTCTGACGAAGTGGTGAAAACGAACTGTCATTTTACAAAAACTGGCTTTTCCCTCAAGTTACAATCCGGTGAATCATAACTACTATTGATGAAGAGCCCTCCAATCTTGAGCAATCAGACAAGAGTATGCTGCAAAATGGTTTGTACGAAGCTTTTCTTTTATCCTACATCACAACGAATCATATCGAATTAAAATGGTTAAATCTCAAAGTACAAGAATAGCACTACCCACCTCAAAACTGGGAGCACCCGAGAAAAATCCTGTATTCTTTGAAAAACGAGTGTATCAAGGATCGTCGGGAAAGGTTTATCCAGTACCCTTTATTGATAAAGTGTATGACGAAATGATGGAAAAGCTTTATCACGCAGAAATCCTTGAAAACGACTATGTGCGACTGGTAATGTTACCTGAAATCGGTGGGAGAATCTTCGAAGCACAAGATAAAGCCAACAAGAACTATAACATTTTCTATCAACAGGAAATTATAAAACCCGCATTAGTGGGGTTAGCAGGTCCTTGGATAAGTGGAGGGGTAGAATTCAACTGGCCGCAACACCATCGCCCAGGCACTTTTTTACCTACAGATGTCTTTTTAGAAAAAGACACTGATGGTTCTAAGACATTGTGGATGAGCGAATTGGATCCCATGAATCGTATGAAAGGGATGCACGGTATAAAAATCAGTCCCAATAGTGCATTGATTGAGCTAAAAGGCAGACTTTACAATAGAACGTCCTTTTTGCAGACCTTTCTTTGGTGGGCTAATGTCGCGGTACGCGTACATGAAGATTACGAAAGCTTTTTTCCGAGAGATGTGCACTATGTGGCAGATCATGCCGTGAGGGCTATGAGCAGCTTTCCCATTGCTCAAAACTATTACTATGGTATTCCTTATCATGACCGTCCTGGAAAGAACGACCTCAGAAAATACCAACATATAGAGGTACCGACCAGTTATATGGTCTGTGATACGAATTACGATTTTTTTGGAGGGTACGACCATAAGGCTCAAGGTGGGTTCATACATTATGCCAATCGCCATATCGCCCCCGGCAAAAAGCAATGGACATGGGGGAATGCTTCCTTCGGACAGGCTTGGGACCGGGAACTTACAGAAATAGGCGGACCCTATTTTGAATTGATGGCAGGAGTTTATACCGATAACCAGCCAGATTTTAGTTATCTACACCCTTTTGAGACAAAAACATTCTCCCAGTATTGGTGGGGGTATAAAAAGTTAGGTCCCGTTCAAAACGCTAATAAAGAGTTGGCCATTCGGCTAGAAATTGAACAAGGAAATTATCTTGATTTAGGCATCGCAAGTAGTGCAGTATTCACAGGCCTACGTGTAGTACTGAAAATTGGAAACCGAGTTCAGGAATTTTCTGGAATTACAGTAAGTCCTGAAAGTCCGTGGCAACATAAAACCTTGCGTATAGTTTCTGGTGAAGAAAACACTATTCAATGCACCATCTACGATAGTAAAGGCCACGAGAAGCTTAGTTTTAAAAGAGTGGAAATACCCACGATACGGCATCGTACGGAAGCACAGGAGCCCGATTATCCTAAAAACATCAAGAGCAATTACGAATTAGAGTTGGTAGCTGAACACTTAGAACAGTATAGGCATCCAACGCGAAGCCCTGAGCCTTATTTGGATGAAGCCATAGCCAGAGACAATAACAACTATCGGGCGCTTACTTCAAAGGGTAGGATGCTTCTCCAGCAAGGACAGATCGATAAAGCTATTGAAATACTAAAGACGGCCAAGCGTATTGCTACAAGCTACCATCCCAATCCCATCTCAGGAGAGGTTTTTTATTATCTAGGATTGGCCTACAAGTACACCAACGACTTAGAAACATCGTATGCCCATTTCTACAAAGCCACTTGGAATTATGAATGGAAATCGCAAAGTTTTTACCATCTGGCTTGTATTGATATGGAGAAAGGAGCACTAGATCAAGCCCTTGAACATATTGAAAGTGCCTTAGATACCAACCGTATCAACAATAAGGCAAGGGTACTCCAAGCGCTAATCTTTTTGAAAAAGGATGATGAAAAGACGGCCAGAAACATTCTAGAAAATTTATTGAAGACCGATCCTCTAGACCCTTGGGGGAGATATGTCTATTCCAAGCTCAATGGAGATTTAAAGGGTATGATACAATACACCAGAAATGATGCTCAAACCATTATTGATATTGCCTTTGAATTTTTGGACTGTGGCCTTTATGAAGAAATTATTGAATTGATTGTGTTTCATGAAAGCAATCTTATCACGGAAGCTGCGGTACCCAATCCCCTGCGAAAAAGTGTAATGACCACGCTCATTAAAGCAAAGGTTTTTGAGAAATTAGGGAACCAAGACGACAGTCAAGCCGCACTTGAAAAGTTTCAAAAGGCTTCCCCAGATTATTGCTTTCCCTCTAGAATACACGAGCAACTGCTATTGGAGTGGGCTTTAGAGAATTGCAAGGACAAAACCGTTGCTAGTTTTGGTCTTGGCAACCTTTACTTTGACAAAAAACGCCATAAAGATGCTATTTCCGCTTGGGAAAAAGGAAGAGGCTCCAATTATGCCACTATTTATAGAAATCTGGAAATTGCCTATTGGAACCACACCAAAGATATGGCACAGGCCAAGGCCAATTTTGAACAGGCCCTTTCGTTGAACCCAGAGGATATGAAAGTGCAGTTTGAATACGATCAATTATTAAAGATCGCTAACGAAGATATCGACATACGATTTGAAAGGGTTTTGGAGATCGAGGAAAAACTCAAAGAACGAGATAACTTTAGTGTGGAATTTGCGACCCTCTTGAACTTGAAAAAAGAACATACAAAGGCCAAAGAATTACTTGAGGGGAGAAAATTTCATGCCTGGGAAGGTGGAGAAGGCAAAGTACTACAACAATATAGTTTGGCTTGCCTAATGATGGGACATCAGGCCTTTGAAAAAGGGGAATATGAACAAGCAATCAGTCTTTATAAAAGCGCCATCAACACTCCTGACGATCTTGGAGAAAAGTACCATCCCTTGCAAGCAAAAGCACACATTCACTACTTTCTAGGTAAGGCACAGTCCGCCAAGGGAACCCAAAAAGAAGCCGAAGCATTTTTTACGCTAAGTGCAAATGAACAAGGCGACTTTATCGAAATGGCGGTAAGCGATTTTTCCGAAATGACGTATTATAAGGCACTTTCTATGAGAGCATTAGGAGATTTAGAAGCGGCGAATCTACTCCTTCATAAACTATTGGATTTTGGAAAGGAAATGATGGAAACCGAAGCCAAAATCGACTACTTTGCCACTTCTCTTCCCAACTTATTGGTTTTTGAAGTTGATATACAATTGCAACAACAGGCCGAGGGTTCTTTTCTAATTGGACTCGCACACAAAGGACTTCAGAACACCCATAAAGCGCAAGAAGCGTTTAGAAAAACTTTAAAGATCAACGCTGCGCATCTTGGCGCCAATATGCATCTTGCACAGGAAAACGCTTAAACTAGCGTACTAGTTTTATAACTGCGGACGACAATCCGATTGGTAGTTATTAAAGCCTTTATTGACTGCTTACTTTATTTCGAGGGCAGCAATACTTGATAAAAGTCTGGAACTTGTATCGTTATAAACTATTACTTGGTATTTGTAAGATGCCTGCACGTAAACCGGTAATGCTTAAGTTCAGACAAATATCCATTAACTTGGAAACACCCCTGTTGGATATGCAAAGTCTATTCCCCATTTTTTAATAACCCATGGGCAGGTCCTATTGACAAAAAACTTATGACCAATAAAACCACCTGTATTTCCTATTTAAGATATTACGAGGAAAAAGATCTGGATCGTATTTCCGAGATGTTTGCGGAAGATATTGTTTTGCGAGATTGGAAAATTCATGTAACAGGAAAGAAAAAGGCTATTCAAGAAACGCGAAAAAACTTCGAGTCGGCTGATCGTATTGCCATAGAAGTGCTCGCTACTTATGAAAACGAGCAGACGGTAGCGGCTGAGCTTAAAATTACCGTCGATGCTGTAGAAGAACTCTTTGTAGTTGATGTGATAACCTTTAATCCCAAAGGGGAAATACAATCAATAAGAGCCTACCTAGGTCGAGGAAACGAAGAATAATAACCCTTCTAAGGTCGTTAATGCGTTTTTAGATTTTCGTAGTTGTAACTTTGGTTTTATCAAAGAGACCATCAACAATTTCATAGAACATTGTATGGCTTCCTAATAACCTGAGTTCGATTATTATTGCAAAAACAGCGTGCAAAACTATATTGATATGGCTATCAAAAATGGGGTTCCCCTTTTAGACCAAGGGGTATGCCAATGTTGTGGTGCCCGGACCCAAAAAGGTATTTATGAATGTGTTGCATTATTCAATTCAGGCTTTCAAGCCATTGACTTTTCAGATCGTAACAATCATATATATCGTTTTCTAAGTGTAGATGCACATGCATTACAACATCCTGAGATTCACGGAAGGTGGAGCAACCATTTTCATCTCACCAGACTACACTTAATCTTAACATACAAGGTGTATTGGACTTATAGACGCTCCCCTAAACTAAGTGACTATTTAAACAAGTACAAAGCGCGTAATCCGCAGGAGTACTTAACTCCTCCCAAGGTTCTTGAAAGAGGCAATACAACAATTACAGACTTTCAAGAGAAAGCCCATAGCAGCGACGCGTCCAAGGCTTTGGTTCATAAATGGGCTAAAGAAGTATACCAAGCGTGGCACCAATCACATAAGGTAGTAGACCCCATTTCGAAAGGATTTAGGGATATCTTATAACTAACACTGTGCAAGCTATCTCATAGGAGTTAAGACTATTT
>JBCDGY010000128.1:0-8708 GCA_039414375.1 Bacteroidota bacterium | reverse complement strand
TGTATACACTACCGGAGACAGATTTGTTTTTTTGCACCTTTGCCTCCCCGCTATAGGCAATATCTGCACCACTGGTAGCATCGGCTATTAGTGCTTCAGATACATTAACGGAGATATCTGCTCCACTACTTGCATCCGCAGTACAGGTTTGTGCTAAAAGGCGTCTGGCGTCAATATCGGAACCGCTACTGGCCGCTACTTGAAGCGCATTGGTACTTCCAGATAAGTCAATATCTGCTCCACTACTTGCGTCTGCTACCACCTCATCGGCGGTTATTTCGACACTTAGGTCAGAACCACTACTGGCGCTAAGCGTAATCTTTTCAGCAGTAATGGCTTGTTCTACCACAAGATCAGCACCGCTACTAGAGGTTAAGGCTGCTATTTCTGGCAAGCTCACATAGATTTTTTTAGTAGCTCTTCCAATATTTTCAATGGCGTGAATTTTAAGTTTTCCATTGCGCACATCAGTGCCTATAAGATCAATAATGTTTTCATCTGCTTCTACATTAATAGAAAAGTTGGTTCCCTGGGTAACGAAAACATCCATACCTTCTGCGGCATGTACTTCTGTAAAATCTTCAGTTACTTCTCTTGCTTCTTCTACAATTTCTCCATTACCTCGTGGGCCGTTTCCAAAGGAAAGGTCAAAGGCGCAAGAGGAAGCAAAGAGGGCTAAAAGCGCGGCAATGGCTATTCGTGCTAGTGTTGTCATGATTGCTATTTTTAAATTGTTGTTTTAATTATGATTGACTTTGTGAAATTCGTGTTTTGGGGGATTGGAGCCTACTAATACTTTCCCAATTGTTAAATTGGGGCATTGAATTGTTAGTTATCGTTCGCTTCTATGCGAACCCCGTTTTCATCTATTTTCATTTTAAAAGATTCTTTACCATCCTGTACGTCGATATTGATGCCATCGTCATTGATAATAATCTTGTCCCTTTCGTTTTCTTTTAAGGTGTCCGAACAATCAAGACATTCCAGTTTTCCGTCCGTGCCCATACGCCACAAATGGCTAATGATACCATTTCGCGATAAGTTTTGATCGTTTTTGGTATCCCATTTCAGATTACTTTTTACCGATTGATCTAGTGTTAGCATGGTACCTTTAGGTATATAGACGTTCGCACGCACCTCTTGGTTTCGCATTTACTGAGAAATTTCTGTGGTTAAAAAATCATTGAGCAATAAACGCCCTTCAGAAAAGGTAAAACCATAGTCAATATTGGAGGCCCGCTGACGTGCTTCGTCGTAGGAAGCACCGTCGGCATCTTTTCTAATTTGCAGGCGTAATAGACTATCTTTTGAAGGTTTTAAACTTAAACGTACCTCATCGGAGTAGAGTTGTGGCTCGCCAGCGTCATTATACCATACTTCCAAATTATTTAAAGAAAAAGCATCTTCGCCTAAAGCATCGGCAATAGGCGTCATGGCAATTTGTAACGTATCGGAATCTGCCTTAAGTGCAAATTGTTCCTCGTTGGTAACGGTTCCGGTATAAGCCTGTGCAGCCACTTGTTGTATGCCTAGGGCAATCAATACACCAAAGGCAACGATCCAAATCCCCAACAGGCTAAACTTGGCTATAGACCCAATCGATCTGAGGTTACCCACCAATATCTTCAGCCCCAAATACATTAAAAAGAAAAAGGGAATACCAACCGCTAAAAAGACAAGGAAGGATACCAACCAAACAGGTACGCCAGTGGTATTGACCATATCGTAGAGATCAATGCCTGGGAAATGCACGATATTGATAACTCCAACGGTGATTAGGCCAATAAACAAGGCAATTAAAGTAGCCGCACCAATAATGATCAAAAGAACACCAATGAACTTACCAAAGACCTTAAACAAGAACATAAAGATCTCGCCTATGGTATCGAAAAAGGTTCGGGAGCCGCTTCGAACCTTGTGTCCTACTTTTTCGTAGTCCACGCTTTTTACCTTGTCGGCAACATCATCAAACCCCTCTTTAACTTTGCGTTCTATATTGCTGATGTTGATGGGCTCTCCCCGCATGTCCAATTTTTGCGAGGTGGTTGCTGCTTCGGGAACCAAAATCCACAACAGGAGATACGCAATGATCCCAAAACCTGTAAAAATGGTTAATAGTATAACAATCAACCGAATCCAAAGGGCATCCAAGCCTAAATAGTGTTCCAGGCCCGCGCATACTCCACCAATGTATTTTTGGTCGGTATCGCGATATAGTTTTTTAACGACTCTTGAGGGGGCTTCACTTTTGGGAGTACTTTCTTCACCAAAAATATCTTCGTCTACCCTGTAGTCTTCGGGTTGCCCCATTACTGTGATTACCGCATCTACTTCTTTAAGGGTAATCACCTGCCGGTCGTGTTCCATTTTTTCACCGAAAAGTTCGGCGATTCGAGCCTCTATATCGGCGATAATCTCTTCACTGCTTGAGGTACCGGAAAATGATTTTTTAATGGCTTCCAAGTACCGCCTCAGCTTTGTATACGCTTCCTCATCAATATGGAAGAAGGTGTTTGCTAAATTGATATTAACTGTTTTATTCATTTGTCTTGTGTCTTATTTGTTGTTGGTTACCAGATTTACTGCATTTCGAAGTTCGTCCCAAGTACCGTTAAGTTCTTTTAAAAACAATTGGCCTGTCTCGGTTAAAGCGTAATACTTTCGAGGGGGTCCTGCATTGGACTCTTCCCATCGGTACTGCAATAAGCCTGCATTCTTTAGTCTCGTAAGTAAGGGATAAATGGTCCCTTCTACTACGAGCATTTTAGCATCCTTAAGGGCGCCAAGTATTTCAGAGGCATACTTGTCCTGATCCTTGAGAATGGAAAGAATGCAATATTCCAGCACTCCTTTGCGCATCTGCGCTTTTGTATTTTCAATGTTCATAATTTTAATCCTATGTAATGACTGTTCGTTTTGTTGCCAAGCATCAACTTGGCTTTTGATTCCGCACTATCCCGCCTTGATGAGAAGCGAGTACGGAAATCTCGTTTCTTGATTGATGACTAAACTCCCGTTATAGTCCTAAGTACTTTTTACAATTGTGGTTTATGGTCATAGCTTAATTCGCGTTTTAATTTCCATTGTGTGGCCTCAAGCATCCAGATATGGGTGAACTTGGCTTGATCGCCCTTCTGGTAAATTCCGGCTTTGTCTAAAAATTCAAAAGTGTGCCTCCCATGCTGAATGGCTCCATACCATACAAGTTACCGTTCTGGTAGAGGGGATATACTTCTAAACTATTAGGCACTAGTATTCTTCTTGAAGGTTGTGGTCTGTCTCCCGACCGTTGAGCGCATTGTGCCTTGATCTCGCTAAGAAAGGTGGTACTTCCATAGGTAGCTCCCGCTTTATCGTGATAAAATTCAAAGTCTGGGGTAAAAAGACTTTCTAACACCGAAAGGTCACAAGTATTGAAGGCGGCATCAAACAATACGCTGTCTTGCTTTGCCAATTGATGAAAAAGCGTCTCTTCGTTAGGCTGCTGTGCTTGGAGTGTCACTTGGCAAGCAAGTAACAACAATAGATATATGAGTTTATAAAGGCGCATTATTTTAGGAACTTTATGGTTAGCGGATAGGTAAAGCGTACCCCCTCACTGGTTCTAATGGTGGCCAAAATGGTGTAGACAACGTTGAGGACAAACAAAAAGCCATGAATGAGACCGCTAATCCCAACTGGTATTAACCATAGCCCCCAGTTAAAATGATTGCTATCGAAGCGAAAAGAAGGGGTGCCCCGATCGAGCATGTCAAAAAAACCCCCAAAGCCAAAATCGAAAATATTTGGCCATAAGCCAATAACGAACGGAATTGTAAATAATCCAGCTACAATTCCATAAAGCAAAAGGCTGATTTGAAAGTTTAGCGCTTCCTTGCCATTATGATCTACAAAATCATAGGTTTTTCTATTGGCTGTCCATAGCAATAGGGGTAGTATAAAGTTCCCAAAGGGAATGATATACTTGGAAAAGGTAGCAGCGTGTATAATTGCTGATAAATTCCGTTCGTGTTTGTTGACTGTCGTCGTCATTTTTTTGATTGATTTTTGATGAATGTAAAGCCGAGACAAATGCTATAACCTACTAGCTTACGATACAAATATATGTCCAAAAGATGGTACTATGCAAAACAAAGTACTTTTATTTAACATTTTATTTACATTTTTGAATTGTCTTTGTCTGGCAAATATTCATATTAAAAACTTAATTTTCAGATAGTTAATGTTAAATGGCTATATTCTAAAGCGCTGTTCAGATTTTCAAAAGTCAGTAAGGGAGTTCATGAGAAATATGGTTTCTTTATCCTAATACTGTTAGGATCTTTTTTAAGAAATGGCCTTATTGGTATATAAAACTGTTCTTTAGAAAGAAAGGTCGAAGCATCCTTATTGATGTAGTTTGGCGATAGCGTTTTCTTAGCTATCTTAACCCCATGAGGTTTTATTTTATAGGGTGGCTATTCCCGCTATGGATAGTTGCCCAAGGTTCTTTTTCGGATGCTGTGGGATTTGGACAAAAAGCTACGGGAGGTCGTGGTGGTGTAGTGGTCAATATTACGAATTTAAAAGACGCTGGTCGTGGATCTTTAAGAGCTGCAATAGAAAGGCACAATAATGGGTTGGGTGCTACTACGATAACCTTCAATGGGTTGTCCGGAACTATTGTGCTCAACGATCAGCTTTATTTGTCTCGTGGCGATTTAACCATTGCAGGGCAAACGGCAGCTGGAAATGGTATTTTGATTCGCAGGCGTGCTTCGCAAAACGACCATGCAGGAATTTTTATCGATGGTGCTGATAATGTTATCATATCCGGATTACGTATTCGTTTAGGGCAGCATCACAATCCTAAAGGTTACAGCCAGGGAGACTGCATAAGCATCTATGATGGATCGCGGATATACCTTCGCAATTTGAGTTTGTCTTGGTCTACAGATGAAACCCTTGGTATTTTTGGAGATTGTGGTCGTCGGGTACCGCAAGACATTACCATACATGATGTGATTATTGGAGAACCATTGGCCTATACCGACGATAGCAAATCTTATAGGGCAAAGGCAGATTCCAGAGCCCTTATTATCGGGGGGTGTACGACTCGGGTATCTATTTACAATACCTATATTGTGTCCAGTGCCGATAGGCAACCCTTTATAGGGGGAGACCCTAATAAGCTCGGGCAGCACGAGATCGACGGGCTACTGCTTAACGGTGCTTCTGCTTTTCTCGTCAAATTCGGGGATGATGATGGTGAGAAGCAAATCAACTTTAGAAACTTTGTTTCGCTTAACAGAAAAGGATTTGCCGATCGTAGGCCAATTGTATCTGTAAATGGCCTTAACCGTATTGCCAGAGACAATCGTTCTATTTTTACCGATCAGCAATTTTCTGGAGACGATGTGTTTGGGGAATTTGAGTTAGGCCTCCGTGCGCTATCTTCAAAAAATTTAACCACTGCCTTTTTTCCCTTTCCTATGCGTGATTTTCCCAATCGCTCAAAATCGCGCATCATTGCTGATATCAAGCAGCATGCAGGTGCCTTCCCTAGAGATGCTGTCGACACTCGGTTTTTGGGATATCTCAATGGTACTCCACGCATGACTTTACTCCGCGAAGACAATGCGAACTTGCAGTATCCCCAACTTAAAGGAAGTTACCAGTACAGAGATATGGACAAAGATGGTATTAGTCGTGCTTTTGAACGCTTATTGGGTACTTCCGATAGGGTGCCTAGTCATAACAACGATCATGATAATGATGGGCGAACTGATCTGGAGGAGTACCTAGAATCAATTTTAATCCCACGGGGAACTGCTAGAGCATCGGGCTTAAGACCACGTCGTTCCAGATCGCGTGTATATTGAGATAGGGCTAAGCCTTCTTTTGCTTTTTTAAACTCTAGAAAGCTGTGACTTCTTCTGCCTTACGACAAGGCAGGCCTGTCTTCCCAATAGGTAGAGTTGCGCTAATGCATAATTTGGGTTTTATTTGTGTACTTACAAGCTTATCAAATGGGAAAGACTTCAAAGTTCAACACCTTTACCTTTTTTAAACTGCCTTCTGCTTGGTGGTGTGGGGTACGCCTTCAGCATTTAGACGATACCAAAGCTGTAACCACTGTAACCCACCGCTGGATTAATCAAAATCCCTTTAAAAGTATGTTTTGGGCGGTGCAGGGTATGGCTGCCGAGCTCAGCACCGGGGCTATGGTTATTGATCAAATACAACAAAGTGGACGAAAAATATCCATGCTCGTACAAAACAACAAGGCTAATTTTTCAAAAAAGGCTACCGGTAAAATCACCTTTACCTGTGACGATGGTCACCTTATTGCAGGGGCTATCGCGCAAACCATCGCTACAGGTGAAGGCCAAAAGTTTTGGATGCAGTCTATTGGCGTAGATCAAAATGGCGTAGTAGTCTCCACTTTTGATTTTGAATGGACGGTGCGTTTAAAATCGTAGTGTTTGGAATAAGTCTCACATATATGTTTAAGTCATTTTATAGGGCAACTCCTTATGGATCAGCAAGTCGCTCACCAATGTTTTCCTGATCTGCGTCATTAACCAGGATTATAGCTGCTATAGTGGTTAAGGTTAATCCACTAATTAATCCAACCGGGGAAATTTTTTGTTTTTCAACTTTATCGATTTCTGATTTGGGCAAATTCATTGTTTTTTCATTCACGACAACCAAGAGATCTTTCTCATTGATTTTTTTTGCATTTTGCACTAAAAACCTGCCCATTTTGATGGGTTATTTTATAGTTTCTGTTGTTTTTAATTTTATCTAAGCTGATTGGTTTATAGACCTGACAACTTTGCAAAAAGACTAATAACAAGGTAAGTAGCTTTAATTTTTTCATATTGAATCTGGTCTATCATCATATTGAGTTTAGGAAGAGTAGGGTAGCAAAAGGGGGATGGCTTATTAAGTTTGCAAAGCGTTAAACAATTGGTTAAAAGCATTTTCTAAAATAGGAGCACAGCGAACTTGACCTCCTTATAAGATTAAGGGCTAGTTATAACTATAGAATCCGAGTCATTTGCATTCATTTGGACGCATTTGTTGGGAGATATTTCTCCTTGAAATTTGGTATCGAAAACCATTAGAGCCCCTTCT
Source organism: Bacteroidota bacterium (assembly GCA_039414375.1). Taxonomy (GTDB): domain Bacteria; phylum Bacteroidota; class Bacteroidia; order Flavobacteriales; family Flavobacteriaceae; genus Croceivirga. The sequence continues at coordinate 1,589 of JBCDGY010000128.1, read as the reverse complement.
CCAAATATCGAATTTTTCTAGTGTATAATTCAAGTTGGGCTACAATCCCTGAATTTATGGTTATTTCCATTACGATATTTATACATTGTCGACTAACATTAATTCTTATGTCCTGAAATCCAATTGTTTAGTGTACTATCTAACTCATGGAGCTTATTTGGATATATCATATTAAGATTATTCGTTTCGGAAGGATCTTTAATTATGTCATACAAATCCCCGGGTTTGTCCTTACCCTGCTTAACTATTTTCCAATTTTCATAGATCATAGCATTAGAACTGTCTTTTTCCCAACCCCAAAAAACAGGATTATCTCTATTGACCACTTTGCCTTCCAAAACAGGAAGAATGCTCATTCCACGTACTGGTGCAACCACCTGCCCTTTAAATTCTTTAGGGTAATTAGCTCCGGTAAGTTCTAAAATGGTCGGCATTATGTCTATCAAATGCCCTGTGAAATTAGAAAAAGAGTTTGGTTTGATTTTATCAGGCCACCAAGCAATAAATGGTGTATTTACACCCCCTCCATAGGTGTAACTCTTAAAGAACCGGAAGGGAGTATTGCTAACATTTGCCCAATCGGGACCTAGGGAAACCCATCTATCTATTCCTCCAATTTCACCTTCATCATTATCATCTTCCAAATTAATAACCGCACTAGATCCTCCATTATCTGAAGTGAATACAATTATAGTATTTTCCTGCAATCGCAAACGTTCTAACTCATCTATCAACCGACCAATATTATAATCCATTCTGTCAATCATAGCTGCATATACTTCCATTTTTTTCGCTTCAAAAACCCGTTGTTTCTCTGAAAGGCTATCCCATGATTTATAAGTAGCTTCGGAAAGAACGTATTGCTTGTCGATTAAGCCCATATCCAGTTGCTTATTGTACCTCTTTTTTCTTATTTCTTCATACCCTACATCATATTTCCCTTTGTACGTTAAAATATCTTGGGGCCATGCCATTAAGGGGTCATGTGGTGCTGTGTAAGCTAAATACAAAAAAAAAGGTTTTTCCTTCTCTACCGTTTCGTTTAGATAATCGATAGCGTAATGCGTAAAATAATCGGTTGTATAAAAGTCTTTCTCTTTTGGTGTATATCCTTTATATTCAACACTATCAATACACCATGATCTAGTTGCTTTTTTTTGTGCAGGTTTTGCTTCTCCTTCTCTTTGAGCTCCTGGATTAAAGTAATTAGAACATCCGTCTTTAAGTCCGTAGTAATGGTCAAATCCACGATTTATTGGGTTTTCTTTTCCATGATGTTTACCACTCCAATAGGTCAAATACCCATTTTCCTTAAGGACTTCTCCAATAGTCACAGCGTTTTTAATGGGACCAATGTGATCTTTATCGTATCCACAGTCTTGAGGGTAAACCCCCGTAAGTAAACTTGCTCTTGATGGAAAACATACCGGATTGCTATGAAATTGTGTAAACCTAATTCCTTCTTCTGCCAATTTATCCAGGTTCGGTGTATTTATTTCGCCTCCGTAGCAGCCCAAATCGGAAAAGCCTAAATCATCGGCACATATGAATATAATATTGGGTTGCTTTTTTTTTGGTTTTTCTAAATT
>JBCDGY010000127.1:0-8905 GCA_039414375.1 Bacteroidota bacterium | reverse complement strand
TGAAAAAGCACCAAAAATCAATGCTATGCTTGCCGCAACTGGATGGAACATGAAAAAATTAATGGAAAAACTGGTGGAGGAAATTTTGTCTACATTTTTTAAAAGCGCAGTATCAATCCTAACTATATCTGAAACACAGATGGAACAGGTTCATAAGGATTGACTAAATACCAGTTATAATTTAATGCACTTCTTCAAAAATTCGTCATACGCTAAAACTATAGGGCATATATAAAAAGACAAGGTCGGAAGAAGACTTCCGACCTTGACATTGAGGTCCGTAGACCATATTTAACATTATAAACCTAATTCAAATAGTTTTTACTTACTGGTGATTACCAATTTTTGGGTATGCACATCACCCTTATCATTAGTAACGCGAATAATGTACATGCCATCTGCTAAACCAGTACTCATTAACACCTTACCACTACTTTCCACTTCCTTCTCGTAGCGTAAGGCGCCATTCATATCCACAATCTCTACTTGTAACTGCCCTACATCATTAATATAGAACTGATTGTTCGAAGGATTTGGATAAACAAGGGCACTTCCCGTATTAGTGCTTAATCCATCTAGTTGGACAGCTAAATTAGCACCACCTCCAATAACATCGAGTTTATCAATCCAGAAGTTTGAAGAATTACCTCCTAATTGGAAATTAAGCAAATAGTTAGAACTGGTAGTATTAGCGGTATAGGTAAAAGAATAAGTATTAACACCTGTACCTATGGTGGGGTAGTAGCCTTTTTTCCAATTTGAGCCATCAAATAAGTCAACTGTTATCGTTTTATTTGATTGTGCTTTGGCCATAAACGAAATGGTATAAGTAACGCCGCTGGTAAGACTCATTCCTCCAGTGCTTAGACCCACATCCCATAAGTTTGAACCGCCATTTGAAATATTTACGCTACCGGCATTGCTTCCTGACATTCCAGCATTGTTTACAACGCTAAGGTTGCCGTTACCCCAAGTAGACCAACCACTGGTACCATTGTCAAATTCAGGATTAGAAGCTAAAGAATTATTGGATGGTGGCGGCGGTGGCGGATTATTTCCTCCTCCACCTCCAGAGGTAACATCAACATCATCAACCCAAACATTTGCAGAACTTCCTCCTATTAAAAAGTTAAGTTTATAATTGGAACTTGTAGTGTTGGCGGTATAGGTAAAGGAATAAGTGTTTACTCCTGTACTTATAGTAGGATAGAATCCTTTTTTCCAAGTATTACCATCTAAGATATCTACTGTTATACCCTTACTTGATTGTGCTTTAGCTTTAAAAGAAATGGTATAAGTTGTGCCATTAGTAAGGCTAATGCCACCTGTAGTTAATCCTACGGCCCAGGAGTTAGAGCCCCCATTGGAAATATTAACTAAACCGGCATTACTACCTGACATATTCGCATTGGTTACTACACTTAGGCTTGCACTACCCCAAGTCGACCATCCGTTGGTACCATTGTCAAATTCGTGATTGGTAACTAAAGATCCGCCACCTGTGGATGGTGGTGGAGGTGGAGGTGGAGGTGTAATTGTGCCTCCAGTGCTACCAAGGCCATATCCATCGTCATGGGTAGCTTTCCAAAAGTAAAAACCGCCCCACCAACTTAGATTTGTTGGGTTTTGGCAATTATTAATATGGATACCCCCGTTTTGTTTAATTCCATTTACAAAAAGTGGATTGGCATCAATCAATGAAAAGTTATCCTCTGGATCCCAATGCCATTGTACCATACCAATGCCATACTCTTTCAAGGCCACATCGTAAGCTAATTGGGTTACTTTGTAGGTTCTTTTCCATGGATCGTTGTTAAAAGGCCCAACAGGTGGTGTACCTACCTCACCAATTAGCAACGCAAAATTTTTCGCTTTACAGCGGTTCAGAAAATCTCTCAGTTTGGTATCAAAATACTCCGTATCATTGGCCCACTGATCATAAAGGTGAAGGTCAAAAGCGACATTATTATAGGTTTTGCCATTGAAGTTTTGGCAGGCTTCGCCGTAGGTTAAAAATGCACTATGGTTTGTAGGTATGGGATTGTCGTCCCAGGTTTTAGCTTCCATTCCCCATTGGGTTCCAGTAAGTACAATCATGTTTTGGGCCCCTTCTTCATCACGAATAACCTGAATGAGTTCTCGGTGCATGTCTCTCCAAATTGCCGGTACTGGAACTGTTTGTCCAGGTTCATTAATCAAATTAAACCATACATATGGATTGTTTTTAAATTCCTTCGCTAGTAAACGGAAATAGGCTTTTAATTCTTGTCTTTCCGCATTAGAAGGAAATCTCCCGATAAAGTTGTGCGCGTTAATCATGACCACAACTTTCTTAGGGGTGTAAATATTCACAATGTTTTTTAAGGCGGCCAAACCTTCACCTTCATTACCAACCCATCCTTTCTGGAAAGCGGTAGCATTACCGTCGCCATTGTTGTCCCAAATCATGTCTTTCATCATGATCGGTGCACGCATCATGTTGAACTTCCAACAATTGGTCCAAATGTCTTGGTGCTGTTGCGTAAAAATATTCTGTTTCCAGTCAAAGTAATTCCATGGATTTACGTTAGCTCCAATTGGAATGTATTCTTTGCCTTCGGGATCATAGAATTTCCCGTTGACAATACTAAAGTTTTGCGCCTCCACTCGAAATACAGTGGCAAGCAAAAAACATACTCCTAATAAGTAGAATTTGAGTGTAGTTTTCATCATCGTTGAATTAATTATTTGTTTTAGTTCAGCATACCCTTTACAAGAATATTTGGGCGCAATTTGAAGACGTATTCTTGACTAATAAGAAATGTTTAATAACACCATTTCCTTTTCTCATTAGACCCAAGAATTTCTATTGGGGTATGCTATTAATAGGTTATGGGAATCGTTTATTAGGTATGGTTCATACTTCCCATCTTAATGAACCATAGGGTCACTTTATTCTGTTTATTGTCAAATCCTCAAAATTTTTGTTTTTAAATGTGCATCACAAAAAAATCGTAGGACTTTTTTACAAATTTTGCAAAAACTGAAAATACACCCTAGTCTGAGCGTCCCGAAATTTGGTGTCAGCGTCCTAAGTACTGGTTTTTAGGGTTTTCGAGAGGTTGTATACCTCTGTAGGCGTCTGGTCAAACTGTTTTTTGAAGGACTTAGTAAAGTGAGAGTGGTCTTTAAAGCCCACTTTTATCGAGACCTCGTTAATACGTAAGTCGGTATGTTGGAGTAACTCAACGGCTTTCTTAAGTCTAACGGTTTTAATAAAATTACTTACCGTCATATCAGTAAGCGCTTTTAACTTAGCATAGAGCGCGGTTCTACTCATCCCCATTTGCGTGATTAATTCTTCGTTGCTGAAGTCCGGATTTTCAATATTATCATGAATAACCTTGATGGTCTTTTCAAGGAATTTTTCATCGAGATAGGTATTGGTTAATGTTTTAAAATCGTTATCAAAATTCTTAGCATACAAGGCCTTCAATTTTGTACGGGCTTCAATAATATTCTTTATTTTATGTTTTAAGACAAGGGGACTAAAAGGTTTGGTAATGTAATCATCCGCCCCAATTTCCAATCCGGATATTGTATTTTCTTCTCCTCCTTTTGCCGTTAATAATATGACGGGGATTTGAGAAAACGCCTCACTATCTTTAATTTTTATACAAAGGTTTATACCATCCAAGCGTGGCATCATTACATCGGAAACAATGATATCTGCATGGATCTTTTTAACTTCTAGTAGTTCCAAGACCTCAGTGCCATCGTTGGCTTCATATACATTAAATTCCTCCATAAGTTCTTCCTTCATAAGTGCCCTAATATCCCGATGGTCCTCAGCAATAATTACGGATGGTTTGTCAGGGTCTATCTTAAGGGGTTTTGGACGTTTATGCTTTTTAGGGGCATTGCGTAACTGCTTCGCCCATTTTTTGGTGCGCTTTGTATCTTTATTTGAGATTTGGTTAACTTCTACGATATCTTCTTTGTCGAAATGTGCGGTTTGCGTGAGCAAATCGATGCTAAAGGTAGTTCCTACTCCAAGCCGGCTTTCTACTTTTATTTTGCCTTTGTGCCTTTCGATCAATTCTTTGGTGTAGGCCAGTCCTATTCCAAATCCCTCAACTTCATTAAAGGATCGGTTTTCAATTTGATAAAAAAGATCAAAAACCAAGGGCAGTTCTTTTTTAGAGATACCTTGACCAGTATCCTTTACACTTATCCTAATTGTTTCTACCACATTGGTGTTTTCAAAAAACAAATAGTCCAAAATAACGGTAACGGCCCCTCCTGGTTCTGTAAACTTAAAGGCATTGGACAGTAAGTTAAAAAGCGCCTTTTCCATTTTATCGCGGTCTATCCACAAGAAATGATCGTTTTCTGGCGCTATCATCTTTAAGTCAATAGCTAGTTCGTTGGCAAGGTCCTCGAAGGAAAACATCAAGTCTCCTACGAATTGTTTTATCGGCGTCTTTTCCACATGCAGTCGAAGCGTAGCGGTCTCAATTTTGCCCAGATCTAAAATCTGATTGATTAATTCCATCAGTCTTACCCCATTTCTTTTAGCGGTATTTAGCTTTTTGACGATGGCTTTAAAAGAAAAGTTCTTTTGAGGCTTTACGATTTGGTCAATATGACCAAGAATCAAGCTCAAAGGAGTGCGGAGTTCATGGGAAATATTGATAAAAAGACGGACTTTAAAATCGTCTAACTCTTTTAGTTTGACTACATTTTCTTCTATTTCTTTTTTGCTTTCCTGTAGTTCTTCTTTTTGGCGTTCTAGGGTAGCATTGGTAATGGACAATGATTTGGTTCTTTCTGCTACCAACTTTTCCAATTCTACGTTTTTATTCTTAAGGTTACGTATTCTAAGGATGTAGATAAGGAGTACTGTCCAAAAAGCTACCACTGCCAGTATGGTGTAGAACCACCAAGTGCGCCAAAAGGGAGGAAGCACCTCAATGGCAAGTTCTGCGGTGTTGCCATCCCACTCTCCATAAGCGTTTTTAGCTCGTATCCTTAGATTATATCGTCCAGGAGCCAAATTGGTAAAAGACAACTCCCTTTTTTTGCCGAGATCAATCCAATCGTTGCTAAAACCGCTTAACTGGTAGGAATAACTCGTTAGCTCACTAAGGGTATAGTTCAAGGCGATAAATTCAAAGGAGACTGTTTTTTCTTTATCGGTCAAAATAATTTCGTCGAGGCTACCAATATGTTTTGGAAGTATGGAATTCTCGGCAATGGGTTGTTCCTGGTCAAAGACTTTGAAGGAGGTAAAAACCAGTGGGCCGCTAGGTTGTCTTTTGTAAATGTCTGATGGTTGAAATGACGAAAACCCATTTCTCCCCGTAAAGAAGATATCCCTATTTCTGCCCAGGAGCGCTGAATTTTGTAACAATTGATTGGCTTCAAGATGATAAGACACTCCAAAATCCAGAGTCGACTGTTCTCTGGGATTATAAACGCTAAATGCCTTTTCACTAGAGAACCAGATATTGTCATATTTGTCTGCTATGATATTGAAGATAGATTCGCTGGTAAAATTGAGTCGCTTAAAATTATCTTCTCCTGGCTGATACTGATTAAGGCCACTAGCAGTGCCTACCCAAAGTTGGTTTTGACTATCTACTAATAGCGCGTTAATGACGGAACTACTTAGCGAACGGGGATCGTTGTTCTTAAAAAAATACTTCTTAAAGGTCTTTGTGCTTCTATCAAAATAATTCAATCCCTGTTGGGTTCCAATCCAAATGTTCTTTAAAGCATCCTCTGTAATCGCCTCAACACGCCCATGGGATAGCAGTCTTTGGTTATCGGTTCCGTTATTCTCCTCTTCACCGTATAATTCTGAAGTTAAGGTTTCCGTATTTAGGGCCACAACACCCTTCCCTTCTTCTGTCCCAATCCATAAAACATTACTGGTGTCTTTATACAATACCGAGATTTTCCTAAAGGCTGCTGTTCCTTGGGCTTCCAAAAGTATGTTCTTGGCTAGAAGAACACGTTTGCGGCAATCATACTTAAAAAGCCCATTTGCTTTAGATCCTATCCATAGGACATCTTCTTTGTCAGCTTCTAGACAAGTGATGTTATCTACAGGCACTTCTTTGATTCTGGTGTATACTTCTTTTCGCACATTGTAGTGGACTAATCCATATTTATTGGTAGCTAACCACATATTTCCATAAGTATCCTCATATGCTGCTTGAACAAGGAGGTCATTAGCAAGAAGCACTCCTGGTAGATTGATCTCGTGATTTTTTACTTTTAGAATATTGGGGTTGTAAATAACCACACCATTGCCTGAGGAACAAAACCAGTGTATATCATCATCGTCAATGGCTAATGTCCAAAACCAGGTAATTGGGTTACCTTTATTATCAAGGGTCTCAAACTTTATTAAGCGCTTAGTTTGCGGATGGTACCTAAAGATTCCGTAAAAGGAGGAGAACCAAAGCCAACCTTCCTTATCAATTTTTAAGGAAGTAATGGTAAGATCAGTATCGACCTCTGGCGTTTGCTCTAGATTGATTTTGGAGAGGACATCTCGGGTTGTGTCTAGTTTAAAAAGTCCGTTTCTTTGGGTTCCGATCCACAGATTCCCAAAGGTATCGGAGGTTATGGTATTAATGACATCACTTTCGTTATCATTTTTATTTTCTACTGGAGAACCATCCTTATTCAAATAGGTAGAAAAAGCATAGGTTTCCATATTAAATTTGATCAAACCACCTCCCCAGGTACCTACCCATAAAATAGAATCATTAGTGGCGTGGAGCGCTTCGATGGCATTTGGACTAAAACTAGAACCGTCTTTAGGAGAAGAATAGCTAGTAAAGGTCTTAAAGGTATTTTCTTTAATGTTGTAGCGTTGTAAACCTCCGTCTATGGTACCAATCCAAAGAATATCAGCATTCTGAAAATATAGACATTTAATAATATTCGACGCTAAACCATTTGGGGTGTTTTTCTCTTTTACAATTCGTCGAAAGGTTTGGGTATCTCGGTCAAAAATATTGATGCCACCTCCGTTTGTGCCGATCCATAAATTACCTTCCGTATCTTCAATAATAGTTCTAATGAAGTTATTGCTTATCGATTGTACATCTGAAGGGTCATTGCGAAACACTTTAACTTCAACGCCGTTGTATAGATTAAGACCATCGCGTGTTCCAATCCAGACTAACCCTTTACTGTCTTTATAAAAACATCGGGTTTCCATGGAAGAAAGTCCATCTGTAATCTCTAAAATCTTTAACTGATTGGATTGTCCTTGAACAAAAAAGTGGGCCAAAAAGATAAAAAGAATGCACCATAGCTGTTTTCGAATAGCGTTTTCGATTCTTTTGGGCAAATGCGCATAGAACAACATGCGAAACAACCCAAAGAATTTTATAAAAAGCAATTTTTTCATTTTACAAGATAACTCCTTCTTTAAAAATTCTAAAATAAGATGGTTAAGGTGCTTGAAGCTATCGGTGGCGGTTAAAACAACAATTCATCCGGAATCGTCTTGTATGATACCTATTAAGAATTGTTAATCTCTCTAAAAAAAATGGGTAGTATCTGGTGGTATGGGGCGCTATTGGGTTACCTCAAATTAAAGTATTTGTTCGAAATAATGAAGTGATAATGCTAAATCCCTCAAGGAATTGAAGCCATAGCGGTAAGCCATTTAATCTGTAGCTGTATGTATTGTTTTTAAGAGAAACAGATCACGCTTCGCTTAACCCACCAATTCTTACTTATTTCAACTGTTTTGGGAAGTGTATTTTCATACCTTCATGTGTAGCCTTAAATCCTAGATTTTCATAAAAGGCCAAGGCATCAGGTCTTTTTTTATCTGTAGTAAGTTGCAAAAGATGGGCACCTCTTTTTTGTGATCTTTGAATGGCCCATTCAAACAAAAGCTTCCCAAGGCCAAGGCCACGTTGATCGCTCCTTACCCTAACCGCTTCTATTTGTGCTCTTATGCCACCTTTGTAGGTAAGGTATTGTATAAAAGATAGCTGAAGGGTGCCCACCACTTCTGTATTTTCGTTTTCAAGTACAATAAGTTCTTGGTTTTCATCGGCAGTTATATGCTCAAAGGCATTGATGTAGGACGGCGGTAAAGGTACTTCAAATTGCTCTCTTGTCTTGCCCAAGGGATCATCAGCAATCATCTTTATGATGGCAACAAGGTCATCAATGGTAGCGGGTCTACATTTCATGGCTAGCTTTCTTTACAATTATTTTTGGAAGCGCACTGTACGTACTTCAAATTAACATTCCTAAAATACTTTACATCATTGATTATGAGTTCGATGGGGCGTAACTTTTTGTTGATTCTTTTTTGAACACCACACTATTTCCATATAACAATCGAAAAAGCAATTTTAAAATTTAGCGCGCTTAGAACACAATAACTACTTTAATTAAGCATTGGAACAACACAAACCAGTTTATTGTACTTTGGCTGTATGTTCTTCATTATTTCTGTTCCAAATTTTGTAATGAACCTCATAGCCTGAAGGGGTATAAACCACAATAGGAAGTTTGCTATTGTAGCGCACAAGTTCACTTATTGAATAAACTTTCTTTTTCGTTAAAGACCCATCGGGGCATCCCATTAAAGTACTTCGGGTATGGCCATTGGTCTCAAAAGTATAGTACTTATAGCCCCACCCTGACACACTTTCCGATTTTATGGTACCCAATAGACTATGAGCGTTGCAATCCACTTCAAGTACTTTAGAAATGTATATTTCTACTTTTTTATCTTGTTCATTGCTGTTTATGGGAATCTGAATAATATGTCTTACGTTATTGTTAGGTTGGGGATACATACTAATATCGAGATCGACCATTTTTACCGTGCTGGTGTTGTTGTTTTTCATATCGCTGGTTTTTTTTGAGGTCTCGCATCCTA
>JBCDGY010000126.1:0-8912 GCA_039414375.1 Bacteroidota bacterium | reverse complement strand
AATGGATTCCTAAGGGTACTGTTTTAGCTAAACAAGACGATACCCCTATTACAACTACCAGAAAACGTTGCCTTTTTATGCCATTATATCAAAACAAAGGAGCAGAAGGATTTTACTTTATTCGAAAGATACCGTCGGTGTTTTTAATATTCTCCAAGTACTTGAGGTTTTTAAAAGCAGATCGGGCTTTGGTGCTATTACCAGGGATACAATGGCTATCTGAAAAGAAAGATACACTAGTTGTAGACAAACGAATTGCCCGATACTTTACTAAGGCATTTTTTCATTTGTTGGGTTATCGCACAAGAGTTCTTGATAGCTATCATCTAATCGTAACAAGTAGAGAACGTCATTCACGTATCAAGGAATATATAGCAACTAGATGGTATTAAAAAACCCCGAACCAAAGGCTCGGGGCACCAAGTTGATAATCCAATTGAACTACCGCATCATAAAGTTAATAGGTATGCTATAGCGAACCTTAGCAGGGCGGCCACGTTGCATCCCAGGTTTCATTGTAGGAAGTGCCGCTATTATTCTTACCGCTTCCTTTTCTAACAAGTGGTCGGGTCCTCTTTTTTGGATATTGCTTACCTGTCCTTTAGTATCAATTTCAAATTGTATAAAAACCTTACCGCTTATCCGCATCTCTAGGGCAGTCTTAGGGTAGTTAAAGTGTTTTTGAATGTGTTCTTGCATTTTTTGTGTAAAGCAAGCTTTTCTTTCACTTTCACTACTCAAAGACTCACAACCTGGAAAAATGGGGACATTCTCTATAATTGAAAAGGGTACATGAATGTCTTCCTCCTCCTCTTCTACAGCGACTTCGTCAACGCTGATGACTACATCTTCTACAAAGGTATCCTGACTACTTTCGGTACTCTCAATAATGGTCTCCGTTATGTCTTCCACGTCTTCTACGATCTCGATTACATTGGGAGCCGCAGGTGGAGGGGGTGGTGTGGTTATTTGCATTTGCGTAATGGGCACTTCCTCATCCATCACTTCTTCAACATTCAATACATTAACGAAATCTTCTTGGGTATCATAGGTCTTATGTTCCAACATGCGCCACGTGGCAAACAACACGATAGTTAGCCCAATCACAAAGTAGAGGCCACTATTTCGACTAAGATCTGCTTCTGGATTTTTCTTGGGTTTCATAATACTTGATTTAATATTACTTTGATAAAAGTAGAATCAAGCATTCATTTGATATATGATATTTATCATATCACTAAAAAAACTACTATTATTTTGGAGTATTTATATATTTAGAAGCGTTCGTAGTTTCCATTGATTTTCTGAAAAGAAGTGTTTTTAGATGAATGGCAACACGGATACGATCAAAACTACGCCCTTGTACATGTGTTTTAAAATAGCCTACTTCAAAAGAGAGGTCTTTGCACATTCTTTTCCCCAAACCTAGGAAAAGTCTATTTTGGTCCAAACGCCCTGTACTAAGATTAAAAAAGGGTTCGTCAGTACATTTCAAATAAAGATTTTTGGTCAATTGTTGTTTAAAGGCCAATCGATAACGAAATCGCATATTGAAGATTTTGCTATCAGGTTTGCTGATCCAACGGTGTTCTAATCGCATGCGATGTCGCCATTTTTTTCCGCTGCATAAAGTAGCCTGTTCATAAAGCCATACCTGCGTAGTTAAACGATCGAATTCGTGATGGTAAAAGGGTTGAGAGTCTACGTAGGCCGCTCCAAGGGTCAATTTTAGGGAAGGATTTGTTTGGTAAGACAATCCAGTGCGAATAAAACCAAATTCCGTTTGGGTAGCAAGGTTTTCATTGCAAAGAATACCCACAATAGGAATACGCCACTTTTCGGATAAAGGGTTGTCTAAAGCGAATACCATCCAAGTCCCAGGGCTGTTCTTTGATTGTTGGGCACCTAGTGGTTGCATTACCATCATAAACCATATACTCACAAATAAAAAGTAATGGAAGGGGAAACGGTGTGGTTGGATTGGTTGCATATGGTTACTATAAAAGACCGGGGGCAAGTTGCATCCTTATGGTGATAAAAAGAATGACAGATGTCAGGTTTGAACTAATAAAAACAGAAAGTACACTTTTTATTGAACCTGATATCTGTCATATTTTGATACGGCGTTGGTGTATATTTTTGGGTTATTCATATTACACTAATTGAAAACTACATATATGAAAAGCTTACAAAAGATATTAGTCCCGTTTGACTTTACAGAACCCGCTGTTGCTGCCTTGGATTACACTCTTAGCTTTGTAGGGATCGACCTTCCTATTCAAGTTATTGCATTGTATGTAAGTCGTGCCAGTGTAGGCCCAGAGGAACAAAAAGGAGCCAAAGAAAAATTTGATCGCTTGGTAACCTCATTACATCGGCGTACGCAAATAAAGCCGGTATTATTTTTTGCCGTAGGGGAACTGGTTGATACCATTTTAAGAACTAAAAATGACACCCAAGCAGATTTGGTGATTATGGGTACTATGGGCGATCAAAGTATAGCGGAGCATCGCACCAACACTTCTAAATTGGTTCTAGAGGCAGATTGTCCTATCATCACAGTGCCTTTTGGTACCGATATCGCTATGCCGAAACATATTGCCTTGGTGTTGGGCAAAGAAGAGATTGAACATCCCGATATTATCGAACTATTGCTGCAAATAGCTAGGACTTTTAATGCCAAAGTACATGTACTCACCATTTATAAAGAATCCATTTATGAAGAAAAGGTAGTCGTGGATGCGAATGAAGATACCTTGGCCTATTATTTAGAACATTTTTATGCAGAGCATGTCTTCAAAAAGAACGAAGATATTGAAGAAGGAATACTAGACTATATCAAAGAGAAAGATATTGATCTTTTGACCATTTTACCAAGGAACCACGCTCAGAAAACAAAACCTTCTGAAGGTCGATTAACCGAGTTATTAACGTTGCATGCCAGTGTTCCTGTATTAACCTTGGACTAATAACCGTAATACCCACTAGATGGTTACTGTTCTCATTATTTTGTCAATCACTATTGTGCTATTCGTATGGGGTAAATTTCCGCCAGATGTTGTAGCCTTAATGGCTATGATTTCCCTTTTTTTAGCTGGGGTATTAGACATGAGTGAGACCCTTGCAGGGTTTAGTAACAGTACGGTTATTATGATTGCAGCCCTATTCATTATTGGCGAGGGGTTATCTCGTACCGGATGGACTGCCTTAGCGGGTCAGCGTTTCGTAAGGTGGGCTAGGAACAGCGTGCCCAAATTGTTGGTTATTGTCACTTTGGGGGCTAGTGTGCTTTCTGGTTTTGTAAGCAATACGGGTACCGTAGCAGCTTTATTACCGGTAACCGTATCCGCTTCATGGGCAGCAGGTACCTTACCCTCAAAACTATTGATGCCCGTAGCTTTTGGTTCAAACACAGGAGGCCTGTTAACGCTAACCGGTACGCCACCCAATATTATTGTGAGTAATACCTTGGTAGAAAACCAACTGGAGGGTTTTTCCTTTTTTGAATTCTCCTTAATAGGCTTGCCATTGCTTCTTATCGCTATTGTCTATTTCAGATATATTGGCTATCGCCTATTGCCCAAAAGGGAAACTCGGGAGCGGCCCGCCGATATAGATGCTGAGATGCATAAGTGGATTACCAATTACAGTATTGGCGACAACCTATATCGGCTAAGGATCCGTTCGATGTCACCCATGATTGATACTAAGATTGGGGACTGGGATTTTGAAGGGAAATACAATGTTTCCGTGATGCGCCTCAAAAGACGACATCCCAGCCCGATGCAACAAAAAATTCCTCTTTTTGTAGAACTACCGGAACCCGATACGGTAATGCGTTATCACGATATTATCACGGTTAAAGGGAGCCCTAAAGATGTAGATCAGCTGGTATTGCAATTTAGCTTGGGTATTGTGCCCTTCCCTTTGGAAAAGGACAGGCTAAAAAACGAATTGATTAATCAAGAGGTGGGTATGGCTGAAATGTTGTTAACCCCTAACTCTGTTTTTGTTGGTAAAACCATCAATTTGGGCAACTATCTTAAAAGCGCAGGGGTGCAGTTATTGGCTGCTTCGAGAGACAACCAACCGCTTTCGGGAAAAATTAAAATGGAAGCAGGCGATGCTTTTGTTATTAGAGGTGCTTGGGAAAATATAGAAAACCTGAAATCACTCTATGAGAACTTGGTTATTTCGGGTAGTCCTGAAGCACTTTCCAAAAATGTAACCAATCTCAACTGGCGTAGTTATGTGGCTTTAGGCACACTTTTACTAATGATTGTGCTTTTAGTTTTTAAAATATTGCCGGGAGCAATAGCCGCATTGGTATGTGGCGGTATTATGTTGCTTACGGGATGTGTGCCTATCTCTAAAGCCTATAAAGGGATTAGTTGGACTAGCGTTGTAATGATTGCCGCGATGATCCCAATGGGTACCGCACTACAAAAAACGGGAATTGCGGAAATGGCGGCTAATGGACTCGTCACCGCTTTGGGGAGTATTCATCCTACTGTATTGTTAGCAGGTGTCTTTTTATTAACAACGGCTTTCAGCCAAACCATCAATAACTCTGCCACTGCAGTATTGATGGCGCCTATAGCGCTGTTGGCCGCTACATCGCTTGGCGTATCGCCTAAACCCTTTTTAATTACAGTGGCTATCAGCGCCTCCACGGCATTCTTAACCCCTGTGGGTACCACGACCAATGCCATGGTACTCTCTGCAGGGGGATATACTTTTTTAGATTATGTAAAGGTTGGAGGGCCCTTACTGTTATTGTTTTTTGTGGGTACCATTGTATTGGTACCCTTAATATGGAATTTTTGAAACCTTTAAATCAAATCAATATGATTGTTACGATGGAAAATTTAGCAAAGTATGGCATTAAAAATGCCAAAGCACATTGGAATTTAAGTCCAGAGATCTTACAAGAAATGACCTTGGAAAAGGGCATGGGGGTTGAATCAGATAATGGAACACTTGCCATTAATACAGGAAAATTTACAGGGCGTTCACCAAAAGATCGTTTTTTAGTGAAAGATGACTATACCAAAGATCGGGTATGGTGGGGAAGAATCAATAAGCCCATCTCACCCGAAAATTTTGATAGGCTCTATGATGAGGTGGTCAATTACCTCTCCAATAAGGAAATTTATGTTCGGGATGCTGCTGTTTGTGCCGCACCGGAGTATCGAATGAACGTAAGAACCATAACCGAGTTTCCATGGTCTAATTATTTTATAAAGAACATGTTCTTGCGGCTATCAGAGGAAGAGTTAGCCAATTTCGAAGAAGAGTGGCTGGTACTCTGCGCCCCAGGATACGAATGCACCGACCCCAAAGGGTTTGGTATTTTGTCTGGGAACTTCAGTATTCTAAACTTTACCAGAAAGGTGGCGCTAGTTGGCGGATCGGAATATCCCGGGGAAATGAAAAAGGGAATTTTTTCAGCCCTTAATCTGATTTTACCTACGGACAAAAATGTATTGCCCATGCACTGCTCGGCTAACGTTGGGGAAGATGGAGATACGGCTATTTTCTTTGGCCTTTCTGGCACCGGTAAAACTACCTTATCTGCCGATCCGGATCGTAAGCTAGTTGGTGACGATGAGCATGGATGGACCGCAGAAAACACCATTTTCAATTTTGAAGGCGGTTGTTATGCCAAGGTGATCGACCTTACTGAAGAAAAAGAGCCGGACATTTACAGAGCTATACGCCCAGGTGCATTACTTGAAAATATAATGTTTAAAGAGGGTAGTCGAGAAGTCAATTACTTTGATAGTAGTATAACACTTAATACACGGGTGAGTTATCCCATAGATCATATTGACAATATCCAACACCCATCTTACGCCGGCAATCCTAAAAATATTTTCTTTTTAACCTGTGATGCTTTTGGCGTATTACCACCAGTATCTAAGTTAACCCCAGGTCAGGCAGCATATCACTTTATTTCGGGTTACACCGCTAAGGTAGCAGGGACAGAAACGGGTATTAATGAACCTGTTCCTTCTTTTTCCGCTTGTTTTGGAGAACCCTTTATGCCTTTGCACCCAACAGTATATGCCGAAATGTTGAGCAAAAAAATGACTGAGGCGGGTGTCAATGTTTGGTTAATCAATACCGGTTGGAGTGGGGGGCCTTACGGGGTAGGCTCACGCATCAAATTAAAGTATACAAGGGCGATGATTTCTGCCATTTTGAGTGGGGCTTTGGAGGAACTGGATTATGAAACCCATCCAATTTTTGGACTACACATGCCTAAATATTGCCCAGGAGTACCCTCTGAAATTCTCGATCCAATGAATACTTGGTTACAGAAAGGCGCCTATATTGGTAAAGCGATACAACTGGCCCATGCTTTCCATATTAATTTTGATAAGTTTGCTAGCGAAGCCTCTGAAGAGATTCTGAATGGTGGGCCGCTGATCGATTCCCATCATGAAATGGATGGACACTTTTAATAACCAATATTGTATATGTTCCAAATAGAAAATTTGGGCAAAGCTAAGATCAAATCCCCCCTGCGGTTAAGTACTGTTAGGGGGGATAATATCTTTAATTTTGTTCCTGAAGATGCGCAGGTAGTACACGATATCTCCTACGACACCTACCAATCTTGCTTAAAAGATAGCGTTAGGCCGCATTGCCTGGAAAAAGCTGGTCCAAGACAACATATCTATTTTGAACCCAAAAACACCACCGCTGCTTTGGTAACCTGTGGTGGTCTATGCCCAGGAATTAATAATGTGATCCGCGGCTTAGTAATGGCTTTGTACTATACCTACGGAGTAAAAAATATTTTAGGGGTTCCCTATGGCTATGAAGGACTTAATCCAGAAATGGGACATGATTTTATTAATCTCACCCCGGAGCGTGTTAGGGATATTCACCAATTTGGCGGTACGATATTAGGATCATCCCGTGGGGCTCAAGAAGTAAGTACTATGGTGGATACCTTGGTAGCCAACAATATTGATATCCTCTTTACTATTGGGGGCGACGGCACGCTAAAAGGTTGTGATGCCATTGGAGAAGAAATCAAAAGGAGAGGCTTAAATATTGTGGTAGTTGGTATTCCAAAAACCATAGATAACGATATTGATATTATTGACAAGTCCTTCGGGTTTGAAACTTCTTTTGATATTGCCAGTGCAGTACTGCGCGATGCGCATAACGAAGCTACCGGAGCTAACAATGGGGTTGCTATTATTAAACTGATGGGGAGGGATAGTGGTTTTATAGCGGCTTCCGCAGCACTAGCGCAACCCGTTGTTAATTTTGTGCTTATCCCCGAATTGGCGTTTGATTTGCATGGGAAAGGAGGGTTCTTAGAGACCTTGGAAAACCGATTGCGAGACAAGCACCATGCCGTAATTGTAGTAGCAGAAGGAGCAGGTCAGCACCTCTTCGACAAAGAAACTATTGAAAAAGACGCCTCTGGTAATGTGCAGCATGACGATATTGGCCTTTTGCTTAGAGATGCCATTAAAACCCATTTTAAGGGCAAACCACCAGTAACCGTGAAATATATTGATCCTAGTTATATTGTACGCAGTGCGGCAGCCAATTCCGGAGATAGTGTTTTTTGCACGGGCTTAGCGTATATGGCCGTACATGGTGCTATGGCAGGGAAAACTAAATTTGTAGTAGGTAAAGTAAACAATACCATGGTTTACTTACCCATTGTCTCCGTGGTTCAAAAAAGGAAGAAAATTGATCTTGAAAGTGAGTTTTGGTTTGCAGTACTACAAAGCACTGGACAACCTTTTGTAATGAAACGGGTATAAACTTTTTTGGGTCTACCTCATTACATGAAGTGCAGAAGAAGTTAGAATTACAGGTTTCTTCATTGCTACTCCACCAAATTTTAAACAAATTAAAAGGGCCCGTTGCGCAATGTCAAAGGACCCCTGTTGAGTTCTTAGAATTTAATGCCCAATGCATTGAAAACGCCGATAAGGTCGAGTAGGATGCATACAGGTATTGCGATTAAAATAATGATTAGGGCAAATACCATGATTCTTAGGAAGCCCTCAAGGAAACCAGTTCCAACTGAAGTGTTCTGTGTCATAAGGTGTTCTATTTCCTTGAAAGTAAAAATTTTAGTATGGATTCACCATTAAAAACCAAAGTATTCGATTAAAGGTGCATTTTATCCATCGTACGGTTATATTTTAGGGTGAAATCAGGACGAAATCCCAAGTTTTTTGGCCAAATCTTCCAGTGAAACTCCTTTGGTTTCAGGCATCAAGAATTTGGTAAAGAGCAACTGAAAAACCATCATTACCGCAAAAAATAAAAAGATCGGCCATGGATTCTCCTTGAAAATCCCAATTTCACTGTCTAAGAAAGTGGGGGTGAGCAAGGTAATTAAAGCAGCAAAAACCCAATGGGTTCCAGTACCCCAAGCTTGACCATAAGCCCGCACCCGATTGGGAAAGATCTCAGAAATAAAGACCCAAATAACCGCTCCTTGCCCTACCGCATGGGAAGCGATAAACAACAGTATAAAGCTTAAAAGTAAAATAGAGTTTGCCTGTGTGTAAAAGC
This sequence comes from Bacteroidota bacterium, assembly GCA_039414375.1. Lineage (GTDB taxonomy): Bacteria > Bacteroidota > Bacteroidia > Flavobacteriales > Flavobacteriaceae > Croceivirga. Next base: position 356 of record JBCDGY010000126.1, on the reverse strand, counting down.
ACCAGCCCACCATCGCTAGGCTTATAATATAACCCACCGAACCCAGATACATCAACTGCTTACGTCCCAAGCGATCAATAAGCGCTAGGCCGACGAAAGTGAAGCCTAGATTGATAACTCCAATAAAAATGGAGCTAAACAAAGATTCCCCAGTCGCCAATCCAGCTTTTTCTAAAAGCTCTGGTGCGTAATACAGAACGAAGTTAATTCCTGACAGTTGGTTAAAGAATGCAATCAAAAAAGCATACCATAAGGGTTTGGTATACTTCTTTGAAAACAACTGTCAGGAATTAACTTCGTTCTGTATTACGCACCAGAGCTTTTAGAAAAAGCTGGATTGGCGACTGGGGAATCTT
>JBCDGY010000125.1:0-8914 GCA_039414375.1 Bacteroidota bacterium | reverse complement strand
ATACGACGATAGATTAAAACTCGACCTGTGAGGACTAGAGATGATTTCTTTGACAAATACCCCATCTCTATAAATGAGGGGTATTTGAAAAAGAAATATTTGATAAAACCAAAAATTGACACAGTTAATGAAACACTACCCCAAGTTATGGTGCTAAAGACTTACCCCTTTTTGTACAGCAAAAGTTAAAACAAAGAAATGGTTTCACGCATCGATTAGTGTACTAGTTTTTACCCCTCCCATTCTGTATGAAAAATACCGTCTCTATCGTTACGCTCATAGGTATGTGACCCAAAGTAATCACGTTGGGCTTGGATCAGGTTTAAGGGCAGTCGCTCTGAAGTATACGCCTCAAAATAGGTAAGGGCATTCGACAGTCCTGGTAGCGGCACGCCATTCAATGCGCCATAGCTTACCAATTGTCTCGCAGCGCCTACCGTTTCGCTAACCTTGTCTATAAAAGCAGGGGCGAGTAGCAGATTGCTTAGCTCAGGTGCTGCTTTGTAGGCTTCGGTGATATCTGCCAAAAGGCTGGCTCGAATAATGCAACCCGCACGCCATATCTTCGCAATTTCTCCTAGATCAAGTTCATAACCATATTCGTTACTGGCATCTGCCAATTGGTGCATTCCTTGTGCATAGGCCATAATAAATGCAAAATACAAGGCTTGTTCGCACTGCTCAATTAAGGTGGTTTTTGACACTACAGCTGGTTCGGGACGTTCATAGCGCTCGTCTGCTAGCGTTCGCTCTGCTTTTAAGGCAGAGATTTCACGCATGCTCACAGCAATGTCAATCGTAGGGACAGGAATACCCAAATCCATCGCATTCTGCGAAGTCCACTTACCAGTTCCCTTTTGTTTGGCTTTATCCAGTATCATATCTACCAAATCCCCGTCCGTTAAGTCGTCTTTTTGTGCAAAAATGGCTGCAGTAATTTCTACTAAAAACGATTGCAGGCGTCCTTGGTTCCATTCCGAGTAGGTCTGGTGTAATTCTGCGTTGGTCAATCGTCCTCCTTTTTTAAGCAAATCGTAGATTTCGGAGGTGAGTTGCATTAAGCCATATTCAATGCCATTGTGAACCATCTTCACATAATTTCCGGCAGACTTAGGCCCTAAATAGGCCACGCAGGGTTCCCCCTGATATTTGGCTGCTACTGCCTCAAATATAGGCTTAACATATTGGTAGGCCTCTCGAGAGCCACCCGGCATAATGCTAGGCCCCAATCGCGCCCCTTTTGCCCCTCCGGAAACACCAGCACCAAAAAAGTGAATACCTTCATCTTTTAAATAAGCCTCACGACGGTCGGTATCTGTAAAAAAGGAGTTTCCTCCGTCAATAATAATGTCTCCTTCTTCCAATAAGGGTAAAAGACTTTCAATAACCGCATCAACAATTTTCCCAGCGGGCACCAATAGCATAATCTTACGAGGGTGGCTTAGGGCTTTAACGAATACAGTAGCTTCGGTACTAGCATTGACCGTGGTGGTATCACCACCTTCCTCAATTAAGGCATCCACCTTGTCCTCGTCCAAATCATTACCAAAAGCGGTAAAACCGTTGTCGGCTACATTCAAAATAAAGTTCCTACCCATTACTCCTAGGCCCACCAGGCCAAAATCATATGTTGCTGTCATATTTTTGGTGCTTTAGTTCGGTTAAGGCTTCGCTAAGAAGCGCCCTATCCTAAATTGCGACCTAAAATAAACCTTATATTCGTTATGCTCAATGAACTCATTTAAACTTTTTGGATTGAAGCGAAAATCAGAGATTTTTTTGACCAATTGAAGTCTTTTTTGAGTTGCACCCGCCTTGCAATTCGAAGCAGGTAGCTGGGCTACGGAAAGATAAAAAGACAGGGCCGAACAAAAAAGCCAACGATTTGGCTTTTACATGAGGAGCCAGCTGGTGTGCTGAGTGAAAAAGATGGATTTTTTAGCCAATTGAAAAAGTTTAAATGAGTTCAATAAAGCCGACCTACAAAAACATGAAAAAAACAGAAGACCAAATCCTTGTGATTTTTGGGGCCTCAGGTGATCTTACCGCAAGAAAATTAGTGCCTGCCCTCTTCAATCTCTTTTTAGCCAGGCAACTACCTGAGAATTTTGTGGTGCTGGGTGCTAGTAGAAGCGATATGACCGACGAAGCATTTCGAACCAAAGTGGTGCTGGAAAGCCCTTATCTCAAAGAACGGTTAGAAGACCTTAAGGACAATTATATCGCCAAGTTCTCGAATCAGTTTTTTTATGAAGATTTGGGAGGGGATTACAATGGGCCCTATGATAAACTTCGCAAACGGATAGAGCAGCTTAAAAAAGACCACAACACCTCGGGTAATATTATGTATTACCTCTCTACCCCGCCCAACCTTTATCAAACAATTGCCAAGAACCTGGCTGAGGCAGGTATGAATACCCAAAATAATGGTTGGAAGCGTATTATTGTAGAAAAACCCTTTGGCTACAGCTTGGAAACAGCCAAAGACCTTAATGCGGGTTTACAACAGTATTTTGAAGAGCATCAGATTTATAGAATTGATCATTATTTAGGTAAGGAAACCGTTCAAAACCTACTGGTAACACGTTTTGCCAATAGCATCTTTGAACCACTTTGGAACAGAAATTACATCCATCATGTAGAAATCACCAATGCCGAAAGTGTAGGGGTTGAAAAGCGAGGTGGTTACTATGATAAGTCTGGGGCCCTTAGGGATATGTTTCAAAACCATTTACTGCAAATTGTATCCCTAATTATAATGGAACCGCCAATTAGCGATGCCCCGGAGGATATCCGCAACGAGAAGGTAAAGGCCTTGAAATCGTTACGCATCATGAAGGATGCCCAAACCCTTTTTGAGCATACCATAAGAGCGCAATACATGGCTTCTACGGTGGCCGGTCAAAAAGTAAAGGGATACCGCGAAGAAGATGGGGTAGCTCAAGATTCTACTACAGAAACGTACGCTGCTGTCAAGTTTTTTGTAGACAATTGGCGTTGGAAAGATGTACCCTTTTATGTGCGTACCGCCAAGCGTATGCCTACCAAAGTAACCGAGGTGGTCATACACTTTAAGACACCGCATCATCAAATTTTTCAAGATGCGGGTATGAATAACAAGGATAACAAACTTATTATTCGCATTCAACCCGATGAGGGAGTGCTGATCAAGTTTGGAGTCAAAGTACCTGGTCAAGGATTTAAGGTAGAGCGAGCTAATCTTGATTTCTACTATTCGAGCTTAGCACAAACCCATGTTATGGAGGCCTACGAACGTTTATTATTGGATGCGATGCAAGGGGATGCCACACTTTATGCCAGGGCTGATGAGGTAGAAGCCGCTTGGGCATTTGTGGATCCAATTCTAAATTATTGGCGGCAAAACACCGATGTGCGTATGTACGGCTATGCCGCAGGGGTATGGGGTCCTGAGAATGCGGATGAGTTAATAGAGGGTATTGGTTTTTGGCGTAATCCGGGACCTAACCTAACCGATGATCCTGGTTTTTGCGTGCTTTGCTAAATGTTTTAGAATAAGGGCGTTCTCTTGTGTAAGTAATACCTAGCTACAATAAAATATCATGAATAAATATGGATGTAAAGATCTTTAAAGATAAACAAGCTGTTGCTGAGGCCTTTTCCGCCTATTTTGCGGAGTTGGTTTCAGAAAAGGATATTGTACACGTTGCCCTCTCTGGAGGTAGCACGCCAAAAATAGTTTTTGAGGTACTTGCTGCTGCCTATGCGCATACGGTCAACTGGAACCGTATTCATTTTTATTGGGGAGACGAACGTTGTGTGCCACCAAATGATGCAGAGAGTAACTACAAAATGACAGTAGACTATTTGTTCTCAAAGCTCGAAGTGCCTACGTCTAATATTCACCGTATTCTGGGGGAAGCAGATCCCGTAGGCGAGGCGATGCGTTATGCCAACCTATTGGAAATCAATTTAGATCGGGTAGGGGGTGTCCCGCAATTTGATTTGGTTATCCTTGGAATGGGTGACGATGGCCACACCGCTTCTATTTTTCCGCATCAGATAGCCCTTTGGGATTCCGAAGACCACTGCGTTGTCGCTACCCATCCGAACAGTGGGCAACAACGGGTCTCTATTAATGGTAAGGTAATTAATACCGCCAAAGCAGTAGCTTTTTTAGTGACCGGTGCGGCCAAAGCAGAAAAAGTTGAGGAGATTCATCAGAAAAAAGAAGGTTTTAAAGCGTATCCAGCTGCATTGGTAGCTCCCAGGACAGGAGATCTGACCTGGTTTTTGGATGAAGAAGCGGCTAAAAGTATCAGCTGATTTTTACTTTAATTCACTTCATTTTTAATTAAATAAAGGACCTGAGACTTGGTTTTAAAGGTCTTTGAAATAACCATCAACCGATATCTGCAATATGAAAAGCCGCTTTCTCCGATTCGTTTTTCTTTTGATGTGCGCAACGAGCTTTGCCCAAACACAAGATCTTATTTCCCTATCGATGGGCACTTATGTTGGCTTCGATGTGATTTTAGATAAAAATGGTGATGTCTATGGTTATGTTTCTATTTACTCCATGTGTGATAGTGATGAGGTAACAGAGGAATTTGAAGCCGTCCTGTTGGATAAAAATCTAAACAAAGTTTCTAATATCGAGTTTTCTGCTCCTTCGATAATAGACGCTTTTCAAACCTTTATGAACCTGGAGGGGAAAATAATTTTGCTGCCCTACGCATACGTTTATTATTCCAGAAGCTATAAATATGATGATATGCTTGAGGCCAATTTCAAACAACGAGAAACTAAGCCTTATAAGTTTCAATGTTATAGCGAAAATGGAGATTTTGAAGATTGTAAGACCTACAAGACTTTTAGGGAAAAGCGAAAAGATGATAAGACCAATTATAAAGAGAAAGGTTATATCTATGACAGTGATGTCTATAATACGAGAAATGGTTATTCCTTGGTTTTGGAAAGAAAACGCCACAAAAAGTTTTATAACGATGTTCGTTTGAAAGTATTTAACGAAAAAAAGGAGTTAAAATGGGAAAGGTTAATTGAAGATAGCGGCTCTAAAGAAGGGTTTTCAAATGTGGAACTATTTTGGAAAAATCTGGACAAGAGTGATAATATCTATGCCGTGGTCTCTTACTTTGGACGAGGACAAGCTTCATCGAATTATTTGTCTTCCTATGAAAACGTTCACAACACAAAACACTGGAAACGCTTATTAGGCTATAATTTAGAAACAGGCGAGCAAGTTTTGGATGAACAGATTGCGGGTAGGTATACCAATGCGGAAAATGTTATTGCCAAAACAGAAACTGGCGACTATCTAGTAGACGTTAGAACCATAAAAAACAATTTTGGTAATGACTTCGGTTTTAGGTGTACTAAGATTGGCCTAAAGGACAACACCATTCATTGGGATGACTTATCGTTTAAGAGCATGATGGGTCAAATTGAACGATTGAATGAGTACGGTATGATAGGCGGAAATTATAAACTAAACCCTATTGCTGCTTTTGTCAATCAAGACGGTTCAGTTTATATCTTGACAGAAGAGTACAAAAGTGCATACAATGTGTTATGGGGCTATAACGTAAATAAAAACAAAGACTTTTACTTGATTAGAACCAATCAAGATTTTCAACTGCAAAAAATAGATAGAATTGAAAAGACCAAATCCAAATATGCGTACACCGATTTTTTATTCTGGCAAAGATTAAGTAATGACAATAATGACATTGCATTTTTTTATACCGACAAAAGGCAGGGTGAAGAGAAAAAACAAAAATATAGGGTACTTGGAGTGTGCACCATTATAGACGGTCAGTTTAAAATGGAAGAGTTGAAAATAGCCTCGAAGTCTGAAGAATTTTTTATTGCTCCTAACATCGCAAAAAGAGGGTTTATAATGCTCCATGAATTCAATAAAAAAGAAGATTATAACGCCGTAAGATTGGAACGATTGAACTACTAAATATGCGATTTTTTATTTTCTTTTCTTTTGCTTTTTCAGTTGTGGGTGCTCAACAATATGCTCCCTTGGATACTTTGGACCATGATGCGCGAAAGGCCAATAAGGAATTGTTTACCAATAAATTAGATGATTTTAGTAAAGAACTCGATCGAAAATACGCCTCTAATACTGTTTGGCATGTCAAAAAAGAGCTAGAGGAGTTCAAAACTTTTTTCCTCAAAAGCTTTGACAGGAGTAGTTATGTTTATAACACTCCTTTTAACTATAAGGTAGATTCGATATACAAAGAGATTTATTTAAACAATTCGAATGTGCCCAACGACCTACAGATTTTGGTATCGCGAGACGTATCACTTAATGCACGATGCTTAATTAACGGCACCTTAGTTGTCAATATGGGTGCAATACACTTTTTGGAAAATGAAGATCAGTTGGCCGCAATTGTCTGTCATGAAGTTGCCCATAAGCTACTGCGCCATTCTGAAAAATCCATTGTGGAAAGCGTTTCGGAAAAGTATTCCCAAAAAACAAAAAATGAAAATTTAGAGATTAAGCGTCAGAAGTATAATCGACAAAAACGTGCCTTTTCGATTTTAAAGGAAAAGCTTTACAGCAAAAGCGGGGTTAATAAAAAACAGGAACTAGAAGCGGATTCGCTTGGCTATACTCTGTTGAAGAATACGAAGTATAGCGCATTTGAATTTTTAAAAGCACTGGAGTATTCTTCTCAATTTGATACGATTCGACCAGCAAATCTGGAGTTGAATACGTATAAATTGGTTTTTGACTTACCCGAACAACCATTCAACGATCGATGGCTTGAACAAGAAGATTTTTCTCAATATGATTATGTTTTCGAAGAAAAACTTTCAAAGGATTCCTTGAGTGATCATCCGGAAATGGACGAGCGTATCAAACAGTTGCAAAAGAAATTTAGTGAATTGCAAGATTACAAGAATCAAAATCCTGTATTTGGAGAAAATACAAGTTACCAAGCGTTAAGAGTAATTGCCAAAAAAGAGCAAGTACCAAGTTTATTCTATGAAAAAAGCTATGGTTTTTGCATTTATCTCGCGCTTTATCGAATTCAACAAAATGATATGGTCGATTTTCATAAAGAATGGTTGGGTAAAGCGTTCCAAGCAATGTATGAGGCCCGAAAGTCTTACATGGCCAATAAATATCTTGACCGGATAGACCCAAAGAACCAAACTGAGAGTTACCAACAGTTTATCAATTTTATGTGGAACCTTCGATTGAATGAAATAGAAAAAATTGCAATCCATTTTTCGAAAGAATCCTAAGACGCCCTTAAATTCACCTTCACATTTTCATCTGTTAGGGAGGTCAAATATTCCTCCACCTCAAAATCATTAGTCTCATATTTGGTATCGCGTTGGCGCGTGGCCAGTCTACGTTCCACACTGCGCGCAAACCTCCGTAGTTCTTCTTTATTGGTGATTAGAAGACCAGGAACGCTAGCATTTTCACCATTGTCCTTTTTGGCTACCATCGTAAAGTAAGAGGAATTGCAATGCCTTTTATTGCCAGTTGTTACTTGTTCCGCCTCTACGCGCACACCAACGACCATACTGGTGCGTCCGGTATAGTTAATGCTTGCTTTTAGGGTAACCAATTCGCCAACTTCAATAGGGCTTAAAAAGTCAACACGGTTTACCGAGGCAGTAACACAGTAGCATTGAGAATGCTTGCTAGCACAGGCAAAAGCAATCTGGTCCATTAAGCTTAGGACATGACCGCCATGTACTTTACCCCCGAAGTTGGAGTGAGAAGGCAACATGAGTTCCGTTATGGATACCCGGGATTCTATGGTTGTTTTATAGGTTTTCATTGCCCAAAGTGTGGGGACTTTTCTTGTACAACATCAGTGATAAAGTAAGGCGTATCACCCAACCAAAAAAAGGTGGCGTAACGCTCTTTGTAGGTAACCTTTACATATTGCCCTTGGTATTTCTTGAGTTTATCAATCACTTCTTGTTTAGCGTCTTCTACGGAGAACTTAAAAATTTGGGCTCCTGAGATACCTTGACTTAATTCTCCTTCCCAGGTTTTGGCAAGGACGCCTTTATTACTAAACTTAATTAACTCTCCAGAACGGTACCCTTCACTAAAAGGAACGTAGTATATAAAGGCAAAATATCCAGCGATGCCCACAACAACAACTGAAATTAGGATAACTATTACTTTACGCATTATTACAAGGATAATTTAGGAGATTCATTAGCCGCCTCAAAGGTATTGTCTTCGGCACGTTTTAAGATAGGTTCGGGGATAGATTTTTTAGCTTTGGCGCCCATTTTCTTGAGTCTTTCAATACTCGTCACAATATTGCCGCGACCTTCTACTAGTTTATTCATAGCCCCGCGATATTCATTTTTAGCCTCGTCCATTTTTTTACCCACCTTGGTTAAGTCCGCAACAAATCCTTCAAACTTATCGTAGAGCGCTCCCGCCTGTCTGGCAATTTCAATCGCATTTTTCTGCTGTTTTTCATTATTCCACATGGTATCAATAGTCCGTAAAGTGGCCAGTAGGGTAGCGGGTGTCACAATAACAATGTTCTTTTCAAAGGCTTTGGTATAAATGCTGTTGTCTTCATTAATGGCAATCGCAAAAGCCGGTTCAATGGGTACAAACATCAGTACAAAATCAGGACTCTCCATTGCATAGAGGTCTTCATATTTTTTGGCGGATAGCTGTTCTACATGGCGGCGTAAAGATTGAATATGGTCTTTTAAATGTCTGGCGCGTTCGGCTTCCTCAGCGTTGGTATAGCGCTCGTAATCGGTAAGGGATACCTTGGAATCTACTACCATTTTTTTACCATCAGGGAGGTGAATAATCACATCCGGTAAGGCCCGTGAACCATCGTCAAGGGTGAAATTTTGCTGAACGCTGTATTCCCGATCTTTTTCTAGCCCCGATTTT
>JBCDGY010000124.1:0-9135 GCA_039414375.1 Bacteroidota bacterium | reverse complement strand
TGCTTTAGCACACAATATCAGAAAAAAAGCAGCTTAACAAGCCTAAATACTTCTCTGGCTATATTTAAAAACCTATAATGAAAACCGATATCACCTAAAATGAAAAAACCGCCCCGATCTGGTATCGAGACGGCTTCTTTTCTTTATGAACTCGTTTAAATTTTTTGGATTAATACGAAATTTGAGAATTTTTTGACCAGTTGAAGGCTTTTTTGAAATCCACTCATCTTGCCATTTGAGCCAGGTAGCTATAGCTACAGAACTAAAAAAGACAAAAAGTGGGAAAATAAGTCCAATTTTAGCTAGTTGAAAAAGTCTAAACGGGTTCTATTTGTTAACGTCGGCAATATACTTCTGCAACGCCATCGTCATTGATGGTGTTTCTGGAGTTGGAGCCTTAATGTCAATACGAAGGCCAGCATCGGTAGCCGCCCTAACCGTACTGTTGCCAAACACTGCAATACGGGTGTCATTTTGTTCAAAGTCGGGGAAGTTCTTCAGTAGTGACTCGATACCCGAAGGGCTAAAGAAAACCAATACGTCATAATACACATTGCGAAGATCGGAAAGGTCGCTTACTACAGTTTTGTAAAAAATACCACGAGTCCAATTCAACTTTAAATCATCTAAGGTTTTGGGTACGTCCTGCTTTAGGGTATCCGATGATGGTAACAAGAAGGTTTCTCCTTTATACTTTTTAAACATGGGCACTAAATCGCTAAACAAACGCTGCCCTACATAAATCTTGCGTTTGCGATATACCACATATTTTTGGAGGTAATAAGCCACTGCCTCTGACTGACAGAAATACTTCATCGTATCCGGAACCTTAAAGCGCATTTCATCAGCAATTCTAAAAAAGTGATCTACAGCATTACGGCTCGTTAAAATAATTGCGGTAAACTGATTAAGATCGATTTTCTGCTGACGTACACTCTTTGCACTCTCACCTTCGACGTGAATAAAGGGCCTAAAATCTACTTTTACTTTTGACTTTTCGATCAACTTGGAGTAAGGAGAATTCTCCATCTTCGGTTCTGGCTGCGATACCAAAATCGTTTTTACTTTCATAAGATCCAACTGTTTATGTAGCTGATAAGTATTGCTAAGGGTGCAATTTCGAGAGTGCAAAGGTACAAAATAAAATAGAATTTTTTGTAGACGATTAAGTTTTGATAGTTTCTCAAAATATGCACTAAACCGATACCATTTATGAGTACCAAAAAAAACAACATTAAATAAACTAGTGCGGTATTGCCTTGAAAAATGAAGATTAAAAAAATATTCCCTACAAAGCTGATAAGGCCACCATAGTTAAAAAACGTTAATTTTTGAAAGATGATATCGGTCATCAATCCTTGATTGTCAAAAAAGAGCCCATTCCCCATTTGCAAAACTACTTTCAACGTCAAAAAAACAGCAAGTCCTGCTAAAATGATTCCAAATACTTTGGGTGTAGCTGCAAAAGTAGTATCCAATAAAGTGGTCGTTATTAATACTACAAAGAGAGAAACATTGAGTATTTGAAAAAGACAGAGTACCCAATGGAACCCACGTACCATTTTGCTTTTCTTTTTACTCAAGGCAAAATAGCTGTTACTAAATGGAACCACCAAAAACGTTTTAAAGGAATCTCCAAAAAACGACCGGCCTGCTGCCAATAACAACAGTCCAAAAAGAAGTATGATTGTCATCCAATCCGTATCGGGTATATAGCGATATATCGTATTCATGGCTTTACCGGAAGACTAGAACTGTTGATACCTGGTTGTAAGCCATTTTCTGAAATACTGAATTTTAGAAAATGTGGGAGTTCCTTTTCGGGCTGCGGAAATTCAAAATTCAAGTAGGTGGTATCTTTAGGGAGTAACAACAAATCCGCTTGTGCCTTTACGGCTAGTTCCTTTCTTTCTACAATATCCTTGTAGCGATCCAAATAGGCGACGCTAAACCTTAGTTTTTGAAGAGGAATAGTATCACCATAAGGATTGTAGACTTTTAGGACTTTCTTTCCCTCCAATGTAATAGGATGCTCCGAGAGCAGGCAGCGCAGTTTACGATACGACTCAAATTTGTCAATGTAGGTCCCGTAATAAACGTTGGAGCGGAAGGGGGTGTAAGAAAAGTCGCCTGAGGAAGCGAAAGGGGTAACGTAAGCCACCCTGTGATCTTGCATAACATCCTCCGAATTATCGATACTGTATTGGTTCTGCCTGTAAAAAATATTGTTGTAGGAGAAGGCTGGGCTTCCAGAATAAAAACTATACATTGAGGCCCTTCGATAACTATTCTCAAATACCACTGGAGTATCGCCAACTATATCCTTCAACGTTTTTACCCATTCCTTAGGACCATGAGTCTCATAACTAATAAAGGGTAAAAGTGGTTGATATACCAACCAAACCCTGGCATACAATAGCAATACTAAGCTTAAAACGCCTAAGCGGTAGATCCATTTCCAGCCTTTTTGGGTTCTTAAAAAGTATTGAAAAGAAAGCACTAACATGGGCACACAAATAACAATTACCCATTGTGCTTGTGCGCGTCGGTGAAAACTTGACATAAAAAAGAATAGGATAACCCCATAGGTCAGAAAAAGCAAAGCCCGTTCAAAAGGTGTTTTTGGTTTTGTCTTCCAAAGTGCCCAAAAAAACCAAGGAAAAAGCAACCCAAAATTTACAATTACGTTAAGCACATAACCCAAGGTGTATTCTGTAAAACTGTAGGGATCGTTCGGGCGTTCGAAAAGATGGTATTTTACCGAAATAAAATCATGATCAACTAGCCAAATAAGATGGGGGGCATATGCTAGTAGGGCTACTCCTACTGCAAGCCAAGCTTTCCTATTCAAAACCAACCTGGGGTTAGAAAGCACTACAAAAATGATGACTAGTACAGCGTGGTACTTACTGTACATTAACCCAGCCATACAAAGTCCGAGTAATAATGCGGTAACCCAATCACCATTTTGTAGAAACCTACGGTATACTACAAGAAATAGTGCTACAAAGAACAATAACGGTGTATCGGGAAGGGTAAAAAAGCCATAGGCGTGAAAAAGGACCATGGCCAACGACATCAAAAAAAAATGGGGGATATATTTTTCTTTCTTCTTACTATCGATTAAGGTCCAGAGCAAAGCAACAGTAGCAGTGCTCAATAAGCAACCTATCAAACGTACTCCGAGCTCCCCTCTAAAAAGAAGGCCGCCAGCCTTAACTAAAAGTGCTACCATGGGAGGATGGTCAAAATAACCCCAAGCTAAATCTTTAGCATAATACCAATAATAAGTTTCATCATAAATTAAAGGAGTTGCAAAAGCTTGGATAAGATTGAGCAACAAAAGAGACCCCAAAAACAAAAGGAAGGTCCTGGAAAATTGATTCCCCATTAGGTATCCATATTTGTTTGGCAAAGGTATAAACCTGAGTCAGATTATTATTGCTTTTATAGCACGCTATAAATCGCTTTAGATTTTCGCTAAAAATGTGCCGGAAATAGCCGGCCATTTTCAAGAATTTTTAGGGAGAACATGAAGTAGTTAGGGCATTCCCTTTAGGACTTCCTTCCTTTGGCGGTAAATCTGAAATACGAGAAGCGGTATTTGCGATAATAAGCGAACTCAGATTATCATTATTCCCCCTCCTTTTTTGATAAGGGGGTAAGAAGCTAAAACCGTACTTTTGGGGTCTTAAAAAAGTTTTTGTGGCAGAAGGATTGGTCATTATACCCACGTTCAATGAGATAGAAAACATTGAGGCCATTGTTAAAACTGTTTTTGACCTTAAAAAAGATTTTCATGTACTCGTAGTCGATGACAATTCTCCCGATGGTACGGCAGACACGGTTCGTCAGTTACAAGAACAATTTCCCGATCAACTTTTTTTAGAGGTACGAACAGAGAAAGCAGGATTAGGAACTGCATATATTCATGGCTTCCGATGGGCCCTAGCTCAGCACTACGACTATATCTTTGAGATGGATGCCGATTTTTCTCATAAGCCTAGTGACCTTCTTCGCCTGCATAGGGCCTGCCTCAACGGTGCCGATGTAGCCGTTGGTTCTCGATATAAAAAAGGAGTTAATGTGGTTAACTGGCCATTAGGACGCATTTTATTGTCATACGGTGCTTCTTTCTATGTCAAAGTAATTACAGGAATGAAAGTGCACGATCCCACTGCAGGTTTCGTCTGTTACCATCGTAAAGTGCTTGAAGCTATAGACCTAAATGCAGTTCGTTTTATTGGTTATGCCTTCCAGATTGAAATGAAATACAGGGCCTATCTCAAAGGATTTCGAATTGACGAAGTTTCTATAATTTTTACTGACCGCATTAATGGAAAATCAAAAATGAGTTCGAAAATAGTGTGGGAAGCTGTTTTTGGAGTCATTGCGATGCGACTAAGAAGCCTCTTTTTAAAACAATCATTCTAACATGCCGGCTACTATTCTGAAAAATGCAACTGTGGTTAACGAAGGGGTTATTTTTGAGACTGACCTTTTGATAAAACAACAGCGAATTGCGAAAATTGGCAAGGACATATCCATACCCAACGCTAAGGTAATCGACCTTCAAGGAAATTTTTTGCTGCCTGGCGTTATCGATGACCAAGTCCATTTTAGAGAACCAGGACTCACCCATAAAGGAAATCTTTTTACAGAGAGTCGTGCGGCGATTGCTGGGGGTATCACCAGTTTTATGGAGCAGCCCAATACCAACCCTCAAACCACTACCCTTGAAGCTCATGAAGCAAAGTTTGCCATGGCTGCACAAAGCGCTTTTGCCAACTACTCCTTTAAGTTTGGAGGTACTAATGATAACCTAGAAGCTATAAAAAGACTGGACAAAAATAGTTGTTCAGGGGTCAAATTGTTCCTAGGTTCTTCTACAGGAAATATGTTAGTAGACGATGACGCAGTACTGGAATCCATATTCAAAAGCACCGAAATGGTGATCTCTACCCATTGCGAAGATGAAAATACGATAAAAAACAACCTGGCCCATTACAGCGATATTTATGGGGATGATATCCCAATAGCCCTGCACCCTAAAATTAGAAGCGCAGAAGCTTGCTATCTTTCTTCGTCAAAAGCTATTGCACTAGCCAAAAAAACCAATGCGCGTCTGCATGTATTTCATTTGTCTACCGCTAAAGAAATGGCGCTATTTACCAATGCCATTCCTTTACAAGAAAAGCGTATAACCGCCGAGGTTTGTGTCCACCATCTCTGGTTTTCTGAGTCGGACTATAAAGAAAAGGGCACTCACATTAAATGGAATCCGGCAGTAAAAACAGCCGAAGACCGCAGTGCCCTGTGGGAAGCACTTTTGGACGACCGTATCGATGTAATTGCTACTGACCACGCTCCGCATACCTTACAAGAAAAGAATCAAGTGTATACCAAAGCTCCATCGGGAGGGCCGCTGGTGCAACATGCCCTGGTAGCGATGCTTCAAAAACACAAAGCACACCAAATAAGCCTGGAACAACTCGTTCAAAAAATGTGTCACAATCCCGCAATATTATTTGACGTGGCGGCTCGAGGATTTATTAGAGAAGGGTACTTTGCAGACATGGTAGAAATCGATTTGAATGCTCCCTGGCAAGTGCAAAAGCCTAATATCTTATACAAATGTGGTTGGAGTCCTTTTGAAGGCACCTCCTTTGATGCTCAAGTAGTACGTACCTTTGTAAATGGACACTTGGCCTATAACCAAGGGTCGCTATCTGATACAAGCCATGCTATGCGACTAACCTTTGATCGATAACTTTAGAATGCGTATTCTAATTCTACTATTACTCGTCGGCATTGTGTCTTGTAAGAAGAAGACCATTGCTCCTCCGGAAAATCTGATTCCTGAGGATAAAATGGTTGAAATTCTGTATGATCTAACCCTCTTAAAAGGCCTTGATGCAACTAGCAATACCATCTTGTTAGAAAACGACATACAGACAATGCCCTACCTTTACGAAAAATATGATATTGATAGCCTACAATACGTTCGAAGCGACACCTACTATGCTTCAATTCCTCAGGTATACCAAACCTTATATCAAAAAGTACAAGACCGTTTAACGCAGCAAGTAGATGAAATTGAAGCGGCGCGAAAAAAGAAAAATGACAGTATCAAAAAGAGGGTCAAGAGGGTTAAAGACAGTATTGCAAAAGTTTCCAAAGCTAAAGCGAAGCCCTCACCTGCTCCTCCAGATAAATAGCGCATTGGGCCGCAATTTGCCCCTTTAGATCCTCAAATTCGAACCCAAGATCTTCCTTTACTTTACGATTGTCGTACAGCGTATGCATGGTCAAATTACGGGCCAGAGCTCTCGATAATCGCCTTCGTTTACCAAGAAAATTTTGACGTATCCAATCGGCGCGCCATAAAATGCTCAGCATCCATGGTTTCAGTTCTTTTTTAGGAGGGGTCTTTTGCAAAGCTTTGGCCATTAGCTCCGAAAAAGTACGGTAAGTCCAGTTCTCGTTCACCAAAATATAGCGTTCATTAACTATGGGGCTTTCCATTAACTGAACCATGGCGCTTACCACATCATTAACCCCCACAAAACCATTTCCATTAGGCAAATAGTATTGAGAACCTTTATGGGCATGCCGAAAAAGAAGTCCACTACTGCTTTTCCAGAAACCCGCGGCTAAAATTATTCCGGGATTTACAATAACTACATCAACCCCTTCCTGTGAAGCCCGCCATACCTCCATCTCGGCATAGTGCTTGGAGATCGCATAGCCAGTATGCTTGCCGGGCAACCATTCCTCCTCTTCATTAATCATTTTTTGTTTTGTACCAGAACCTAAAGCGGCTATGGAACTTACAAAACATAGTTTCTGAATTTTTAGCGCTATGCAGAGATTAACGACGTTCGAAGTACCCCCTATGTTGATATCGAATAGTTGTTGATCTTCTTTCGGATCAAACGAAACCATGGCTGCGGCGTGGTATACTTCGGTAATATCGGCAAATGCGACTTTTAATGACTGTAAGTCGATGATATCACCTTTTACCCAATCGATACTTTCAAAATAAGTCAGCCCTTTCGCCGAATCGCGGGTAAAGTGCGTTTTAACTGCTTCAAGCGTTCGCTCACTGCGAAACAAAGCCCGAACAGGCTTATCCTGTTTGCAGAGTGCTAAAAGTAAGTGGGCTCCTAAGAGGCCTGTACCACCGGTAACCAAAACCATATGTAAAAGTACCTATTTGAACGAGAATATGTGAACGATGCTGGTTCAAGCTCCTATATTTGCAAGGATTTTTTAAGCAATACCCATGACCAAAAATTTTGTCGCCGAACTGCAATGGCGTGGCATGTTACATGATGCAATGCCTGGAACGGAAGAACACTTACTGAGCAGTACCCGCACCGCTTATGTGGGTATTGATCCAACCGCCGACTCTTTGCATATCGGGCATTTAGTAGGCGTAATGATGCTGCGTCACTTTCAATTGGCGGGCCATAGGCCGTTAGCTTTAGTGGGGGGGGCGACAGGTATGATCGGCGATCCCTCTGGGAAGTCCGCCGAACGCAATCTTTTAGATGAAGAAGCCTTAAGGCACAACGAAGATGCCCTAAAAGCCCAATTGGGACGATTCTTAGATTTTACAGATACAACAAGTAATGCAGCCGTGCTCGTAAACAACTATGATTGGATGCGAGATTTTCGCTTTTTGGATTTTATCCGCGATGTGGGCAAGCACCTCACGGTAAACTATATGATGGCTAAAGATTCCGTTAAAAAACGGCTCTCTGCCAGTGCCACAGAAGGTATGTCATTTACCGAATTTACTTATCAATTGGTACAAGGGTATGATTTTCTGTACCTCTACCAGAACTACGAATGCACTTTGCAAATGGGAGGTAGCGACCAATGGGGTAATATTACCACAGGCACCGAACTTATTCGCCGAATAGGAAGTGGTAAAGGATATGCCCTTACTTGCCCACTCATTACCAAAGCAGATGGCACCAAGTTTGGAAAAACAGAAAGTGGTAATATTTGGCTGGATGCGAAGCGCACCTCGCCCTACCGATTTTATCAATATTGGCTCAACACCTCGGACGAAGATGCCGCCAAGTATATCAAAATATTCACCTTGCTTTCGCAGGAGACCATTGCTGACCTCATAGCACGCCATACCCAAAATCCTGGTGCCCGGGAACTACAGAAAACGTTGGCAGAAGCAGTTACCACAATGGTACACTCGTCTGTAGATATGGAAAATGCAAAAAGGGCCAGTGCTATGCTTTTTGGTCGTTCAACAGCCGATGACCTTCGCACGCTTGACGAACAAACCTTTTTAGAAGTTTTTGATGGAGTCCCACAAGCCGTACTGCCTATGACGCAATTGGAGGAAGGCCTGGACATGGTTGGCGCTTTGGCTGCCCAAACAGGGTTTATGACCTCTAATGGTGAAGCCCGTAGGGCCCTGAAACAAAACTCAATTGCTGTTAATAAAGAAAAAGTTGGAGAAAACCATCAGCTAAGCATCTCAGACCTTATTAATGGGCAATTCATCTTATTACAACGGGGAAAAAAGAGTTATTACTTACTCGTTTTTAAGAAGTAGGTTATAAAATCAGCGCCCATTGCATCATTCGATGAGTGTATCGCTTTTTACCCATTCTGCAAAGGCCTGGTCGCCTCGATAGACCTTGCATATTGACGAACAAATGTATTCTTCACCCTTCTGGATACTAAAAAATACGGTATCCAAATACCCGCCCCTATAATGCTTTTTACGATATCGCGATAAATTATTTCATCTTCTGCATAGTCAATCAACTCCTCTGGGAGTAAGGCATTTATGAGGAAAGTATCCAAAATTGGGACAACAACATTTAAGCTATAAAATACCACCATTAATAAGGGAAGGCTGGTGCGCTTTTTGGAAAATAGAATAATTAGTAATACACTAAATACCAAGAAAAGTACATTGCATCCCAATTCAAATACAGTAGCCAAGGTTAGCCAAAGGCTGTTTTCGTAAGTTGAAAAAGCAGACCATATATAGGGGGTAAGGTATCCATCTCTGACTAAATCAACAATTAAGAGAACAGGGGTCAGCACTAGACCAATAGCTGGAAGTACCATCCAACCCCCGATACTTTCTTCACTACC
>JBCDGY010000123.1:0-9183 GCA_039414375.1 Bacteroidota bacterium | reverse complement strand
GACTTTATGGAAATGATTTCACTACAAGGAAAGACCAATTTCTTTGAGAAAAGAGTGTCTGAGTACCAAAAAGCCGGGGTACTCAATAAAGAGAAAGATCAAGACGCTCAAAAAATTAGCTTCGACGCCGACTTTTAATCCATTTAACCGAAGACCCCTCCCCAAAGGGGTTTTTTGGACACTTAACCACAAATGTTAACGTTTTTAACAATTTAAGCGCATGAAAAACTTATAAATCCTGTCAAAATGTACGTAGTCAAAAGAGATGGAAGAAAAGAGCCAATAATGTTCGACAAAATAACGGCTCGCGTTAGAAAATTATGTTACGGCCTCAACGATCTAGTAGATCCAGTAAAAGTGGCCATGAGGGTTATTGAAGGCCTTTATGACGGCGTAACCACTTCTGAGTTGGACAATCTAGCAGCTGAAATTGCGGCTACTATGACAACCACACATCCCGACTACGCTAAATTAGCTGCACGGATTTCTGTTTCGAACCTTCATAAAAACACCAAAAAGTCCTTCTCTGAAACGATGAAGGATCTCTATGAATACGTTAATCCTAGAACCGGAAAAAAAGCGCCACTATTATCGGAAGAAGCTTATCAAGTGATCGAAGCAAATGCAGATCAACTGGATTCAACCATTATCTACAACCGCGATTTTACTTACGACTACTTTGGGTTTAAAACACTTGAACGCTCTTACTTATTAAAGATTAACGGGGTTATTGCGGAACGTCCGCAGCATATGTTGATGCGTGTGGCTGTTGGTATTCACTTGAATGATCTAAAGGCAGTGATTGAGACCTATGAGCTCATGTCTAAGAAGTATTTCACTCATGCCACCCCAACACTATTTAACTCAGGAACCCCTAAGCCACAAATGTCTTCTTGTTTCTTATTAGCTATGAAGGAAGACAGCATTGATGGTATCTACGATACTTTAAAACAAACTGCAAAAATTTCGCAATCCGCTGGAGGCATAGGACTTTCTATCCATAATGTTAGGGCTACAGGTTCTTATATTGCTGGCACCAATGGTACTTCTAACGGTATCGTGCCTATGCTCCGTGTATTTAACGATACCGCACGCTACGTAGATCAAGGAGGGGGAAAACGCAAAGGTAGTTTTGCCATTTATGTAGAACCGTGGCATGCAGACATTTTCGAGTTTTTAGACCTTAAGAAAAATCACGGTAAAGAAGAAATGCGTGCTCGGGATCTTTTTTATGCCATGTGGATTCCTGACTTGTTTATGAAGCGTGTTGAGGCTGATGCCGAATGGACGCTAATGTGTCCAAATGAGTGCCCTAACTTGTTTACCACCCATAGTGATGCATTTGAAGCGCTTTATCTAGAATATGAAAGTAAAGGCAAAGGTCGTAAAACCATCAAGGCAAGAGAGCTTTGGGAAAAAATCCTCGAATCTCAAATAGAAACGGGTACTCCTTATATGCTCTATAAAGATGCTGCTAACCGAAAGAGCAACCAAAAAAACCTAGGGACCA
Organism: Bacteroidota bacterium; assembly: GCA_039414375.1. Lineage (GTDB taxonomy): Bacteria > Bacteroidota > Bacteroidia > Flavobacteriales > Flavobacteriaceae > Croceivirga. The sequence continues at coordinate 7,673 of JBCDGY010000123.1, read as the reverse complement.
TTCGTTCCTCTAACCTCTGTACAGAGATATTAGAATACACTTCTCCCGATGAAGTAGCCGTATGTAATCTGGCCTCCATTGCATTGCCTATGTTCGTTAAAAAAGGGCAATTCGACCATCAAGAACTCTTTAAGGTTACCAAAAGAGTTACCAAAAACCTCAATCGAGTAATTGATAGAAACTACTATCCGGTACCTGAGGCTAAAAACTCCAACATGAGACACCGACCTATTGGTCTAGGTGTACAAGGTTTAGCTGATACTTTTATCATGCTACGACTACCTTTTACCTGTGATGAGGCTAAAAAGTTAAACCAAGAGATCTTTGAAACGCTATATTTTGCAGCTGTCACTGCTTCTATGGAAGAGGCTAAACAAGACGGTTCCTATAGCACTTTTGAAGGGTCTCCAATAGCCAACGGTGAATTTCAGCACAATTTATGGGGCATAAAAGATGATGAACTTTCTGGAAGATGGGATTGGGAAGCACTGCGCAAATCAATCAAAAAACACGGCGTACGCAACTCACTACTGGTAGCTCCGATGCCAACAGCATCCACTTCGCAAATACTAGGTAATAACGAGTGTTTTGAGCCCTACACTTCTAATATCTATACCCGTAGGGTGCTTTCAGGAGAATTTATTGTAGTTAACAAACACTTGCTAGAAGACTTGGTTGAACTAGGTCTTTGGAATGAAGAGCTCAAACAAGAACTTATGCGTGCCAATGGCTCCATACAGCATATTGAACGTATTCCTTCTCAAATAAGAGAACTCTACAAAACTGTATGGGAACTCAGCATGAAAGATATCATTGATATGAGCCGCCACCGCGGATATTTTATAGATCAAAGTCAGTCGCTAAACTTATTTATGGAGAATGCCAACTACGCTAAACTTACCTCAATGCATTTTTATGCTTGGAAGAGTGGTCTAAAAACAGGCATGTACTATCTACGCACAAAGGCTGCCGTAGATGCCATTAAATTTACGTTAGACAATACAAAAAAAGAAGAAGAAGTTCCTGTCGATGTTCAAATAACAGGAAACACTGCACAGAGCGCTGAAAAACTAAAGTTAGGCCCTACCCCCGTAGCCCAACAAGAAGTAGATATACAGCCCATGACAGAGGCAGAAATGAAGGCAATGATCGCACAAGCTAAATCCAGTCAGTCAGACGATGACTGTTTGATGTGTGGATCATAGTAGACCTGTAAGCACCCTTGCTAAACTTGTCTACGAGTGATAGTGTTTATTTTATTTGAAAACACCCCGATAACCGATGTTACTGGGGTGTTTTTCTTATAACTTAATTCTTCTAGGCCTTATTGGATATCAATCTCAAAGTGACCAGGCCATTCCTTGAGATAGTTCATTAACATCGCCACAGCCTATGTACTCTCCTGGAATTGGTAAATAGGCCAAAACTTCTTCGCCTACATACTCAGAGGTTTTATAACTCCAAATAGCCATACCTCTAGTGCCATTAGCAAAATTTCGCAAGGCTATTTCTTCGTCTAACTCAGCAGTCTCTCCTTTCTCAAGAGCTTCAAAATAAGCCTCAATGGCTTCCTCATGAGCCTCCTCAACCTCATCCGGAATTTCTGCTAGGTAAGTTTCAAAAAGCGGCTCGAAATCTGCGCCTTCTACGTCTAGCAAGCTTTCTTTACCTGAGCTTTCCAATAGCTTTGCCATGAATTTCTCAGTAACCATTTTTGAAAATGCTTGTTCTTCCTCCGTAAAGACTGCCTTGTAATATTCGTCAATAAATACGTGAACATTCATTTCCGTTGCAGAAGGGGTATCCGTTTTGGGTAAGATAACATCCACCATTTGAGCTAAAGCATATCCTTGCTCTTTACTGAAAAATGTAGGTGCCCATTCCGCATAAGGTGGTTTATCCTTACAAGAGTTTAAAATACCTATTACTGTTGGTGTAGCAACAGCATACCCAAATGCTGTGCCCATATACTTTAATGCCGATCTACGTTTCATAATACAATCAAATAGTTCCTTTTTTAAGTTCGTTTGCAGCATGGTTGGCCGCTCTAGCTGTAAAAGCCATATAAGTTAATGACGGATTCACACAAGATGCGGAGGTCATAAAAGAACCATCCGTAACATATACATTTTTACAACTGTGTACTTGGTTAAAACCATTGAGTACAGAAGTTTTTGGATCGCGGCCCATTCTTGCCGTACCCATTTCATGGATTCCGAGACCTAGTGCCCCTGGGTTATCAAATTCCTTTACATCGCGAAGGCCTGCTTTAGTCAACATTTCTGCTGCCTGTTCTTTCATATCCTTCCGCATATTCCATTCGTTTTCCTGTAATTCAGCATCAAATGTAACTGTTGGAAGACCCCACTGATCTAACTTGTCGTAATCTAAGGTCATTCTATTATCCGCATGGGGTAATACCTCTCCGAAACCACCCATACCAAAGCCCCATCCCCCGGGCTTCATAACTGCATCTTTAAGATCTTTTCCATGAGAAAGTTCCGCAATGGTTTCCTCCCAATTGCCTCTTCCTGCACCACCTTGAAAACCATAGCCTCGTTTGAAACTATCCATATTTGAGCTGCCCCCTAAATTTCTAAATCGAGGGATATAAATACCATTAGGCTTGCGACCTTTGTAGTATTTGTCTTCAAAACCGTCCATTTTACCTTCTGCACCCACTCCCAAATGATGGTCCATGATATTTCGTCCTAACTGATCCGAATCATTACCCAAACCTTCAGGAAAACGGTCTGATTTAGATTGCATCAAAATAGAGGTTGACGCTATTGCGGAAGCACAAAGAAAAATAACCTTAGCCTTAAACTCGTACTCTTCCTTAGTAACCCTATCAATTACTTTTACGCCTGTAGCCTTTTTAGTCTCGGGATCATAAATAATCTGATGCACAATAGAATCAGGACGCAAGGTAAGATTACCAGTAGCCTCTGCAGCAGGTAAGGTTGACGATAAGCTGCTAAAGTAAGCCCCAAAAGGACAACCACGCATACATCGATTTCTAAATTGGCAACGCACCCGACCATTACCTTCGAATCTCTTATCGCTATTGATATGTGCCACACGACCTGCCGTCATTACCCTGCCATCAAAATGATCGTAGATTTCCTCACGGACGTGTTGTTCCACACAATTAAGCTCCATCATAGGTTCAAAAATACTGTCCGGCAACTGCGGAAGCCCAAGTGCCTCTCCACTAATACCCACATAACGCTCTACATGCTCATACCATGGAGCAATGTCTTTGTAACGCACTGGCCAATCAACCGCTATTTTCTCATTTTTATTGGCTTCAAAGTCAATATCACTCCAACGATAACTATGTCTGCCCCACATAATGGAACGTCCCCCTACATGATATCCTCTCATCCAATCAAAACGTTTCTTTTCATTGTAGGGATGATCAATATCATCAACAAACCAAAAATGATGTGGCGCCTTAACCGTATATCCTGTACGAGCCTGTTTTTCTTGGCGTTTTAGCTTTTCAGTAGGCATCTCTCCATTATGAGGAAAATCCCAAGTATCCATGGTAGCGGTCTTGTAATCTTCTCGATGGGTTACCATTCTTCCACGTTCTAGGACAAGGGTTTTTAATCCATTGTCACATAGCTCTTTGGCAGCCCATCCACCACTTATTCCAGTACCCACCACAATAGCGTCATAAGACGCTTGTTCTTTGTTGTAAAAAAACTTACTCATTGATATTATCATTGTTCATTTTTTAAATGTATTAATTCTTAAATTAATTTTCTACATTTAATCCCTTTACAAAGTGAGAATTTTACAGCGTAACGCTCTAAAATTGACAAATTTGAAATTCTATTATAAACAAAACCAATATTGTACAAAGAGAACTCCCATGAAAAAATACCGTTTCTCTGCTTTATGCTTTTTTATGGTTACTGCAATACTCCTGATTAGTAATACTGCTTGCAAACAAGCACCAAAACAGCAGACCGTGGAAACTTCCAACGACAATGAACAAACTGATAGTATTCCAGCACCTTTTTTTAAGTTATCCCTTGCACAATGGTCGATAAATAAAATGATTCGTGAAGAAGGCGTGGACCCTTATACTTTTGCAGAAAAGGCCAAATCTTGGGGTTTTGATGGCCTAGAATATGTAAGCGGGCTATACTATCCCGAACTAGAGACAGAAAACTTTTCGGAATCTGCTATGCAAGCATTTATAGATCGCTCTAATGCTGAAGCAAAAAAATATGGATTAGAAAACTTATTGATCATGGTCGATGGACAGGGAGACTTGGCCGCTGAAAATCAAACCGATCGTAACGATGCCGTTGCACAACATCAGAAATGGGTTGATGCCGCAGCTGCTATGGGTTGCCATTCTATTCGGGTTAATCTTAGTGGTGCAATGGATAAAGCCACCTGGATAGCGGCTTCAGTTGATGGTCTTACCCAATTGGCTAACTATGCTAAAGATAAAAGCATTAACATCATTGTGGAAAATCATGGTGGACCTTCCTCTAATGCCTCATGGCTAGCCGAAGTTATGCAACAGGTGAATTTAGAGAATTGTGGGACGCTTCCCGATTTTGGTAATTTTTGTGTAAAACGGGCAAATGGATCCTATTATGACTCAGAGTGTGTTGAAGAATATGACAAATATGTTGGCGTTAAAGAGCTAATGCCTTTTGCAAAAGCCGTTAGTGCAAAGTCATACGCCTTTGACGAAAACGGAACAGAGACGACAATCGATTATCAAAAAATGTTAGCGATCGTAAAAGAGGCTGGTTATAGCGGTTATATTGGCGTGGAATATGAAGGTAAAGAACTAGGCGAACAGGAAGGCATCTTAGCCACTAGAGACTTACTTCTTACTTCAGGTTCGGCTAAGCCATAGCCCCCTCTATATCTAACTATTGAAACTGAAACATTTCTGATTATCTCTGCTCAGATGTATTATGTTTAGTGACTTATTTGAACTAAAAAGTTATCTTAATAACTTAACTAATCCTAGATCACTTTACACAACACTTTTTCAACCACAATAATTTAAACGAAAGCAATCAACTATGAAAGAAATTAATAAAAACAGACTATTCTGGGCGTCTTGTATATCCCTTGTCGTTACGGCCATGACCTTTGCGATACGAGCAGGGATCATGGGCGAACTCAATGAAGCTTTTGGGTTTACCGATGCACAATTGGGTTGGATGAATGCTATGGCCTTTTACGGGTTTCCAGTATCTATGATAATAGGAGGGCTTATCTACCCTAAAATTGGTCCTAAACCTATTTTATGGGTTGCCTTTATTTGCCATCTATTAGGCTTGATACTTACCATAACAGCCAACGGATTTATACCCTTATTATTTTCTACTTTTTTAATTGGTCTTGCCAACGGAGCCGTTGAGGCCGCCTGTAATCCATTAATAGCGGATATGTATACTACTGACCGCACCACTATGTTAAATAAGTTCCATGTCTGGTTCCCTGGCGGAATTGTCATTGGCGCATTAATTGGAGAGTTTATGGGCAACCTCAACCTTTCTTGGCAGCTGCAGATCGCAGTGATGATCATCCCTACCTTACTTTATGGCTTTCTAATACTTGGCCAAAAATTTCCAAAGGCAGAAAATATAGAATCTGATGTTAACATGAATATCAAGTCCATGTTTACCCCATTGTTTATATTTATGTTGATCTGTATGGGGCTTACCGCTACTACTGAATTGGGAACCGGACAATTTATTGAAAGGCTACTCGGCCAAGCTGGGGCACCTCCCCTTATTATTATGGCGATTGTTACTGGTTTAATGGCAGTAGGCAGGTATTTTGCAGGGCCCGTTATTCACAAACTAAATCCAATTGGCGTGCTATTCGCTTCCGCCATAATAGCGACACTAGCGCTATTGCTTTTATCCAATGTTACTGGACCGATGGTGTATTTGGCAGCCATTTTGTTTTCTTTAGGAGTCATGTATTTCTGGCCTACTATGATCGGTTTTGTTAGTGAATACAACCATCGCACGGGGGCCTTAGGCATGTCCATCATTGGTGGGTTCGGAATGCTGATCACTGGTGTTTCCCTTCCGAAAATAGGGGAAATGCTAGATGTAGAACGTTCTGCGGCTCTAGAATCTGGTGTTTCTGCAGAAACCGCGGATCTCGTTGCTGGTCAAGCTACGCTCGGTAATATCATGTGGTTACCCGTAATATTGATCATACTTTTTGGAATCCTATTTCTTTTTAGAAATAAACTCAAAGAACAGAGAATTACTCACTAACTATTATTTTAAAGAACCATGCCAAAAAAAATAAGACTTGGTATTTTAGGAGGAGGAGGCGACTCCCTTATTGGAGTGCTCCATCGTGTAGCTGCTTTTATCAACGATAATTACGAGATTGTTGGAGGTGTTTTTAATCCAGATTACGATCAAAATTTAGATTTTGCTCGTACTATCGATATCCCTACGGATAGAATCTATTCAGATTTTGACACCCTAATAGCATCCGAGCTACAACTGCCTGAATCGGAACGAATGCAAGTATGTTCTATTCAAACACCTAACTTTCTTCATTTTCCTATGGCCAAAAAGCTATTGGATAATGGATTTCATGTGATTTGTGAAAAACCCATGACGATGAGTCTTGCTGAAGCCCTTGAATTGGAGCAGGCTCACAAGGGCTCTGGAAAGGTATTTGCCCTAACCCATACCTATACCGGATATCCCATGGTAAGACAGATGCGGCAAATGATTAAAAATGGTGATTTAGGAAAAATTCATAAAGTAGATGCGCGTTACTATCAGGGCTGGATTAACCCTATAATCCACGATAAAGAGCAACGATCATCTGTATGGCGTTTAGACCCCAAAAAAGCAGGTATAAGTTCTTGTATGGGTGATATTGGCGTGCATGCATTTAACATGATAGAGTTTACTACAGGACTTCAAATACAATCGCTTTTGTGTGATTTTAACTATATCTACGACGATAATCAAATGGATGTAGACGGTACCGTCTTAATACGTATGGATGATCACGTTAAAGGAGTGATCAGGGCTAGTCAAGTAGCCACCGGGGAGGAAAATGGATTAGCTATTCGCATATATGGTGAAAAAGGAGGACTCGTATGGGAGCAAGAAAATCCAAACTTCTTATACTACTTTAAAGAAGGACAACCGCTACAAGTATATAAACCCGGACATCCCTATAACAGCGCTGTTTCTCTAGAGGTTACCAAGTTGCCCCCTGGGCATCCAGAAGGCATATTTGATGCCATGGCCAATATCTATTTGGGAGCCGCCAAGGCTATTCGCAAAGAATCGTATGATGATGGAGAGTTTCCAACTATGCAAGATGGCGTTCGCGGGATGCGCTTTATTGAAGGCACCGTACAATCCCACAAACAAGGCAATACTTGGGTATCTATGAATGCCTAAACTAAGGGTGACATTTAAAAAGAAAGAAGCTGTCTCAAAACTGAGGCGGCTTTTTTTATTTTTACTTTCTGTTTTAGATTGTTTTTAGTATTTTAAAGTATTGATTATCAATATTATGAACACTAATTTCAAGGACTACAACCAACAACAGCCTTGGCTTTTTCCACCTAGCATAGAAGAACTTATCCCAGAGGATCATCCTGTTCGGGTAGTCAATGGTGTTATCGAGCAGCTTGATCT
>JBCDGY010000122.1:0-9201 GCA_039414375.1 Bacteroidota bacterium | reverse complement strand
CAAGTGCTACATTAACAATAAACTAAATAACATCTACAGCTATTTATTTAACATTTACCTTTACGAGATATTATGAAATAATCATTTCAGGGTTTTATAGTGGATATTATGAGACGACAAATTGAGGTCTTAGATAAATGCTCAAACAAATAAGGTCAACTGCTAAACGTTACCAACTGTGCAGTTTGTTTACTTTACTTTACTTTCCAATAGGTAGGTCGTTTTGTTTTACATGTTTGATGCCCAAGCTCAGAAAACCAAATGCTTTGCAACACTACTTACTCTTATTATCCAAATAAATTAATCTTCGTAGTGGTTTCAACAACTTTTCGAAACAATTTTCATAACTGGTCACAGCTAACTTACTATAGAAGAAAAAGCACAAAAAACATTTCTGTTGTAACAAATTGGCTACTTTTAAGACTATACATTACAGTTAAACTCAAAAAACATACTAATGAAAAAATTATGGATTACCTGTACCTTAAGCTTGATAACTTTTGGGATGTCGCTACAAGCACAAACGGTAGAAGAAATTTTGACCAACTATTTTGAAAATACGGGTGGGTTAGAGAATTGGCAACAACTGGAAGGCATTCATGGTTATGGCAAAGGCAGACAAGGGGGGCAAGAGTTTCCCGGGCAAATGGTGCAATTAAAAAACGGAAAGCAAATGCAGAAATATTCCGTACAAGGCAAAGAGTTTTTTCAAGGCGTATTTGATGGAGAAACCCTTTGGAGTACCAATTTCTTAAATATGAAAGCCGAAAAAAGTAGCTCGGAAGAAACTGCAAACTTTAAGTTGGAAGCCAATGATTTTCCAGACTCTTTTTTAAACTGGAAGGAAAAAGGATACACCGTTGAACTTATGGGCACTGAGTCTATGGAAGGTACGGATACCTATAAAATCAAATTAGTTAAAGAACCTGTAACGGTTGATGGAGAACAGGTAGACGACATCTCTTTTTATTACTTCGATACAGAGAATTATGTGCCAATCGCTATGGAGACGGAAATTAAGTCTGGACCTGCTAAGGGGAAAACGGTAAAAGTAGTAATGAGTGATTATCAAGAAGTAGACGGGCTTTATTTTGCCTTTTCAACCACTCAATATTTAGGAGAACAACCAATGTTATCTATCCAAATGGATAGCCTTCAGCTGAACCCAAAGGTGGACGATTCCTTATTTGCCTTTCCGGAAACTATAACGGAAGGTGACGAGAAGTAATTTTCGTGAATCATAATGTATTTAAAATAAGGTATTATGAAAAACAGCATATACTGCTTTCTAGCGGTCTGTACGCTCTTTCTACAGCAAGGCACATCGCAGACTTTAGAAACCATTAAGGCCAAAGCACTTTTCGGGGACCTAAAAGCCCGTCATATTGGCCCAGCCTTAATGAGTGGACGGATTAACGACATGGAGGGGCATCCTACCAACGGACGTATTATTTATTTAGGGGCCGCAGGAGGAGGCGTCTGGAAATCAAGCAACGGAGGAGCCACCTTTAACCCAATTTTTGATGACCATTGCCAGTCCATTGGCGTAGTTTCCTTAGACCCTAATGACCCCGACAAAACCATTTATGTAGGAACCGGAGAAACTTGGACTCGTAATAGTGTCTCGGTTGGAGACGGGCTATACAAGACGGTCGATGGTGGTGCCAACTGGCGTAAAATAGGCTTTGAAAATTCCGAACGTATTGCCAATATTATCGTTAACCCAAACAACTCAAACGAAATTTATGTTGGAGTACTTGGCGCCCTATGGGGTGATAACGAAGAACGCGGGGTTTATAAATCTAACGACGGTGGTACTACCTGGGAGCAATTATTATACGTTGGCCCTGGAACAGGGTGTGCAGACCTCGCGATGGATCCTACGGACCCTAACGTATTGTATGCTTCCATGTGGGAGTTTCGCAGAACAGGCTGGTCTTTTGCCTCAGGGGGTGATAAAAGTGCCTTATACAAGTCGGTAGACGCTGGAAAAACCTGGAACAAAATTCACAATGGTTTCCCCGCAGGACAACTAGGGCGTTTAGCTATTGCAGTAGCGCCATCCAATCCCAAAGTGCTTTACACCGTTATTGAAGCGGAAAAAGATGAAAAGAAAGGACTCTATCGTAGCGACGATGCCGGAGCTTCTTGGAAACAATTGAACAATGATTTTGGCATTACGGTACGCCCATTTTATTTTTCTAGAATCGTTGTAGACCCCAAGGACGAGAATGTTGTTTTAAAAGCAGGTCTAAGCGGCTCAATATCCAGAGATGGCGGGAAAACTTTTAAAAGTTTTGGCAATATGCACTCGGATATCCATGATTTCGTCTTCGATATTCACAATTCGGACATGATTTATGTTGGGACTGATGGAGGGGTATATCGCACCTGGGATGGTGGCAATACTATGGAAATTGTAGAGAATCTGCCGCTTTCTCAATTTTATCACATTAGTGTGGACGATGCAGAACCTTACAATGTGTATGGCGGGCTTCAAGACAACGGTTCTTGGTGGGGACCTACTTCTTCTCCGGGTGGCGTAGAAGCCAGAGATTGGAACTCTGTAGGATTTGGAGATGGTTTTAGAGTGCTAAAGCATCCTACCAAAAATATTATTTACTCCGAAATGCAAGGTGCCGATAACGTATGGCGCTACGATGTAGATCGCCAATTGCGTAAAACTATACAACCTTTACCAATTGACGAATCTCAAAAACTACGTTGGAATTGGAATGCCCCAATGGCCATTAGTGCACACCAACCTGATCGGTTTTATATGGGGAGTCAATACCTACACAAGTCTGAGGATATGGGGGATACCTGGACCATAATTTCTCCCGATTTAACCACTAACGATCCTAAAAAACAGAATCAAAAGGATTCTGGTGGACTTTCGGTAGACAACTCCGGAGCCGAAAATCATACTACGATATTTACTATTGCAGAATCTACATTAGACGAAAAAGTCGTTTGGGTAGGTACCGATGACGGCAATGTACAGGTAACACAAGATGGTGGGAAAACCTGGAACAATACCATCGCTAATATCAAAGGTCTGCCAGCAAATACCTGGTGTTACCACATTGAAGCTAGTGTTTTTGAAAAAGGAACAGCCTATGCAGTCTTCGATGGCCATACGATGAATGATAGAACCCCCTATGTTTATAAAACCACAGACTTTGGGGAAACTTGGACCAGTATCGTAACAGATGATATTGTTGGATTTGCAAGAAACATCCAGGAAGACTATGTAAATCCAAATCTGTTGTTTTTAGGGACCGAATACGGACTATATATCACCTTAGATGGCGGGGCGCATTGGAAAAAGTTTACCAATAATATGCCACCTGTTCCTATTCATTTTATCGATCTTCAAAAACAAACTGCTGATTTGGTATTGGGCACCCATGGTAGAGGGGTAATTATTGTCGATGATATTTCTCCACTGCGCAATGTTGGTGAAGTGTTAACCGAAACACTGCACTTTTTTGATACTCCGAATACCGTAATTGATGAGACAGGGGCCTTCTCAGGTAATTTCGGAGGAGAGACACAATTCACCGGAAGGAGTGGTACCAAAGATGTACAAATCAAATACTTCCTCCGCAAACGACATACTTTTGGGAAAATGACCTTTGAAATACAGGATTCAGAAGGGAATACCATTACCCAACTTGATCCAGGAAAATCTTCGGGTATCAATATCGTTAATTGGAATTACACCCGTAAAACGCCAAAGATTGCCAAAGGAAAAACTTTTAGTTTTGGAGGGTTTACAGCCCCACAAGTACCTGCCGGCACCTACAAAGCGGTGATTACCAAAGGTAAGCAGACCTATGAACACACCTTTAATTTGGTTCATGATAAGGCCTCACCTTTAGACGCTGAAGACCGTGAACTGAAAGAGGCTACTACCATGAAGTTGTATGATATGACCCAAGAGTTGGCCTATTTGGTTTATGAACTGGATGAAATAAAAGCCAGTGCTGAAAAGGATGGTAATGGCAAAATAGTACAGAAGTTGGATGACCTTAAGGAGACCTTAGTAATAACCACGGGCGATAATTATGTAGGTACCGCAGAACCCCAGTTGCGAGAGCAACTGGCCGCACTTTATAGTAAAGTTGCCTCGAGTTTTGATAAACCATCCGCTGCTGAACTCGACAACCTAAAGGTTATTGCGGAGAAGTTTGAAAAAGCAGAGACAGCATTTGGCAAACTAAAATCTAAGTATTTGAAAGGTAATGAAATGCAATTCAAATCCTTTGAAGAGTTTTTAAACAGCCGTTAAAAACCTGAAGTTAGCATACAAAACTAAGAGACTGTATTAAGAGCGGCATTGTAGTACTCCTAAATAGGCCCCGTAAACGGGTAAATTTAGGGTGACAATCAGCTACTCCTGGTACAGTCTCTTTTTTTTGTTTATATCCTCGTTGAAAACTATGTTTGGCATCCCCAATTGAAAAAACCCATATCAGTATCTTTAAATAAAGTTGAAATTATGGAACAGCGGTCGTCACACCTGCAAAGTATTAGACCTCTTATTGCTAAGGCTAAGGTCAACCCAGGCACTACTCCAGACGAAAGTTTCCAGAACTTGACCCTAAGGCCCATCATAAAATTCCAGAACGACTTGCTTATAGCCGCTTTTAAGAATTATATCCGTAAGCATAAAGATGTTTTCTATGGCCTTTCTTTAGAAAAACAATTGATCTACATTGAGAAATCCATCCAACGAGATATCAAATTCCGAAACTCGCTGAAGGGTATGGTCATTGGGCTTTTTACCGTGGAAGAATACGACAATTACATTCAAAACTCTTCTGCTTTAAACAAGAGAATGATGAATATGGTTGTAGAACGCCTTAAGGACCAAATACAACTTCTCGATAAAACCGTTTTAGTTTAGACCTGAGTTCGATTATGCATTGGAGAAACTCCACCTTGACTGGTGAGACAGGCCTGCCTTATCGGCAAACAGGCCCGCCTTGACTAGTAAGGCAAGTATTATGCCTTGAAATCCCTTCAAAATAAGTCAATTTGTAATGTTTTCAACTTTCCATACGCTCCCCTTAGTGCTTATTTTGGGTTCAAAGTATAGACTCGCCATTGAGGTTGGTTGTCAACACTTCGCTCATTAAATCGAAATAGGGTCTAATGGCTTGGAAAGACATATCGATCTCTTTGATGAAATCTGATGATAGTACCTGCTTATCTGTAAAGTTTCGAGTAAACAAAAATTGTTTCTGACGTATCAAATCGATGTCTTGATGCGTACTATCGAAACCTTTAGGAGCAGTTTTTACAGCGTCTCCCAGTAGTACTCCCCAGGTATTGGTAAAATTAGTATCCGTAACAACTTTTCTGAAAGGTAAGGCGTCCGTCTCTAGCTCTTTACGAATTCGAAACAGGTCTTCTTTATTCGGGTTCCAAAAACCAGTGGCAATAAAAGAACCTCCGGGTTTAATACACAGATAGTAACCGCCACGCCTTTCTGCTCCCGCCCTAGAAAAAGAGGCTGCAAACTGATTTTTGTAAGGGGTCTTGTCTTTTGAAAAGCGTACATCCCTATAAATCCTAAAGGCCTTTACTTTTTCAATGACATCATGACGTCCCATAAGCTGTTTTAGCGCCTCATAAAATAGCTTTATCTCTTGCTCACTAGTTTTAAACTGATTTTTATGTATCGTAAACCATTCCCTGTTGTTATTCGCTTCCAGCGTTTTTAAGAAATCGAGGGTCTCTTTTCTGATGATGTCCATGGCATACCAATTGTTACAAAAATACCTTTGCAAAATTCAGAATAGGCGGAAAGTACGATGCTTTCAAGAATTTTAACCTTCGGTAATCTCTTGATGGTGAGAACTTCAAATTTTAAAAAGCCATCAGCTTCCTATAATTTAGATAGCATCATACGTTTTAAGCCAATCTACAATGATTACAAAGCGGTAATTTAGGCTCAAGTTAACCAATTAGCGTGGTACAAATACCTACTTTTAATCGATAAACCAATAAATTGGATATGGATAGCGCACATATCATAACACAAATTCAAGAACGCAAGCAGCATCCCTGCTTGGACTTTAGATTAAAAAAGAGAACAGAAACCTTTACGGACACGCTCTTCTACACCTTGTTTGATAGCAAAACACCGGTAGCAGATAATCTGAGTGAGCTCTCAATAATTTTTGATGACTTGGTGGACCTATCGTGTTGGAAAACCACACAATCCCATGATACTATATGGCACGACTATTTGTGCCAACTACCACATATTTTAGACCTTTTAAATGCCGATGCCGCTGCGATACGGGATTGCGACCCCGCTTCCCTCTCTATTGAAGAGGTCTATTTGGCCTATCCAGGATTCCATGCCATCGCTGTTTATCGCCTGGCGCATGCGCTCTATACCACTGGATTTCCGTTAGTACCAAGATTAATGACCGAATACGCTCACCGCTTAACTGGAGTAGATATTCATCCTGGAGCACAGATTGGAAAATCCTTTTTTATTGATCATGCCACGGGTGTAGTTATTGGGGAGACGGCGGTTATCAAAGATCACGTGAAGGTCTATCAAGGGGTTACTTTGGGAGCACTTTACGTTAAAAAATCATTGCAAAATACCAAACGGCATCCCACTATTGAATCTCACGTAACTATTTATGCCAATGCGACTATTTTGGGTGGGAAAACCGTGATCGGAGAAAATACAACGGTTGGTGGTAATGCTTGGATCACTGCCTCTGTGCCTCCCAATTCCACAGTATTTCATACCCCAGAAATCAACATAAAAACAGTCAATGCCTAATGCTATTCTAGACCTCATTGGAGGCACCCCAATGGTGGAGTCCAAAGTGCTCAATCAAAATCCGAGGGTGAAGTTGTATTTTAAATTGGAAGGGCAAAATCCTGGCGGTAGTGTCAAAGACCGTCCTGCTCTAAACATGATCAAAAGTGGATTGGAACGAAGAGATTTTGATAGCAAAACCCAACTGATAGAAGCCACCAGCGGCAATACGGGGATTGCCCTCGCGATGATTGCAGGCGTGTATGGCCTTACCATTGAATTGGTAATGCCCGAAAATGCTTCAAGAGAACGCGTACAAACCATGCGTGCTTATGGCGCCACCGTTACTTTAACACCAGCAGAAGGAGGTATTGAAGGAGCACGAGACTATGTAATGCATCAAGTAAATACCAAAGGGTATAAAATGTTAGATCAATTTGGGAATCAAGACAATTGGCGTGCGCACTACAACACCACCGGACCAGAGATTTGGAATGATACTAAAGGTCAAGTAACGCATTTTGTGAGTAGTATGGGAACCACGGGAACCATTACAGGTACTTCTACTTTTTTAAAAGAGAAACATTCGGAGGTCAAAATTATTGGGGTACAACCCGAGGAAGGCTCTAGAATTCCAGGAATTCGTAAGTGGTCTCCCGCCTATGTTCCTTCGATCTACAAGCCAGAAAAAATTGATGATATTCTGTATGTCTCTGAAGAAGAAGCCCGTACTATGGCCAAACGACTGGCCAAAGCGGAAGGTATTTTTTCAGGTATGAGTAGCGGTGGTGCAGCAACGATAGCTTTACGCATTGCGAATCAGATTGAAGCAGGAGTTATCGTATCCATAGTATGCGATCGGGGCGATCGCTACCTATCTACTCCTTTGTTTGACTAAGCACTTGGTCTATGCCACGTTGAAAGCCGTCATAGTCCGATAAATCGTTATGGCGGCCTCCCGGAATTTTAAAGAAGTGCTTGTTTTTATTTGGGATAATCTGATAAAGCTTATGTCCAGATTCAAAGGGTACTACGGCATCTTCGGTACCATGAAAAATAGCAATAGGACTGGCTACTTTAAGAATATGCTTATCCGAAGCAAATTGATATCGCAAGAGTCGCTTTACAGGTAAGAAAGGAAAACGGCCTTTCGCCACATCCAATAAATTGTAAAAAGGCGTTTCTAAGATCAATTGCCTTGGGTGGTTATTGGCCGCCAAATGCGTTGCTATGGCGGCGCCTAGTGAGCGCCCGTAAATAATAATATCTTCCTGGGCATACCGCTGCAAGGTATGATCATAAAAACGTTGGGCATCTTTAAAGAGGTTGTCTTCCGTTGGTTTTCCGGTGCTTTTACCGTAAGAACGGTAGTCCATAATAATAACCTCAAACCCGCGATTGATAAACGCCTCAGCCACTTCACCCCATCTCGAGAGATCGCCGGCATTACCATGAAAATAGAGTACGATACCTTTTGGGCTTTCGCGTTTAAAATGTAAGGCATTCAACTGTTCCCCATCTTCCGTTTCTAAGTATAATTCCTCAAAAGTTCCTGAAAATTGGTAACGGTAGTCTTTTGCCAAAACTGTAGGCAAGAAGATGAGCTTTTCTTGAAACGCATAAAGTAAGGTGGAAAGTATCATAAAAACGACCAGGCACCAGAGCAGGAAACGCCTAAGCTTTTGCATTGGCTTTTTTGGCTTTAGCAGAGTGATTGACATGGATACTGGAGCCTTCCAAGTTTACTTTTTTGGGCCTGGAATGAACAATATCGGCTAGCATCTTATGATAAGATTCAAAGGTGTTTAAATTTTTATGCCCTCCTCCTATTACCGTATAAAGCGTAGTGATTTTAGGATTGATCTTTGAGAGCTTCACGCTCGTTTTGTAAGGGATCAATCGATCATCAGTCCCATGAATAATATGTACAGGGCAATTGACATATTTCAGCCATTTGTAGGTAGGCATTGGAAATTTAATCAAAAGGGACAACGGCATAAATGGAATATATTTTTTAGCTACTTTACTTAAACTGTAGTAAGGTGCATCTAAAATCAACATTCTTGGATTGTTAATAGAAGCCAATTTAGTGGCAAAACCTGAGCCCAAGGATCGACCATAGAGAATGATATATTTTTCAGAAACCTTAGTTCTAATTTTATCATACACCAGTTGCATATCGCGTTTGATGGCTTTTTGGGTACGCCTTCCTGTACTTTTTCCAAAACCCCGGTAGTCTACCATGATCACATCATAACCGTGACGCGTAAAATCAACCGCAAATTTTCCCCAGCCCTTAATGCTTTTAGAATTTCCTTTAAGATAAAAAACAACCCCTTTAGGATTATCTGCCTTAAAATGCAAGCCGTTGATAATAGCACCATCTCGGGTGGTAATATTATATTCTT
>JBCDGY010000121.1:0-9347 GCA_039414375.1 Bacteroidota bacterium | reverse complement strand
TTAAGGGTATCTTCAAAATTCTGAAAAAAGCCCGTCCATGGCCCTTAAAGTAGTTCTTTCGCACAGCACAACCTATACCTATGATCGGCCGGTAAGCCTATCACCACATATCTTTAGGTTACGGCCTGCCCCACATAGCCGTACGCCTATTGTGGCGTATTCTATCAAAATAAGCCCAGAGGAGCATTTTTTTAACTGGCAGCAAGACCCTTTTGGCAATTACCTGGCCAGAGTAGTCTTTCCAGAGAAAGCCAAAGCGCTTACGATCGATGTGGAGATTATTGCAGACCTCACAACCATTAATCCTTTTGACTTTTTTGTGGAAGATGCTGTGGCTGAATATCCCTTTACCTATACCGAAGCCCTTAAAAAAGAGTTGTTACCTTATTTGGAGGTCGTAGAGGAGGGCCCTTTACTCCTAGATTGGGTTAAAGGCATTTCGAAGCAAGAAGGGCGCACTATCGATTTTTTAATTGGTGTTAACCAAGCTGTAAATCAGTACCTAAACTACACCCTTCGAATGGAGCCTGGGGTACAAACTTGTGAGCAAACCTTAGA
Source organism: Bacteroidota bacterium (assembly GCA_039414375.1). Lineage (GTDB taxonomy): Bacteria > Bacteroidota > Bacteroidia > Flavobacteriales > Flavobacteriaceae > Croceivirga. The sequence continues at coordinate 8,789 of JBCDGY010000121.1, read as the reverse complement.
AAGGCGGTTGGGTTCTTGTCGGGATTTTGCATGGCTATTGGTACAAACTTTGCGCCATCTAGGTCTCGCAGCCCGCTTTGTATCTGGTTATTTGGTGCAACTAAAAGCAGATGAAAAACCCTTGGAAGGTCCCGAAGGTCCGGAAACGGATTTTACCGATTTGCACGCCTGGGCGGAGGTGTATTTGCCTGGAGCCGGATGGATTGGTTTAGATGCTACTTCGGGGCTATTGGCTGGAGAGGGGCATATTCCCTTGGCCTGTACGCCTTCTTTCGAAAGTGCAGCCCCCGTTCAGGGATTCACCGATCCGTGTACAACGACCTTTGATTTTTCCAATACGGTCACGCGCATTTTTGAATCGCCCAGGGTGACCAAACCCTATACGGACGACCAATGGAAGGCCATCTATGAACTAGGCTTTGAAGTGGAAAAACAACTACAGGAAAACGACGTTCGCCTCACTATGGGGGGAGAGCCCACCTTTGTTTCTGTGGACGATATGGAGGCCGAAGAATGGAATACCGCTGCCGATGGCCCTCATAAACGTAAACTAGCACGAGCATTGTCACTACGGCTGTTAGATGAATTTGGAAAAGGAGGTATGTTGCATCACGGGCAGGGGAAATGGTACCCTGGAGAGCCGCTACCACGATGGCAAATTGGTCTTCATTGGCGGAAGGATGGTATACCCCTTTGGAAGGATACGGAGCTGCTAGCTTCCTTTACAGAAAGTTACAAACTCCAAGAAGATACCACTCAAGTCTTTTTACAAGCACTCACCTCAAGGTTAGGCTGTACGGCAGAGAACATAATACCAGCTTACGAAGATGCTTTTTATTTTTTGTGGGAAGAAGGAAAATTACCAGTTGATGTAGATGCCAAAACGTCAAAAGACGGCGATACCCCACTTCGAAAAAAGCTAGCAGAAGTGCTCAACCGAGGCTTGGGAGAAACCGTAGGTCACGTACTACCCTTAGCGAAACACCGTGATTATTGGGTGACCAACCCCTGGCAATTTCGGAATCCCCAATTATACCTTACCCCAGGGAATTCCCCCTTGGGACTGCGGTTGCCGCTAGAGTCTCTTCTCGTGGACCCAGACTGGCCGTCGGACCCCAATGCAGAACCTGATTTGTTTGTAGAACGCCAAGAACTAGGGCCCCATCGTGCTGAGCTCGATTGTCGTTTGGAAGCGACTAAGGATACTGTTATCAATAAACATCCTTTTGTGCGCACAGCACTCTGTGCTGAGGTGCGCGAAGACAAACTGTTTCTCTTTCTGCCACCCCTTAATACCGCAGAGGCCTTTATTGACCTCATTGCTTGTATAGAAGATACTGCTAAAGCGTTGTCCATCCCTGTTATTTTGGAAGGTTATGCCCCGCCAAAGGACAATCGGTTAGAAAGCATGCAAATAACCCCTGATCCTGGGGTTATTGAGGTCAATGTACATCCCGCTAAAGATTGGAAAGCACTTACTGATAATACCTTAGCACTTTATGAAGCCGCCAAAAAGTGCCGTTTGGGTACAGAAAAATTTATGCTCGATGGTAAACATACAGGAACAGGTGGGGGCAATCACGTTACCTTAGGCGGCGTTACCCCCACTGATAGCCCGTTATTGCGCAAACCGAAGCTCCTGCGTAGCTTACTTACCTTTTGGCAACACCATCCAGGATTGTCTTATCTGTTCTCTGGTGCTTTTGTGGGGCCTACCAGTCAGGCACCAAGAGTAGACGAATCGCGTATGGAAAACCTATACGAGCTAGAGATTGCCTTTGCCCAGATTCCTGAAGGAGAAGAAGTACCCTTTTGGCTTACGGACCGCCTTTTTCGTCACCTGCTTACCGATCTCACAGGAAACACACATCGTGCTGAATTTTGTATCGACAAACTCTATTCTCCCGATTCTGCCTCTGGTCGCTTAGGAATTCTAGAGCTTCGTGCCTTTGATATGCCGCCTCATGCCCAAATGAGTTTGATGCAAATGCTCTTGGTACGCACACTAGTCGCTTGGTTTTGGGAGCACCCTTATGAGCACGACCTTGTTCGTTGGGGTACGGAGTTACACGACCGTTTTTTATTAGAACACTATGTGTGCGAAGACATCAAGGACATTGTTACCCAACTCAATCGGGCTGGGTATCCTTTTCAGTTAGATTGGTTCGATCCCTTTTTTGAATTTCGGTTTCCTTTGTATGGAATGGTCGATATTCAAGGCGTGCATTTAGAACTGCGCATGGCGATAGAACCTTGGCATGTGTTAGGGGAAGAAATGTCGGGCCAGGGTACGGCACGTTATGTAGACTCTTCTCTAGAGCGCGTACAAGTAAAAGTGACTAACTTTATGGAAGAACGCTACACCCTTACTTGTAATGGGGTAAAGGTGCAACTTAGTGCTACTGGTACCAAAGGCGAATATGTAGCCGGGGTGCGCTATAAAGCGTGGCAGCCTTGGTCTGCCCTACATCCTACCATTGGAGTAGATACCCCCTTGGTTTTTGATGTGGTAGACACTTGGAACAATCGCTCTATAGGCGGGTGTACTTATTTTGTGGCGCACCCTGGGGGAAGGGCCTATGAAACCTATCCGGTGAACAGCTTTGAAGCAGAGTCTAGGCGTATTAATCGTTTTTGGGATTTTGGACACACCCAAGGAACGATAGGTCCTACAGAAACAGCCGCACCCACAAATTTTGTGGGTCGTAGCGTGGAGCGTATGGATGCAAACAGTAATTTTATTGTTGAAGAGATGCCGATTGATCCAGAATACCCTCATGTTTTGGACCTTCGAAAAAAACAAAAATAACTTGGAATGCCGCTAACCAGCACCACATGGTTTAATTCCTATTTTACTTCGGGCAATTACGATGAAATGTTTACCCCAGAAATGGGGATTAGGCCCCCTTGGAAAGCCCTTTTTTCCGCTTTTAAAGCGTTTGGTACCGAAGGCCTCAATGCCAGGCAACGCGATATGGACTGGCTATTGTACGAAAATGGGGTTACCTATAACGTGTACAATGATCCTAAGGGGATGAATCGCCCTTGGGACCTTAATTTGGTGCCCTTTGTACTGCAAGAAAAGGAATGGAAAACCTTAGCAGAAGGGTTACAACAACGCGCTACTCTTTTAGATCTGGTGCTGAAAGATGTGTATGGAAAACGACACCTCATCCAAGACGGTATTGTACCCCATGAAGTCATCTATGGCCATCGTGGCTTTTTACGCCAGTGTTCTGGTATTGCCTATAATACCGAGAAAATGTTGTCTATCTATGCTGCCGATGTGTCCCGTGGAACGGACGGGCGGCTATGGGTGGTGAACGACCGCACCGAAGCCCCTTCAGGGATGGGTTACGCCTTGGAAAACCGCTACACCTCTCAAAGGGTGCTTCCCGAGCTTTTTGCTCAAATGGCCATTAAGCCATTATCGAATTTCTTGGAGCAATTAGACCAACTCTTGGTGAGTGCTTCTCCGGAACCAAAGGATAATCCCAACATTGTTATTCTAACCCCTGGCTCACATAACGAAACCTATTTTGAGCACGCCTATTTGGCTTCCTATTTCGGGTATCGGTTGGTGCAAGGCAATGACCTTGTTGTGCGTGATGGATTTCTATGGATGAAATCACTCAAAGGACTTAAAAAAGTAGACGTAGTATTAAGAAGGGTGGACGATGCCTATGTGGACTCTTTGGAACTTCGCGAAGATTCTCAGTTGGGGGTAGTAGGTTTGCTGGATGTGGTACGGCGCAAAAATGTGTCTGTCATTAATCCAGTGGGCAGTGCCGTAATGGAAAATCCAGGTCTTATTCCCTTTATGCCAGCCATTGCCAATTACTTTTTAAAGCAAGAGTTGCTACTTCCACAAATCGCCTCTTGGTGGTGCGGACAAAACAAAGAAAAGCAATACGTTTTAGACAATTTGCCGCAGTTGGTCGTTAAGCGTATTGATCGCACCAACCGAGAGAGTATTCACTTTGGGGAATTTATGACGGCAGCGGAGTTGGAGCAACTTAAAAAAGAAATTAACGCAAGGCCCTATCGTTTTGTCGCCCAGGAGCGTATTCATTTTTCTACAGCACCGAATTTAAACGGGTCTGGGATTGAACCACGAAATACAGTAGCTCGCGCTTTTGCTATTGCTATGGGGGATAATTATAATATAATGCCCGGTGGATTGGTGCGCGTAGCTCCCGATCGAGATACAATACGCGTTTCTAATCAAAGAGGGGGTACCAATAAAGATTTTTGGGTATTAGAGGAAGGTCCAGTTTCTCAGGTACCTATTCTCCAGAAATACCACAAAAGGGATATTGTAGCTTCTGGCCTCGATGATTTACCAAGCTTGACGGCTGAAAATCTGTATTGGGCAGGCCGCTATGTAGGGCGGACCTTAATGACGGCCCGCTATTTGCGAATGGTATTCCGCCAAATGGCCGTTCAGCCCGACGCTAATGAGCATACTTCTTCTGTAAAATTGCGGGCGCTTTTTGAGTCGGTCACCCAAGTAACAGGTACCTACCCTGGGTTTGTAGGAGACGAAGAAGTAACTACCAAGGCCTTTGAAAACCCAAAGGCCGAATTGTTGTCGGTTATGGGCGACAAAACCCGAGCCGGTAGTTTGGGCCACACTATTGAAATGTTTGGCAATAGCTATTACGCCATTCGTAATTTGTGGTCTTCCGATATGTGGCGTGTCTTTAAAAGTATCCAACGGGTATGGCGTGGTTTTGAAGCGGATAAAACCCCAACAATTAACGACTGTATCAAAACCCTAGACCAACTAATTACGCGTTTGATTGCTTTTATGGGGCTAGTAGAGGAAAGTATTATGGTACAACAAGGACTATTGCTGTACTTTATTGGATTACAGTTGGAGCAAAGCATGCTAACCATTACCAAGTGTCGTTCTTTACTTACTGTAAAGCAGGAAGGTCATGTAGAGTATGAACTATTAGAGTATCTCCTAGCCAGTCATGAAAGTTTAAACATTTATCGCTATAGCTATCGTTCCTACATACAAATGGAGCAGGTTATGGATCTGCTATTGTTTGATGTACAATACCCGCGATCACTAGCTTTTATGCTAAATCGTTTGCATAAAGATGTGTCGCGTTTACCACATTCCAAATCGGCTCACCAATTGTATGGCTATCAAAAACATATTTTTGAGGCCTTTTCGCGGGTGCGTTTAGCTGATAAATTGGAGCTGATGAAAATTGATGAGGAGGCCGGACCTTTGCGTCATCAAATGGATGCGTTCTTTGACGACCTATCCGATCTTCTGCATCAGGCGTCTAGAACACTATCGGCAGTGTATTTTAACCATACCCAAAAAAGACGCCAATTGGTTAATCCCTCCTTTCCGATCTGAGTATGATTTTTAACTTGACCCACAGTACCGAGTACACCTATAGTGCCCAAGTGAGTCATGGGCATAATATTGGGATTTTGAGGCCAAGGGTTGCTCAAGGCCAAGAGCTCTTAGATTTTGAAGTACAGATATTGCCGGAACCTTCCGAACAATCGGAACGCATCGATTTTTTTGGCAATCATATCACCCGATTTTCACTACAAACACCGCACAAAATACTGAAAGTAGTCACCAAAAGTCGTATTAAAAGGAACTTTGGCGCCTTTCATCAGGCCTATCAAACGGATGCTTGTCAAAAGGTAACGTTGTCTGTAGCCCTACAGTCTTTACAACGCCTGGACCCTGATATTCTAGAAGCCCGCCAGTATTTGTTAGAGTCCATTTTTATTCGGCGTGCCAATGAAGAGATTCGGCAATACGCCGCTACCTCCTTTCATCCAGAGCGGTCTATTTTTGACGCCACCTATGAGCTAATGCAACGGATTTACACCGATTTTGATTTCGTACCCGGCTTTACCACCATCTCTACCCCCTTGGTAGAAGTGATGGAACACCGCAAAGGAGTATGCCAGGACTTTGCACAGATCGCCATTGCTTGCATTAGAGCCGTAGGTTTGCCAGCGAGATATGTAAGTGGTTATATCGAAACTTTACCCCCTGAGGGGCAGGAGAAGTTGGTGGGTGCGGACGCATCTCATGCTTGGTTTTCCTTGTTTATTCCTGATTTTGGATGGGTAGATTTCGATCCTACGAATAATCAACTACCGATTGATCAACATATCGTAGTGGGGTGGGGTCGCGATTACTACGACGTACCCCCTTTAAAAGGGGTGGTTTATGGAAGTGGTAACAGTAAACTCAAGGTGGCTGTGGATATTACGCGCGAGGAATAATGACAATTTCTAACGTAAATAGCCAAGAAAAATTGGAGTTCTTTCATTTTTGTTCACCTTTTCTGTTTTTTTGACAATTTCCGGCAACTCAAGCGTACTTTTCTTCCGTTTGTTCTAGCAATGCCCTATTTTTAAAGGTATTCGTTTGAAGAAAACGATGGAATAGCTGCAGCTTTCTTTAACTGTGTAGTTCATGCTATTCTACTAAAACTAGCGAACGTCCCCATGGCCAGCATTGATTTTAATAAATACCATACCGAAGATTTCTACGATGAGATGTTTGCGCATGAAATGAAGTTGCGTTCTGGCTATGCAGGCTTAAAAAAACATTTGGAGCAGCTCGATTGGAAAGAGTTAAGTACCCTTCAGCACGCTACCGATCGCGCGCAGTTGTCTCTAGGGATGACCTTTAATGTATACAGCGACAATCAAGGGGTGGAGCGTATTCTCCATTTAGATATTCTCCCTCGTATTATAACGGGTACAGAATGGGATCAATTGGCAGAGGGTTTAAAGCAGCGCGCTGTAGCCCTCAATATGTTCATTGACGACATTTACAATGGGCAAAAAGTCATTAAAGACGGTATTATTCCAGCAGAATTAATTACTTCCAGTGCCAGCTATCTAAAAGAATGTATTGGGCTAAAACCACCAGAGCAAGTATGGAGTCATATTTCGGGCACCGATCTTATCCGTGGGGGAGATGGTAAGTTTTATGTTCTGGAAGACAACTTAAGGTGCCCTTCTGGTGTATCCTATATGCTAGAAAATCGAGAAATTTTAAAGCGGACATTTCCAGAGCTTTTCGAAAGGCTGCAAGTACGGCCTGTGCATAACTATACCCATTATCTAAGGGATATGTTGGAGTCGCTTATGCCGGAAAGTCCTGCTTGTGTAGTGGTAATGACACCAGGGAGTTACAACTCCGCTTATTTTGAGCATGCCTACTTGGCACAACAAATGGGAGCAGCGTTGGTAGAAGGTAGAGATCTCGTTGTTCAAGACGATTTTGTGTACATGGTAACGACAAAAGGCTTACAAAAAGTAGATGTGATCTATCGTCGTGTAGATGATGATTTTATCGATCCTTTGGTGTTTAACAAAGACTCCCTTTTGGGGACACCCGGTTTATTTCAAGCCTATCTTAAAGGCAATGTTGTTTTGGTTAACGCGCCTGGTGCTGGGGTGGCGGATGACAAAGCCGTGTATGCATATATTCCACGTTTGATACGTTACTATTTAGGAGAAGATCCCTTGTTGGACAATATCAAAACGTATATCTGTGCAGAAGAAGAGGACTATCGTTATGTAATAGAACACATAGCAGAATTGGTGGTTAAAAAAACAGATGGTTCTGGGGGGTATGGCATGTTGATCGGTCCGCATGCGACCCAATCGGAAATAGCGGAATTCACCAAAAAGGTAAAGGCCAACCCTAGAAATTATATTGCCCAACCCATGATTAATCTTTCCCGAGTTCCTACTTTAACGGATACCACTATTGAAGGACGCCACGTAGACTTAAGGCCCTATATTTTGTATGGGAAAGACATTAAAATCGTCCCCGGAGCACTTACTCGCGTTGCCCTTACCAAAGGGTCGCTAGTAGTCAATTCTTCACAAGGAGGTGGTAGTAAGGATACCTGGGTGCTTGATAATGTAAAAGGAAACCCAAATGCTTAGTAGGATAGCCAACGCCATGTATTGGATGAACCGATACGTAGAACGTGCAGAGAATTACGCCCGTTTTATGGATGTTAATTTCAATCTCTCGCTAGAGTCTGCTCCAAATGTTGACCAACAATGGAAACCCTTGGTAGTTATTACTGGGGACTGGGAGCGCTATTCTGCAAAGTTTGAAGTGGTCGATAAGCGAAAGGTGATTTATTTTATGGGTTTTGATCCCGATAACCCAAACTCCATTTACAGTTCTATTTGTTTGGCACGGGAAAATGCCCGAGCTATACGTCCAGAGTTAACTAAAGAAGTCTGGGAGCGTATCAATGCGTTGTACCATAAAATGAAAGACGCGCTTCGGCAAAAACGATGGGAGCAAAACGATCCTCGACTTTTTTTTACAGAGATCAAAGAAGGCTGTCAGTTGCTATATGGTATTTATGCAACTACTATAACCCGTAGCGATGGATGGCATTTTGGTAAACTAGGGCAATTGATCGAGCGCGCGGATAAAACCTCTCGGGTGTTGGATGTGAAATACCATATTCTGTTGTACAACATACGCGCAGTAGGATCCCCATTAGACCTTTTGCAATGGGGAGCTTTGCTAAAATCGGTTAGTGCCTACGATATGTATCGCAAAAAGTACGGAAAGCTAAAAGCACTAAATATTTCTGAATTTTTAATCTTAGATGAGGTATTTCCCCGTTCTATGTACTTCTGTCTAATGGGTGCGGAGGCTTCTCTTAAGGCCATTACAGGGGTGCCTACCCAAACTACAGCACCCTTAGTGCAGCAATTGGAGCAATTAAGGGGAATGATGGCTTCTTCGAATATCAAAG
>JBCDGY010000120.1:0-9417 GCA_039414375.1 Bacteroidota bacterium | reverse complement strand
CGTTTACCGAAAGTCTCAAGAGGTTAATAGGGCATACTTCACTATTTTCTATGGGTTCGGATATTGCAGACATTAATAACGACGGATTTACAGACATCATAACCTTGGATATGTTACCCGAAGGAAACTACCGTCAAAAAATGGTATCTGGACCAGACAATTATGAAAAATTCAGTCTTTTAGAAAAATCAGGATTCTATCACCAGACCATGCGTAATATGTTGCACTTGAATAATATGGGGAAATCCTTCTCTGAAATAGGGCAATTTTCAGGAGTTTCCAACACAGATTGGAGTTGGGCTTCGCTTGTTTCTGACTTCGACAATGATGGTAACAAGGATATTTTTATAACTAATGGATATAAGCGGGATTACACCAATATGGATTTTATGAACTTCGCTGTCCAGGAAAAATTGAACGAAAACAACACAGGGAAGAGGACCGCCATCACAGAACTTTTAGAGCAGATGCCATCCACAATAGTGGAAAATTATGCCTTTAGGAATAGGGGTGATCTTACCTTCGAAAAAATGAATTCTAAATGGGGGGTAGACCAAAAATCACTTTCGAACGGAGCAGCGTATGCTGATTTAGATAATGATGGTGATTTGGACCTTGTGGTTAATAATATTGAATCGGGAGCTTTTATATACCGCAATAACTCGGAAAAATTATCCTCGAACAACTTTATCAAAATCAAACTTCTTGGTGAGAGTAAGAATAAATTTGGTATTGGAGCAAAAATAACCCTTCAAATAAATGATAACATATTGGTACAAGAGCTCATTCCCAGCAGGGGCTATCAATCTGCAGTGGCCCCGAACTTGGTTTTCGGATTGGGCAACGCGAAGGTCGTCAAGGAACTTAAGGTGCAATGGCCAAATGCTGAGGTACAAGTTTTAACGAATATAAAACCTAACCAAACAATTCAATTGCAACAAAAAGATGCCAGTTTTATCAAATCAAAGGAGAAACTACCGGTTCAATCGTATTTCACTGATGTAACCAAAGATGGTTTAATCCAATACCACCATTTGGAGAACAATTTCAACGATTTTAGAAGGGAACAGTTACTACCACATCAATTGTCTACCCAAGGGCCCAAAGTTAGTGCTGGAGATGTTAATTCTGACGGTAAAACCGATTTGTTCATAGGGGGAGCAAAGGGAAAACCCGGGAAACTTTTTGTTCAAACGCCTTCCCAAACCTTTATGTCCACAAACCTATCGGTGTTAGAAAAGGATAAGGATGCCGAGGATATGGAGAGCCTCTTTTTCGACGCTGACAATGATCAAGACTTGGACCTTTATGTCGTTAGCGGAGGTGCAGATTTTGAAAAAGACTCACCAGATTTGGTGGATAGATTATACCTAAACGATGGAAAAGGAAATTTTAGTCGGTCAAATAACGCCATACCTAATCGTGTGTCTAGTGGCTCATGCGTAACTACAGGTGATTTTGACTTGGATGGGGATCTGGATCTTTTTGTGGGGGGAAGACTAGTTCCTGGACGCTACCCAGAAGCGGCTAGAAGTTATATTTTACAAAATGATGGCAAAGGTAACTTTAAAGAAGTTACGGAAGACTTGAACCCAAAATTGAAGCGTATTGGTCTGGTTACTGATGCGCTTTGGACGGATTTTAACGGAGACAAGGCTCCAGATCTTTTAGTAGTTGGGGAGTTTATGGGCATTCGAGTATTCGAGAATAAAAACGGCAAGTTAACAGAGATATCCGAAGAATCTGGATTAAGGCAGTCTCAAGGCTGGTGGAACACGCTTAAAGAAGGTGATTTTGACAATGACGGTGATACGGATTTCGTAATAGGAAATTTTGGATGGAATTCTCAGTTAAAGGCTTCTAGGGAGGAGCCTGTGTCCTTATACGCTAAGGATTTTGATGCTAATGGTTCCATAGATCCAATTTTATGCTCTTTTATACAGGGAGAGAGTTATCCTATTTTTTCCAAAGATGATCTACTCGGACAACTTAACGGCCTAAAAAGAAAATATGTAAACTACGCTGACTATGCGGGACAGCGCATATCGGACATTCTAAGTCCCGAAGAACTAAAAGAAGTTAAAGTGTTGAATGCAAATAACTTTGCTACAAGTTATGTTGAAAATCTCGGGAACAATCAATTTAAAATAACTTCTCTACCTAGTGAAGCGCAGTTTTCGCCGGTCTATGGAATACTTACGAGAGATTTTGATGAAGATGGAAATCTCGATTTGCTGTTGGGGGGTAACTTTTTTGGGACCCGGGTCAAATACGGAAGATATGATGCCAACAAAGGACTCCTTTTACTAGGTGATGGAAAAGGAGGTTTTAAACCAGTGGACGGCCTAAAAAGTGGTCTTCAAATGGATGGGGAGGTAAGAGATATTATCTTTTTTAAGGTGGGAACTAATGAAAAAGTTCTTGTCGCCAAAAACAATCTTCCTGTTCAAGTATTTCGTATTAACCCCGACATAAGGGTGGAAAAATGATAATGGAGGAGCAATACCTTTTAAGAACCATTAGAAAATACAAATGATCTCCGAGTGCTATTGCTATAAAACAAAACAAATTGCCCGTAGCATTCCTCAATCAAGTCTAGATTTTCATCGTTAACCTAAGCAATAATACACAAGTTCAATTAATGAAAAATAAACAACCTTCTAACAAATCAAACGAATGAGCTTGTCACCTTGGGACATCGCTATAGTTATTGCCTATATTTTAGGTGTTCTAGGGCTTGGTTTTTACCTCTCTAGAAAAACTTCCAAAACTTTAAACTCCTACTTTTTAGGAGGGAAGACACTTCCATGGTACTATCTGGGTTTGAGCAATGCCTCTGGTATGTTCGATATTTCAGGGACAATGTGGACCGTGGGTATTCTTTTCATTTATGGTTTAAAAAGCGCTTGGCTACCTTGGCTTTGGCCCGTTTGGAACCAGGTATTTGTCTTTGTCTATTTAGCAGTTTGGATGCGAAGATCCAATGTTATGACAGGGGCAGAATGGATTACCTTTCGTTTTGGAGACGGAAAAGGAGCGAAGTTGTCCCATATAATTGTGGTGATCTTTGCAGTAATCAGTGTACTTGGTTTTATTGCCTATTTTTTCGAGGGCATTGGAAAATATTGTACATCGATCCTTCCATGGGATTTAGGTTTTGAACTTATAGGCTATACCGTCACCTCGCCTCGTAGCTATGCATTAATTGTTTGTGGGCTAACTTCTTTGTATACCATCAAGGGGGGAATGCACAGTGTGGTAGCCACAGAGGTGATGCAGTTTATTATTATGACCATTGCCTGTTTAGGGGTAGGTATTGTGGCATATACAATGGTAGATACTAGTCAAATCGATGCATTTATACCCCAAGGGTGGAAGGATCTTGGATTTGGCTGGAGTTTAGACTTAGATTGGAGCACAACACCTTTTCCACAAGTAAACGATAAAATTGAGCATGATGGTTTTGATCTATTCGGGATCTTGTTTGTCTTAATGGTACTGAAAGGTATTTTTGCTTCAATTGCAGGGCCTGTGCCCAGTTATGATATGCAGCGTATTTTGGCTACCCGAACGCCTGAGGAAGCTTCTAAAATGAGTTTTTTGACCATTTGTGTACTTTTTATACCACGTTATTTCATGATTATAGGCTTTGCCGTTCTCGCTATAGTTTATCTGGGTCCAGAACTTTCTGCTATGGGAGAAAATATCGATTTTGAACAAGTACTTCCACTGGCGATTAATAAGTTTCTACCTACTGGTTTAAAAGGGTTGATATTGGCCGGCTTTTTGGCTGCCTTTATGGGCACGTTTGCGGCTTTTGTGAACTCGGCTCCAGCCTATATTGTTAATGATATCTACAAAAAGTATATCAATCCAGGTGCGACAGACAATCGACTGGTAAACTTAAGTATTGTCTCCTCTTTAACCATAGTCATGGTTGGCATCTTTTTTGGTTTTAATGCAGGTTCTCTCAATACATTGATTCTATGGCTGAGCTCAGCGTTGTATGGCGGTTATGTAGCAGCGAATGTTTTAAAATGGATATGGTGGCGTTTTACAGGACAAGGCTATTTCTGGGGCATGCTCTTCGGGTTGATCGCCTCTACTATTAAGCTTTTCTTCTTTCCAGACTACGTAGATATCTTTGTATTTCCTATCATCTTAATTTTTTCATTGCTTGGATGTATTATTGGTACTTATCTACAACCTTTATCCAATAGAGATCAGGTAAAGCAATTTTATAAACAGACAAGACCTTGGGGCTTCTGGGGACCGATAAAAGCAGAGGTGATGGCGGAAGATTCTCGTTTTATACCCAACAAGAACTTTAAAAAAGATACGTTCAACGTACTTGTAGGGATCATTTGGCAAATGGCTCAGGTAGTATTACCGATTTATTTTATGCTTAGGGAGAATACTGAGATGATTGTTTGGAGCGCTGTTTTGATTCTTACAAGCTATTTGTTGAAAAAATATTGGTGGGACCAACTGAAACAATTGGATTAATTAATGCGCATAACCGGAACCTTTCTAGATGAAATAAGTCATGATATCCCCCACCAGAATTGGGGCCCCAAGGAATGGGATGCCGATTTCGCCCACATGCGCAACATCGGGATTGATACTGTTATCCTGATTCGATGCGGATACCAGCGATTCCTAACATATCCTTCGGAGTATTTAATGCAACAAGGATGCTTTAAACCTAGGACAGATTTAGTGGAATTGTTTCTTCAATTGGCCGAAAAGTACGGAATGCAATTACTCTTCGGTACTTACGATAGTGGTAAGTATTGGGAAACTGGGGATATGCGCCATGAAATTGAGGTGAATCTCAAGGTTATTGAAGAAGTTCATCAACGATACGGGCACCACAAGAGTTTCGGAGGCTGGTACCTGAGCTTGGAACTTAGCAGGAAAACCAAGGGAGCCGTAGAGTCCATCGCTAAATTAGGTGGTCACTGCAAGGATGTTTCCAACGGGTTACCAGTATTGATTTCCCCTTGGATCGATGGAAAGAAAGCGGTTATGGCGAAAGAGCGTGCACTTCGGAAAGATGCAGGGATATCATTGAAGAAGCATCAAGAGGAGTGGGATGAGATATTCGAGGGAATTCAGGGTAGTATCGATATTGTAGCATTTCAAGATGGTCATGTGGACTACAATGAATTAGAGGAATATCTGATTATTAACAAAAAGCTGGCGGATAAATACGGTATGAGTTCTTGGACGAACTCCGAATCCTTTGATCGTGATATGCCCATTAAATTTTTTCCTATCAAGTTTGAAAAAATGCTATTGAAGTTAGAAGCGGCAAAGCGTGCGGGATATGAAAAGGCGATTACCTTCGAGTTTTCGCATTTTATGAGTCCACAATCCGCTTATATCCAGGCCCATCACTTGTATAACCGTTACAAAGAACACTTTAAATATCCCAAATAGATTCTTAAGAACTTTAGGCACAAGCACATCGATTTATGGAATTACAACGTTACGCGGAAATCTATAAAAAGGAACTTCTAGAACAGGTAATTCCCTTTTGGGAAACATATTCCCCGGATTACCAATACGGTGGATATTTCACCTGTCTTAAGGGGAAGGGTAAGGTCTACGACAAGGATAAATTTGTCTGGTTGCAAGCAAGGCAAGTGTGGATGTTTGCCACGCTATACTATAACGTGAAACCTGATAGTAAATGGAAAGCGCTAGCGTTGTTAGGTGCGGATTTTCTGGAAAAGAACGGAAGGGATGCCAAGGGCAATTGGTATTTCTCGTTGACCCAGAAAGGGGAACCGCTAGTACAACCCTATAACATTTTTTCGGATTGTTTTGCGGCTATGGCTTTTGGGGCGCTTTACCAGATTGAACCAAAGAAAAAGTATGCTCAAATCGCTAAGGATACCTTTACTAATATTTTGGTTAGACAGGGCAATCCAAAAGGAAGCTATAGCAAAATATATCCAGGGACTCGTAGTCTTCAGAATTTTGCACTACCCATGATCTTGTGTAATCTGTCTTTGGAGTTAGAGCATATCTTGAGTTCAGACCAAGTGAAAGAGGTTACCAAGGCTACGATTGAATTAGTAATGGGGAAATTTTATCACGAAGAAAGTGGGTTAGTGTTGGAAAACGTTTCCACTAATGGTGATTTTGTGGATAGTTTTGAAGGACGTTTGTTGAACCCAGGTCACGCCATCGAGGCGATGTGGTTTATCATGAATCTTGGATTTCGCAAAAAGGATATGGCCCTCGTTCAAAAGGCTGAAAAAATCATGTACCAGCAATTGGAACATGGCTGGGACAAAGAGTATGGCGGCATTTTCTATTTTTTAGATTGTAAGGGTCATCCTCCACAACAGTTGGAGTGGGACCAGAAATTATGGTGGGTGCATTTGGAAACATTGGTAGCCCTAGCCAAAACTTATGCTTTCAACAAAAGCCCAAAAGCTAAGGAGTGGTTTATTAAAGTTCATCAATATACTTGGAATAAGTTTAGAGATTTAGAGCATAAAGGCGAGTGGTACGGCTATCTAAACCGAAAGGGTGAAATCCTATTGGATCTCAAAGGGGGAAAATGGAAAGGATGTTTTCATGTGCCCAGGGCGTTACTTGAGATTTGGAAAACCTTGGAAACGCTTTAAAGCACTAATGGCATGAATAAGCACACTCTGGAGTTAATCTTACTATTGTTGCTGTTTACGATCAATGTGATATTGGGTCAGTCACAAAAGGGTATTTGGCTTACCGATATCGCAAGTGACGCCCTTGATTCCGAAGAAGGTATAAAAACGGTGGTACAACGCTGTAAGGCCGCGGGAATAGGCCATATTTATGTGGTGGTTTGGAACCGAGGGTATACGCTTTACCCAAGTAAAGTGATGGAAAGGGAGTTTGGTAAAAAAGTCGCCCCAAGATTTAAAGAGAAAGATATTTTAAAGCAGCTCATTCAAGAGGCACATTCTGAAAACCTTAAAGTTCACGCATGGTTCGAATTTGGATTTTCCAGTAGCTATAATGAAGCGGATGGGGGGCACATCCTGCGCAGCAAACCAGAATGGAAGGCAATCGATAATAAGGGAAACTTGGTTTCCAAAAATGGTTTTCAATGGATGAACTGTTTCGATCCTGAAGTACAGGATTTTTTGCTATCACTTATTACCGAGGTGGTTACAGCGTATGATATAGATGGTATTCAAGGGGACGACCGTTTGCCAGCAAGTCCGTCTTCAGCAGGATACGATGCGCTAACCGTAGCCATGTATCAGCAAGAGCATAACGGCGAATCGCCTCCTATGAATTATAAGGATCCGGCTTGGGTCGATTGGCGTGCTGGGAAGTTGAATCTGTTTGCACAAAGAATCTATGAAACTGTAAAGGCAATTACCCCAACCGTGATGGTTACCATGGCACCGAGCAGCTTTCCTTGGAGCAAAATAGAATACCTGCAGGATTGGCCAAATTGGGTAAAAAATGGCTGGGTAGACAAAGTTATACCGCAAATCTATAGATATGATCGCAAAGCATACGAACGCACCTTAAAGGAGAATTTGCAATGGGTAACTGCAGGGCAAAAAAAGGATTTTATTCCAGGGGTGTTACTTCGGGTAAATGACTATACAGCCTCAAGACGATTTTTGAAAAAAATGATACAGACCAATAGGAAATACGGTTTAGATCATGAAGTGTTTTTCTTTTACGAAGGATTAAAAAAACACGAATATTTTTTTAACACCATTTACCCTAAAATGAAGAGATGAATAGGATAGTTATCCCGATAGTTGGGTTGTTTCTATGCTCCCTACTGCACGCACAACACCAAGTGGATGTTTTGATCGTAGGAGGCGGGGCAGGTGGTACCGCTGCTGGTATACAAGCCGCACGCATGGGTGTAAAGGTACAGGTGCTGGAAAAAACGAACTGGTTGGGAGGTATGCTCACTTCGGCAGGGGTGTCTGCCATAGATGGCAATCATAAAATGCCTTCTGGGATATGGGGCGAGTTTAGACAACACATTTATGATTATTATGGCGGTCCAAAAGCGGTAGCGACCGGTTGGGTGAGTCATACGCTTTTTGAACCTTCGGTTGGGAATAGTATCCTTCAAAAGATGGCAGACATCCCCAATTTAGAGGTCATTTTTAAGGCGGATTACCAAACCGTACAAAAAGCGGCAACAGGTTGGTTGGTTACATATCGCCATAAAGGGAAAGTCCATACAATAAAGTCTCGAATCCTCATTGATGCTACAGAGTTAGGTGAGCTCTTGCCCCTAGTTGGTGCCGACTACCGTTTGGGAATGGATTCCAAACAAGAAACTGGGGAGGAACAGGCGCCGGAAAGTGCCAATAGTATTGTACAGGATTTGACATACGTACTCATTTTAGAAGATGTGGGTACTTCCTCTAGAAGTAGGAAAGGTTTGGTCCGAAAACCAAAAAACTATGATGCAATAGCTTATGAATGTGCCTGTAATAGGGAAGGAGGAGAGATGTTTAGTGCCGTTTCCTATTGTAAGCAAATGCTGGATTATGGCAAATTGCCTAACGGGAAGTATATGATCAATTGGCCTAACTGCGGTAACGATTTTTATTTGAACTGGCCACAACTAACAAAAAAGGGACGGTTAGAAAAGCTAAAAGAAGCCAAAAGATTCTCCCAAGGCTTTGTTTACTATATTCAGAATACATTAGGTTTTAAACAGCTCAGAGTTTCCCAAGAGTTTCCAACGCAGGACGGGTTTCCTATGATGCCCTATCATCGCGAAGCCAGACGCATGAAAGGAAAGATTTTTTTAACTACAAACCATTTGGAAAGTCCTTATGACTATGATTTATACAAAACTGGGATTGCGGTAGGTGACTATCCGATTGATCATCATCATGCTAAAAAACCAGACGCACCAGAAATTGACTTTATCAACATCAAGGTACCAAGTTATTCCATTCCAATGGGCAGTTTGATTCCAGAAAAAGTAGAGAATTTCTTGGTGGCCGAAAAAAACATTAGTGTATCCAATATCGTTAATGGTACAACCCGCCTTCAACCTGTTGTTTTAGGGGTGGGGCAGGCGGCTGGAACCGTTGCAGCGACTGCAATTTTAAATAATTGGAAGGTTTCGGAAACTTCGATACGAAAAGTCCAGCAGACATTATTATTCCACAAGGCATACCTTATACCCTTAATAGACGTTTTGCCTATAGATCCAGATTTTACTCAAATACAACGAATAGCTTCAACAGGGATATTCAAAACAGAAGGTATCCCATATAAATGGGCAAATGAGACTTGGTTTTATCCGGAGCGTATGGTCTCGGAATATGAACTCAAACAGGGTTTACTGTCCTATTATCCTGAAATCGCTAGAATGCCTGCTTCAGGAAAACCAGTCGGTTCTACATTTTTGATTCAGCTCATAGG
>JBCDGY010000119.1:0-9549 GCA_039414375.1 Bacteroidota bacterium | reverse complement strand
TTTCTAAAACGCATTGTGTAAAGAGTGAACTAATTACTACAAGAGAAAAAATATAAAGTTTCACTGGTTAATCTTTTAAATTTTCAATGATAATATTAATTCTTATAAGATTAATCCAATTATGATTACCTCTTGTTTAATATTATGTTTATTAACGATTTGGGTATCTATATTTTTAAACCGAGCTTTAAAAATATAGAAGTATAAAAAGTTAAAACCGCTCTTGAATAAAAGATACATCTAGGTTTCGAAAGATATACCATCAACGACATAATAGTACTGCAATTAAATCCTTTAATAGTCCTTTTGGATTCTGGATAACAACGATGACCTGTGGCGGTATTGGAAATTATTAGATATTCACTCTGGTAGATTCTACTAATGATGATTTTATAGATTTGAGTTAAAATAATGTAGCTAAAAATTATAGGCAAAATGTTTCTCTTACAAGTTGGGCGAAAAGAGTAGGTGTCACAATATTTTCTTGTTTTTTAATTTTACATTGTCGCCAAACGTCATGCGGCAAGAATGCTTAAATTTTGTAACAAAATAAACAATTCGTCTACCTATTTAAAAAGATGCTTCTATAATTTGAGAAGGTCTCCTTTTTAACCATGCTATAATGGTCTCTTGCAATAAGTAATTCGCCATATTGGCACAGTATATCAAATACATTTAAAACATGAATGCACACGAAATAGATTTTACCATTTACGGGGAAGAAATGCAATATGTTGAGATCGGTCTTGATCCGCAAGAAGCGGTTATCGCAGAGGCAGGCAGTTTTATGATGATGGATACCGATATTCAAATGGACACCATTTTTGGCGATGGGTCCAATCAAGATTCTGGAGTCCTGGGCAAACTTTTCTCAGCGGGTAAAAGGCTACTAACTGGGGAAAGCCTCTTTATGACTGCCTTTTTAAATGTGGGTCGGGATCACAAACAGGTGAGCTTTGCATCGCCATATCCTGGTAAGATTGTGCCTATTGATCTCTCTGCGGTAGGGGGGAAGTTTATCTGTCAAAAAGATGCTTTTTTGTGTGCTGCTAAGGGGGTTAGTGTGGGTATTGAATTTTCCAAACGCCTAGGGCGTGGCCTTTTTGGGGGTGAGGGGTTTATAATGCAAAAGCTGGAAGGGGATGGCCTTTCTTTTGTACATGCCGGGGGTACCCTTGCTAAGAAAACTTTGGCTCCTGGGGAAGTACTTCGGGTAGATACCGGTTGCATTGTAGGTTTTACCCAATCCGTTGATTACAATATTGAATTTGTTGGGGGCATCAAAAACACTGTTTTTGGTGGCGAAGGTCTCTTCTTTGCAACCCTCCGTGGCCCAGGAACCGTATATATTCAGTCCTTACCCTTTAGCAGGCTTGCTGGTAGGGTACTTGCCGCGGTACCCCGAGGGGGTAAAGACAAAGGTGAGGGTAGTATTCTAGGAGGATTAGGAGATATTGTGATGGGAGACAATCGGTTCTAGTGCGAATTGGTTACAAACCTTTATTTTTAGACCAAGATCGTTTTCGATCCTCTAAAAATAACCTATGGATTTTCAAAACCTCTTTTCCTTTCTAGAGGAGCTACAACGGAACAATCATAAGGAATGGATGGATGCCAATAGAAAGTGGTACCACGAACTGCGGAATGCTTTCATAGCTTGGTTGGATAGTTTGGACGAGGAATTGTTGGCTAATGATAAAGATTACTATCCCACACCCGGTAAAAAGGGTATCAATAGAATTAACAACAACCTAATGTTCCATCCCAATAAACCGGTATACAAAGATCATTTTGGTGCGGGTTTAGACAAAGCGCCCAAGTCTGCGGATTACTATATCCATATTGGAGTCGAGGAATGCTTTTTAGCTGGAGGTTTTTGGCGCCCTGATCCTAAAGCACTACGCAATTTGCGGGATGGTATCGATTACAATGGAGAGGAGCTCAAAGCCATATTACAAAAGCCTTCTTTTCAAAAAACTTTTGGCGGACTGTTTAAAGATGACTGTTTGCGCAATGCACCAAAGGGTTTTTCAAATGACCACCCGCATATCGACCTTCTAAAAAACAAGTCATTTGCCGTAACTACGCCTTTGAATCGGGAAACCGTTTTAGGTGTACATTTCGAACAAAAAGTGTTAGAAGTGTATTACGAAATGCTTCCTTTCAGGCGCTATTTGAACCGTTCGGCACTGTTGTAATCATCCGCTTAGCGAACGGCATATATCCAGATTCGGTCTCCATAACGCCCTTCAAAACCACTATTTCTGGCTGCAAGGGCTTCGTTAAAAGAAGAAAAGTGGGCTAGGTATACATAATTGTATTGATTGCTACTCCTAAGGAAATATTCAGGACTAAGTCCTTGCCCTCTTAGGTTCTTTAAAAACCGATCGCGATAGGCGGTATTGCCAAATACGCCTACAATAAGGTAGAAGCCAGACGCCAGATTGTCATCGGCGGCATCCTCTTGATAGATTACATCTGCGGCTAACATGGCTGCTTCTTCGGCCTGTTGTGCTTTGCGTAGTTCTGCTTCAGCTGCTTGCTCTTGTGCGAGCCGTTCTTCCTCTGCCTTTCTGGCCGCTTCCTCCGCTTGTCTTTGTGCTTCGGCCTCGCGTTGCTCCTGGGCCAATCGTTCTGCTTCGGCTTGTTCAAGCTTTTCCGCTGCACTGGGTTCCTCTTCCTCCTCAGGTTCACGAGGTTCAAATTCTTGTGCCCCAAAAAAGAAGGCAGCTACGATCTCAAAAGAAAGATCGGAATTTTGTAATGGATCTTCTTCAGTATCCAGGTCAAACTCCACCAAACCGCCTAAGGATAGTTTCTTAAAAAGAGTGACTCCCAATCCTCCAGAAGCACCATAAAGATTGTTATACCCTCCTTGTAACCAAAATTTAGGATTTCTAAAAAGCATTTGAAGTCCATATTCCAAATCAGAGGCATCCTCATCGTCAAGTGGTTCCCCATATATTCTGCCGTATACTGTAGGCCTTAAATAGGACTGTCCAAACGCGAAGTCTTGCGCGAGCATCCCTAAATAATTTTGCATTCCAGAATTTCTACTGCCATCAGAGAAGTTAAAACCCAAGGCATTTTCCAGAATTACACTGGCATTAAAACCATTCCATTTGAGACCAAGAGCCGGAGAAAGACTTGCCCTAAGGGTTCCGTCTTGATCAATAAGTGCAGGATCGGTGGCCGTAATACCTCCAAGGGCTGTTTGATAGACCATAACATTACTACCAAAACGTATTTGAGCACTTTTATTTAAGGAAGTTGTTAGGGCCACGTTCATTACGCCTCCGGTAAACGTAGCGCGATCTGTGTTGTTTTGAAAAAAGCCCAGCCCCCCAGCAATGGTATTCCCTAGTTTTTGGGTGTAATTGGCAAAAAGCGCAGTAGGGTCAGCGTCAATATCTTGTTGTTGCCATCGCGACCAAAGGGCAAAAGAACGGGGTTGATTAAGGTCAAAGGAATAGGTAGGATTGATTAAACTCGCATTGTAAAGTGTAAGGTTTTGATACTGTATATTGTTCACCAGGGTTGCCTCTTGGGCAAAGTTCAGTCCTATGCAAAAAGTAAAGCAAAGTGCGGCAAGAATTTTCACCATATAACGTCATCCTATTATGCTTATCGAAATTATCGAATTTGTAGACTCAAATACGGTTATCTTTGCCTGCTCCGTTTGGAGATATAGACAATATGATTATAAAGTATTGATAATTAAAAATTTAGACTAGGGTTTGTCTGTTGATAACTCATCATTCCTAATATAGAATTTGAAATATGCGCTACGGCAAGGTCAAGAACATTGTTAAAGAATTACTTTCAGACAATTGGTTTACGCTACATCGAGTCACTTTTGAGTATCAAAGAGAAGACGGGGCTTGGGAAACCCAGGTTCGTGAAGCTTACGATCGCGGAAATGGGGCGGTGATACTGTTATACAACAAAGTCAAAAAAACCGTGGTACTCACCCGCCAATTTAGAATACCCACCTACCTCAATGGCAATGAAGATGGAATGATGATCGAAGCTTGTGCGGGAATATTGGAGAAAGGTAACGCAGAGGAAACCATTAAAATGGAAGTAGCCGAAGAAACGGGTTATGAAGTTACTGAGGTGCAAAAAATATTTGAATCCTATATGTCGCCAGGGTCCGTTACGGAAATACTATACTTTTTTATTGCGGAATATCAAGATAGTGCTAAGGTAAGCGAGGGTGGCGGAGTAGCAGAAGAAACAGAGAATATTGAAGTGATGGAAATGCCTTTTGCCGAGGCGCTTACCCTATTTCAACAGGGGAAGATTAAAGATGGAAAAACCATAATGTTGCTGCAGTGGGCGGTTATCAATCAACTATTTGATTAATAATATTTTAGGTTGATGTGTTATCGCGCATTGAACGCTCTAAAGTTCGCTGCTTAAAACGATATAACAGGTCTGAAGTGGTACTACTCAGTAGTCTTCATATACAGTACGCAATACCCCATACATGTTCGCGCGTACTTCTGAAAAACGCCTTCGGAAATTATTATTCATAAAACTGAATAACAAGGTTTTACCAGATTTTGTCTTTACGTAACCACAGAGGTTATACACGTTTCCCATAGAACCGGATTTGGCATAGATAAAGGCCTTTTTAGAACTTACTTTTTGCCCATCAAATGTTCCGTCAATCCCCCAGTTGGGCATAAGCGTGAACAAGCGTGTGGTATCGGTTTCTCGGTAAAGCTTATCGAGTAGCTGTACCATTGATTTTGGAGTAAATAGATTATACCGCGAAAGTCCAGACCCATCTACCCATCGCGGCGGATGTATCAAGTCCTGTAAATAGTGTTCTGTAACATGTTTTTTAGCAAGGCTAAAACTCAGGGTATCCGAAAGTTGGGATGCTGCCATAAGCATCAATTGTTCCGCTAAAAAATTATCGCTGCGCAATAGCATATTTTTTAAAAGACTATCTGTCTTGATACCATATTTCACGGACCATTCCGCCTCCGAAAGGGTATCCGTTAGCATCACTGTTTTTGAAAGTTGTTCGGCCAACAGCTGCCGAGTTAATTCGTGGGATGTGATGTATGGAATATATAGGGTATCCTTTAACTGCGACGGTATATGAAATTTATTTTTTCTCCATGCTCGTAGTGGTTCGTCTTCCGCAGTATCTATTTGTACGCTGAAATACTCAGGTATGGGTTGAATGGGTTGTTTGGGATATACCGATAACACATTTCCATACAGTGGTAAGGGCCCCATTTCAGGAGAAAAATAATATTGGTAATCTTCCCAAGCCCAACCGGGACCAAAAAGGTCTCCTTCGTAGTTTTTGGGATACCAGGCAATGGTGTCAAACTTTTTGAGAAAGGCGATGGCTGTTGTGTCCGTAATGTACGGATTCAGCCATGTAGGATCTCCAGTGCCCAGGAGATATAGTTTTTTAACTTTAACATAATATTTTAAAGCCGGAACACGGTCTCCTAATAATTTGAGCGTGGTGTATAAGGTAAAGAGTTTGGTGGTACTCGCAGGGGTAAAGTATTGGTCACTTTGAAGATTGACTAAGGTATCTTTACTTTTTACATCAACAACAAGAAGTCCTGTTTGCTGCGGTTGATCTTGATTGAGGTATCCCGTTTTTGTCAGTTCTTTTTGGAAAGACTCCTGACGAAAAACCTTACAACTCAATTGATTAAACAAAATCAAGCCCATGGCTATGATTCGTAAACAGCATTTTGGAAAAGACCTGATTCTTAACGTGTTCTTAATGTGATTTAACATGAGTTTGTTTAAGTTTAACGTGGATAGCTTTTACACTTAGATTTTTTATCCCTAAATTTAACAAGTAAAATAATAATCTTAATTGGTTGTCTTCCTATGGCTAGAGCAATGTTTGAGTACACCAAAACCGTTTTGCAAAAGGTTAGTTTTGATGCGAAGTTATTTGTAAAAGAGTTGAAAAAAGCACTCTCAAGACTGTTACCCGAAGAAATAGAGGAACTCAAAATTTGGCTAGCACAATATGTATATGATAAACCCGAATTACGACAGAGCTTAACGTACATAGGCGGGTAAATCATACTGTTTAATACCCTTGTTGATTCGCAGCAACTTCAGTGCGGTCACATGATAAATATGATCTAATTTCAAGGAGCTGTGCATCATTTTTTTGGGTATACAAGGCTTTCTTATCCTTTATTGATTGGGCTAATAATCGCTACATCTTGAAAAGCAATAGCACCTCTTACGATACTTGCTATGGTATCGCGTAATGCCTCGGTAATTTGTATCCGCAACTCATCTTTGTAATAGATAAGGCTGATCTCTCGAGCAGGAGAAGGTTTTACAAAATGTTTTAAATAATTGGCCTTGGGGGCCTCTAACTGCATGGTATTTAAATAGGGTAGGAGGGTCATTCCCATGCCCTCGTCAGAAAGGTTAATCAAGGTTTCAAAACTGCCACTTTCAATCTGGAAATGTTCGGTAACCTGACTTTTAGTGGACTTACACAAATTAATAACCCCATCTCTAAAGCAATGCCCATCTTGTAATAGGAGCACATCGGCAATATCCAGGTCACCAGGGGTAATTTCTTTGGCCTTTGCAAGTCTATGATTTGGTGGTACATAGCCCACAAAAGGTTCGTAGTACAAAGGGCGCTCTACTAAAAAATCCAGCTCTAGGGGCGTTGCCGCAATAGCAGCATCCAAATGACCGTCTTCTAAGTTTTTAATCAGGGTCTCGGTAGACTGCTCTTTAATGATAAGGTTTACCTCAGGATATCGTTTTACAAAGGTGGGTAAAAACATGGGCAATAGCGTGGGCATCACCGTAGGGATTATTCCCAGTTTGAACTGCCCCCCAACATAGCCTTTGTCTTGATCTACAATATCCTTCATGCGTCCCGCTTCCGAAACAATACGCTTGGCTTGGGTAACTATTTTTTGTCCAATATCCGTGACTCCTATTGGTTTTTTACCGCGATCAAAAATGAGGACATCCAGTTCGTCTTCTAATTTTTGCACTTGCATGGATAAGGTGGGCTGTGTAACAAAACTCTTTTCTGCAGCCAGGGTAAAGTTGCGATATTCGGCAACGGCCAAAACATATTGCAATTGGGTAATGGTCATAATCGTAGTATTCCCGCTAAAAGTACAAAACGCTGAACACCCATTGCCACTCCCCGTTCATTTGAAGGCAAGAAAAAAGCCCCTAGACAGGAGCTTTTAGTTCTGGATTACTGTTTCGGCTTAAAACCGAATGCTTAGCGTAACATTTTCATCAGCAACTTCAAACTGGGCCATGTCAAACGATGGGGGACCCATAGCCATATCATTACCACTCATCCCATAACTTTCCTTGGGCATACCGTTGGCTTCAAAGTCCATACGTTTGTTGTCGTTAGTGTCGTGCATCGCCATAATGGCATAGGTGCCGGAAGCTACGTCGTCAAAAGTAACTGTTAAAGCCCCTTTTTTGGCCTTTTCTGCCTTGTCCATAATACCTTGCCCCTTCATAAAGGTTTCGCTGGAGTGTAGCGAAATCAATACCGTGCCTTCATCGTTAAGCACGTTTTCAACCGTTACGGTTACCGAGACCGTTGCCTCGTCTTGCGCGTTGCTTGTATAGAAGGCCAATAATGCCGTTGCAAATACCAATACTTTTTTCATCTTGTTTTTTGATTTAATTATTGAACAGTTCAAAAGTCCTCCAAATGCAAGCTTAAAAAAAGTTGGAGGTACCCAACTGTTGATTTTTGGGCATGAAATGTATTTGTTAATAGGTTGGAGGTTTTGTTTTGACTAACACTACGAATATTTACTATCTTGGGGGTGTGGTGGGGATGTGGTTAATGATTACACACAGTTGTTACAGGTGATTTAACACAATCAAAAACGACAAAAGACTAAATGAATTTTTTATACAGACTTCTTCTCACTTTTAATGCGACTTCATTAATAATTGTAGTCTTCTTGGTCAAGGAAAAAGTCTTGATAAATGGAATAGGCCTTTATTTAGAGAGCATACCAAATTACGTTTCCTATATATTTTATTTTTTTGTTCCAGTTGTATTGACTTATATGAGTTTGCTAATCGCTCGCTTGTTAAGTAAAGACAATATTTCAAAAGGCTCGATTCTAAGTATTGAACAAGCAAATAATGCCTTTTTGCCAAGTTATTTAGGTTATTTTTTTGTGGCTTTAAGTGTTCCTTATGTAGAAACATTAATTTTCATTTTTGCAATACTTTTCATTTTTACTTTCCTCACACAAACTCTTTATTTTAATCCACTCTTCTTAGTTTTCGGTTATCACTTTTACTATCTCAACACCACGAATAATGTCCAACTTTTTATAATCACCAAGAAAGAACTAAAAGAGCCTAAAAGCATAAAGATTGACCAACTAAGACGAATAAATAATTTCACATTTATCGATATAGTTAAATGATATGAACCACTTACTTGCAAAAAAATCAGGACGCAACGGCGAATATGTCAAAATGATATCGGATGAAGATATTTTTGATTTGCCTGACGATTTAAATAATCCACACGAATACGATACAGATTATAATCTTGAAGACGATGAATGGTTCGGAATAGAGCAATTCTCAGAGACCGATTTTTGTATTGACATATTAATCTACGATTTCAATTCAGCTGAATATAATCAAATAGCTCTTGGCGACTATAACAGATTAGAATATCTATGCTCTTACCAAAATGACCGTTATTACTACTTTCAAAAATTGTCTAATAGTCAAACAATAAGGCGTAAATGGTTCACTATTTCAAATCAACCAGAAATACATACGAATATTCCAATTATCATTTTGAAAGAATTTCCAGATGCCATTTACGATAAAGATGATGATGTACTTTATTTCAAAAAACTAACCTCAATTACAGCAATATTTTCAGGAATTGGAAATCTATATAAAGAAGCCACCCAAGAAGACACAGAACAGTTTCTTCAGAATGATTTTATAAACCTGACTGAAGGATATGATGCTTCAAAAGTGAAAAAAGCAAATAGAAAAAGAATTGCCATGGCTATCAACACTTTTAATGCATTTACACCTGAACAAAGAAATTCTATCTATAATTACATCAAAGGGTACTGTAATAATCTTGAATTTTCAGATGTTAATAAGACTTTTAATATTGGTTCTGAAGAAAATTTAAAGCAACTTATGTATGGGATTGAGCAGAGGTACTACACAACACCAATTGGAAATGAAAGGCGATTGGCAAATTCGATAACGGCAATATAAAATTGTGTACGACAATTGTAACCGTTGTATAACCCTTATGTAGATTAATGAATTTGAATTTACAAGCCTTTTTTGGACTTTTATTATTTTATGTTGATATGGTTGAATGCAAATCCAATAAACTGAAAATTACTAGGAAAGCACTAACGCTTTACAAGGTTAATGAAGTACTCTATATTAAGAGTTATGGCTGCTGTACCTAACTTTATTAAGCTCAAAGTTCAAAATTGTCATGTATTATATAATTATCGTTATGAGCTACAAATAAATGTGGGATAA
>JBCDGY010000118.1:0-9809 GCA_039414375.1 Bacteroidota bacterium | reverse complement strand
CTTTAATCCGGCAGGCGTCTTCAGCGCATGCAAACGGGCAAAAGATTCTAAGCTTGTTTCCAATTCGTCATAAGCTTCCCGAACTTCAGGGTACATGGCTATGTAGCGCTCCACCTTTTCGGTTTCTTCTTGCTGTGTTTCCCCTAACAAATATTTCTCTAAGAGATCACTATTTAAAAATGCGTGTATTTTTTCTTTCATAGCGGTATGTGTATTACAATCATTACTACCAATATATTATAAATCTTCCTCATCTCTCGCAGCCCAATTTTTAAGCGCGATTTTATTGTACCCAAAGGAATATTCAATTCCTCACTGGCTTCCTGCTGGGTAAGTCCTTCAAAAAATAGTGCCTCTAGAACAAGACGATATTTGGGCTCAATATGGTTCAGATTCTTTTTAATATCCAAAAATTCGGGCCTAATATGCTGTTCTCCTAAATGATATACGTCAGAAACATCTATTTGGATTTCCTTTTCATTTTTGTTGCCTAAACTTCTGAGTTTATCAATGGCCGTATTTCTAGTAATCCTAAAAAGCCAAGTGAATAATTTGGCTTTTGACGGATCGTAAGAATCAGATTTTTTCCAGATTTTGATAAAGCTTTCTTGTACCACATCCTGTGCCAGTGCTTCATCTTTTAACACCTTATGTGCTACACCATATAGCGTGTCCGCATAATGGTCGTATAACAAGGAAATGGCTTTTTCGTCTCTTTCCTTTAAGAGTTCAACGATATGCTTTTCAAGTAAGGTGCTCATGGTTTAGCGAAAAAAAGTATAAAATTGAATTTAAAAAATCCAAATATGATTTTAGGACGTATATAAGGCAACGCTAAAGTAAACAATAGATTATTATACGACGGAGATAACTTCAGAAGTTCGTTCAACGATACTACAATACATTCGGTTAGTTTGGTTTGTTATAACCCCGGTTTAAGACTCTGTCGCCGGGGTTATTCATTTTATATAATGTTGACTTCTGGGTATATGCGAATGCCAAATTGCGCTTGAACTTTTTCTTGTATTTGTTGCGACAATTCTAAAATTTCCTTGCCTGTAGCGCCGCCGTGGTTCACCAGCACCAAAGCCTGTTTGTCATGTACCCCTGCTTTACCAAAACGTTTTCCCTTAAAACCACATTGTTCTATAAGCCAACCTGCCGGAATTTTATAATTGCCGTCTTCAAGCGTGTAAAAGGGGGCATCAGCGTGTTTCTTATGGAAGTTTTGAAATGTTTTTTTTGATACTACTGGATTTTTAAAAAAGCTACCACTATTTCCAATGACTTTAGGATCGGGTAGTTTTTTACTGCGAATACGGATAACCGCATTAGAAACATCCCGAATGGTTGGCTCAGTAACGGCTAGGCTGACGAGTTCTTCTTCGATAGCTCCATAAAGGGTTTGCAAGCGATGGTTGACTTTTGTGAGGGTAAAGGTTACCGAAACAATAATATATTTTCCTTTTAAGGCTTTCTTAAAAATAGAATCGCGATAACCAAAATCACATTCCGCCGCTGTAAAGGCTACCAATTCCTGATCGGACACCGCCATGGCCTCGCAACTCACAAAAACGTCTTTTAACTCAACACCATAGGCGCCTATATTTTGAATAGGAGCAGTACCAACATTACCTGGGATGAGAGACAGGTTCTCTAGCCCACCATAGCCTTTATCTAATGTCCAAAGCACAAGTTCATGCCAGTTTTCGCCGGCCATGGCCTTTATTGTTATGGTGTCTTCGGTTTCGGCTATTGTGGTAATACCCTTGAGGTCTAGGTGCAATACTAGGGCATCAATATCTCGAGTAAGTAGCAGGTTGCTACCTCCCCCCAATATAAAATGCTCAGGATAAGATGACAGTTGCAAGAGTTTCTGCAGTTGTACCAGCCCTTTAACAGTGGCAAAATGCTTGGCCTGTACATCAATGCCAAAAGTATTAAAGGGTTTTAGTGAGACATTTTCTTGAATGGTCATTTCCTGGGGTATGCTTTTAGCGCTTCTCTTAGGATGGTTACGGCTTGTATAAGAAGTTCCTTTTCCAATACATAGGCAATTCTAATTTCATTTTGTCCCATACCACTGGTCGCATAAAACCCCGCTGCAGGTGCCACCATTAAGGTTTTGCCTTCCCAAGAAAAGTGTTCTAGAAGCCATTGGGCAAAATCGTCGGCATCGGATACGGGTAGGGCTACCATACAATAGAAAGCACCACTTGGTACAGCCACCTTCACTTCTGGTATTTTGGAAAGTGCCTTGACTAAAACATCGCGACGCGACGCGTATTCTGTGCGTACTGCTTCAAAATAAGAAGCCGGAGTATCTAAAGCCGCCTCGCCAGCCATTTGTGCTAGCGTAGGGGGAGAAAGTCTTGCTTGTGCAAACTTTAGCACTGCGGCAATTACCGTCTTGTTTTTAGATACGACATAACCAATTCTAGCTCCGCACATGCTGTAGCGTTTAGACACAGAGTCAACCACGATGGCATGTTCTGCTAGCCCTGGTTGCTGTAAAATGGAATGGTGTTGCAGTCCGTCGTACGCAAACTCTCGATATACCTCGTCGGCCAAAAGAAAGAGGTCGTGCGCCTTGGCCAGTTCTGCCAACTGATTAATCTCTGCCTCGGTATAGAGGTAACCCGTGGGATTTCCGGGATTACAAATTAAAATAGCTTTTGTTTTCGGGCTGATACGAGCTTTAAATTCGGATAATGGCGGCAACGCAAAATTGTTGTCAAAAGAAGCAGCTACTGGCACCACTTGAACACCGTTAGCGGTGGCAAACCCATTATAATTGGCATAGAAGGGTTCAGGAACGATTATTTCGTCCCCCGGGTCCAATATAGCACCCATCACAAAAGACAAGGCTTCGGAACCTCCGGTAGTGACCACAATATCCGAACCATCAACAGCAATGTTAAATTGAGCGTAGTAGTCCGCTATTTTGTTACGGTAGGTTTCGGAACCTTCCGACCTACTGTACGCCAAGACGCTAATGTCTGCGTTTTTAACTGCCTCCAAGGCGATTTTAGGAGTTTCAATATCTGGTTGGCCAATATTAAGGTGAATAACCGATATTCCTTTTTGCTTAGCGGCTTCGGCATAAGGAACCAATTTTCGAATTGGCGAAGCGGGCATTCGCTTCCCTTTTAAGGAGATTTCTGGCATGCGAATTAAATTTATTAGCAAAAATGGGGAAAGCTG
Organism: Bacteroidota bacterium; assembly: GCA_039414375.1. Lineage (GTDB taxonomy): Bacteria > Bacteroidota > Bacteroidia > Flavobacteriales > Flavobacteriaceae > Croceivirga. The sequence goes on along the minus strand of JBCDGY010000118.1, from coordinate 6,605 downwards.
GGATAGCTACCAACACTGCTAGCCAGACAATAACGCCCTAAGTCTGTAGTTAAAGTATAACGCATGTACTTATTTTTTTGTAATTTACAGTAAATGAATGAAATATAATTGATTTGAAGTTCAATAAACCCCTGCTTTATTTTATTGCGATTATAGTGTTTTCCTTCAATAGCTATGGTCAACGTTTTCATATTTCAAAAGAAAAACGATTTGAAAAAGTCAGATTTGAACTGATCAATAATGTAATGGTTGTGCCCGTTACGCTAAATGGTACGCAGTTAGATTTTATTTTGGATACTGGCGTACGTAATCCTATTCTCTTTAACGTGACTCCACAAGATTCTATTCAAATCAATAACGTATCGCCCATAACGCTTAAAGGCCTGGGGGAGGGAGAACCCATACAGGCTTTAAAATCAGTACACAATAGATTGGAATTGGGCGGTGCGCGCAGCAATGATCAGGCGATATATGTGGTTCTTGATAAAGATTTAGATTTTTCTACCACCTTGGGCCTTCCGGTACATGGTATTATTGGCCACGACATTTTTAAGGATTTTATAGTAGAGATCAATTACAAACGGCGACATCTAAAACTTTACGACCCTAAGTATTATATATATGATCACTCCGATAAGTTCGAAAAAGTACCCTTGTCAATTATAAACAAAAAGGCTTACTTGGATGCCGCGGTGACTACTGAGGACAACACGGAGGTGCCGGTAAAGTTATTGGTGGATACCGGAAGTAGCGATGCCTTGTGGTTGTTTTCTGACTTGGAGCAGGGCTTAACTGTTCCAGAGCAATCGTATGAAGACTTTTTAGGAAAAGGGCTAAGTGGTGATATTTTCGGGAGAAGAACGCGTTTAAAAGGAATGCGCATCGGTAGCTTTGTTTTAGACGATGCCAAAGTTGCCTTTCCCTATAGGAATGCTTTTGGAGCTATTAAAGATTTGGGCGATCGCAACGGTAGCGTAGGAGGGGAAGTACTGAAGCGATTTACTCTAATTTTCGACTATCCGAGGCAACAACTTTTCTTAGCTAAAAATGCTGATTTTGGCATGCCCTTTCAATACAATTTGGCAGGAATAGATTTGCAACACAATGGGGTGCGCTATATTGCAGAAAGCATTGCTGACGCTCAAGGATTTTTACGAGATGATGATCATAGCACTTTTGGAAATGTACAGCTCTTATTGGAACATAAAACAAGACTGAGTCTAGTGCCTGAGATTGTAGTGTCTGGTATTCGTGCCGGTAGCCCCGCAGCGGAGGCAGGCCTAGAAGAAGGAGATGTGATACTCGCCGTTAATGGAAAAAAGATACACGATTATAAACTGCAAGAGGTATTGCATATGCTTAATAATAAAGCAGGTAAACGGGTTAGGGTATTGATCGAACGCTACAATAAAGATGTTCTCTTCACCTTTGTGCTAAAGGACTTATTTAAAGATAAAAAGCCCTGATTGAGATCAGGGCTTTTTAATATATTCTTTCAAAGATACCGTGTTACTTTGTGCCTTCAGAAAGTATGGTTCCTTTGATTTTTAACACCTTGGTTGGCGTATCTGCATTAGAAGTAACTGTAATCGCTTTTCTAATTGGGCCAATTCTATTGGTATCATACTTTACTTGAATCTCCCCAGTAGCACCTGGCATAATGGGATCTTCTGGTTTTTTAGGGATGGTACAGCCGCAGCTTGATTTTACGCTACTAATTACCAAAGGCACATCTCCGGTGTTAGTGAACTCAAATACACGGACACCATCACTTCCTTTGGCAATGTCCCCGTAATCAATGGTCTCGCTCTTAAATTCAATCTTGGCCGTTTGGTCTTGAGCCTGAACAGACCAAGTCAATAAGCCGATAAATAATAAAAGTACTCCTCTTTTCATTTCTTAATTATTTGGTATTGATTTTAAAATGGCCACAAGGCCTCCTTCTAAAACCTTTTATAATGTGATAACGTTACTTATTTTTGTTTCGTATACACTAAAAAGGTTCTTGATGGGGAGGTAGTTGCAATGAACAAAATCCTTCTTCCATCGTTCCAAATAGAGCAAAAATCATACCTAAATGGAGATTCCACCAAAATTTGAACCTCAATTGGTTGAGGAAAAGTGGTACGACTACTGGGAAAGGCACGAATTTTTTGCCTCTACCCCCGATGATCGTGAGCCCTACACTATCGTAATACCTCCTCCTAACGTTACCGGGGTGTTGCACATGGGACATATGCTCAACAATACCATACAAGACGTTTTGGTGCGCAAAGCGCGTTTGGAAGGTAAAAATGCTTGCTGGGTGCCGGGAACAGACCATGCTTCTATTGCTACTGAGGCTAAGGTAGTAGCCAAGCTAAAGGAGTCTGGTATTGAAAAAGCTGACCTAACCAGGGAGACTTTCCTTAAACATGCCTGGGAATGGACGCACGAATATGGAGGCACCATTTTAAAACAGCTACGGAAACTAGGATGTTCTTGTGATTGGAAGCGTACAAAGTTTACGCTCGATGACGATATGTCTGCTTCGGTTATCAAGGTTTTTGTGGACTTGTATCGTCAAGGGTTAATCTACAGAGGTTACCGTATGGTAAATTGGGATCCTGAAGCCAAAACGACACTTTCTGACGAAGAAGTAAATTATGAAGAGCGACAGGGACAATTGTTCTACCTTACTTATCCCATTGAGGGTACAGACCAACGATTGACTATTGCTACCACCAGGCCAGAGACCATTCTTGGGGATACTGCCATTTGTATTAATCCTAATGATGAACGCTATGCACATCTTAGGGGTAAAAAGGCCGTAGTTCCCATCTGTAATCGTGTTATTCCCATTATAGAGGACGATTATGTAGATATGCAATTCGGTACAGGTTGCCTAAAAGTTACTCCTGCTCATGATGAAAATGATAAAGCCATTGGCGAGCGTCATCAGTTAGAAATCATTGATATTTTTAATGAAGACGCTACTTTAAATTCCTATGGACTTCACTATCAGGGCCAAGATCGTTTTGTAGTGCGTAAGGCCATTGTGGCAGAATTAGAGGCAAAAGGGTACCTGGCTAAAACAGAAACCCATATCAATAAAGTGGGGACCTCTGAACGCACTAAGGCAGTAATTGAGCCACGTTTGTCGGATCAATGGTTTTTAAAGATGGATACTTTGGCCAAACCAGCACTGGAGGCGGTCATGGAAACGGAGGAAGTTAAGCTCTTTCCAGGGAAGTTCAAAAATACCTACCGCCATTGGATGGAAAATATTAGGGATTGGAATATTTCTCGCCAATTGTGGTGGGGACAACGTATTCCCGCCTACTATTACGGTGAGGGTACCCAAGATTTTGTGGTAGCTGAGACAGCTGAAGAAGCACTGGCACTTGCCAATGCAGCTATTGCCGAACAAGGAGGGTCTAAGGTACTTAGCATTGCCGATCTCAAACAAGACGCCGATGTTCTCGATACTTGGTTTTCGTCCTGGTTGTGGCCGATTAGTGTTTTTGGGGGTATTTTAAATCCTGATAACGAAGAGGTTAATTATTATTACCCCACTAACGACCTGGTAACCGCTCCGGATATTTTGTTTTTCTGGGTAGCCCGTATGATTGTGGCTGGCTATGCCTTTCGAGGAGAGCGACCTTATGAACATGTATATCTGACCGGATTGGTACGAGATAAGCAACGACGAAAAATGTCTAAGCAGTTGGGCAATTCACCGGATGCTTTAAACTTAATTGGCCAATATGGTGCGGATGGTGTTCGCGTTGGATTGTTGTTAAGTGCTGCGGCAGGTAATGACCTTTTATTTGACGAGGCGCTTTGTCAACAAGGCGCCAATTTTACCAATAAAATATGGAATGCGCTAAGACTTGTAAAAAGCTGGGAGGTTACCAATGGCGATCAACCGCAATCTGCCAAGCTTGGTTTGGCATGGTATGAAGCGCGTTTTAATGAAGTATTGGCCGAAATCACAGACCATTTTTCAAAATATCGTATTTCCGATGCCTTAATGGCACTGTATAAATTGATATGGGATGATTTTTGCTCTTGGCTCCTAGAAATTCTAAAGCCACCGTATCAAGCCCCTATTGATAAAAAGAGCTATGAAGCAGTTGTGGCCTTGTTTGAAAAGAACCTTAAGGTGCTACATCCCTTTATGCCCTTTTTAACCGAAGAAGTGTGGCATCTTATTGACGCTCGTGGTGATAAGCAATCCCTTTGTGTTTCGGATTGGCCGAAACCTGCCGCTTTTGACAACAAAATAATTACGCAGTTTAACTATGCAACTGCTGTGGTTGCTGGTATCAGAACGATTAGGAAGGAAAAAAATATCCCAAATAAAGAGGTACTTCAACTGAAAGAATTGCACTCCGAGGAAACGGATAGTCTTTTGGATGCTATCATCAAAAAGCTGGGGAATATAGAAGAGATTGAAACTGTAACTACGCCAGTGGAAGGAGCACTTAGTTTTAGAGTGGGTAGCAATGAGTATTTTATTCCCATTGCTGGAACCATTGATGTGGCCTCTGAGATTAAGAAAATACATGAGGAATTGGCGTATACCCGTGGCTTTCTGCAAAGTGTTCAAAAGAAACTCTCCAACGATCGCTTTGTGAACAATGCGCCAGCACAGGTAGTCGAGCTAGAACGTAAAAAAGCAGCCGATGCCGAAGCGAAGATAGTGACCCTAGAGACTAGTTTGGCCTCCCTTTCTTCGTCCACGCATTAAACTCAAAGTAGGCATTAGAGGAACCAGGCCTTGACTTGCGATGGCTAAGCTAAAATCTCCAAATCCATCTATTTTAGGGTGCTTTTAACCCATTACGCCCCTCTAAGGCATAATGACCTTTGCAAAATTCAAAGTATGTGGAAAGTTCGACGCCCGATGAAATTTTAACCCGGAGCAACCTTCTGGTTGTGAGGACTTAAAATTTTTGAGAAGGACGAAATTTTCCATAGTTTGGATTGCGTATCACTATTTACCCATTCTGCAAAGGTCTCATAATTTGAATTAAAGAAAAGGCTTTATTTCTTTGTTTACTAGGGTTATATAGCACTCCATAGCTTCGGTGCGGCTAATGTTTCTAGCTTGTATAAGCGCATTGGCTTTAAAGGCGTTGATCAACGGGGTTTTGCTTCCGGGATGTCTTTGATTTTTATTGGCAATCTTATAATACGCATACAATTTGAGTAGCACATCGGCTGGTAGGGGATGGGTATAACGGTTTACAATGTCTACCGCTTCCTTAAAGTCTTCTATAAGCTGATTATCGATCATCTTGATCCGCTAGCATTGCAACGCAGGTTTTAGCACCTTTTACTTTTTGACCTATTTTCACGCATATTTGGGCGTCTAGCGGTAAAAATAGGTCTACTCGTGATCCAAATTTGATAAATCCGGCATCTTCCCCTTGAATAGCCCGTTCGCCGGTTTCAGCGTAATTGACAATTCTACGTGCCATAGCCCCTGCTATCTGCCGGTATAGAATTTCTCCAAATTTGGGAGTTCTCAAGACTACTGTGGTACGTTCGTTATCGGTGCTTGATTTGGGATGCCAAGCAACCAAATACTTTCCTGGGTGATATTTAGAAAAAGTAATGGCCCCACTTGCAGGATAGCGTGTTACATGTACATTTAAGGGAGACATAAAAATGGAGATCTGTCGGCGTTTCTCTTTGAAATACTCCGCTTCTTCTACTTCTTCTACAACCACTACCTTACCGTCTACGGGAGCTAATATTTCGTCGAAGCTAGGGCGAACAGGTCTTTTGGGATTTCTAAAAAATTGTAGAATAAGCACAAGAAAGACAATAAGCACAATTTGAAGCCCAATACGCAGTTCCATTATTGGAACGAAGCGGTCGGCCAGAATCAATAGGGCTACTACGATTACAAATGCGGATAAAATAATGGTTCTTCCTTCTTTATGGAACATGGGTATATAAGATTAACATCAAATAAGCAAAAGGTGCAGCAAAAACCAAACTGTCTAATCGATCCAACACACCGCCGTGCCCAGGAAAAATAGCCCCACTATCTTTAACACCAGCTACGCGCTTGAATTTAGATTCCAACAAGTCCCCAAGATTGCCTGTAACTACAATAACTGCCGCTAAGGATAACCATTGTACAGTAGAAAGAATGGGTTCGAATCTAGACATTAAATATGCTGCTATTAATGCAAAAATAACACCTCCGAGGGCACCTTCAATAGTCTTATTAGGGGAAATTGATGGGAAGAGCTTATGACGTCCTAAAGTACGGCCAACCACATAGGCAAAGGTATCGTTTACCCATATTAAAATAAAAACACCCATAATTAGGTATTGCGCAAATCCATCTTGTCGATAAGGAATCATGGTTAAAAAAATACACCCGCCACCAATGTAAAATAGAGCGATAATGTACTTGTGAAAATTAGTGAATACGATTTTCCGAGTGGCGAACAGATAAACCAATAAAGCGCTATTTACCGTTAATGTAATACCCAATAAAAAGTATACCGGCAATCCTTCGTTTACCAGGTGGACGAAGATCCACCAAAGTGCTAAATAGCCTATAAAGAGGTAATACCCACTTATTTTTAGTAGTCGCTTAAATT
>JBCDGY010000117.1:0-9814 GCA_039414375.1 Bacteroidota bacterium | reverse complement strand
TTTGATCCACCTTGTAAAGAGCAGTCTTTCTTTCTCAAAAACTATGTCTTTTCGAGAAAACATGCCTTTTCATAACAATAATCGGTGAATATAGGTAAATCCACCAAAATTGGAATACTAAATAAAACTTAAAAATGCAAGCGTGATGCTTTATTAGGGGATAATTCCTTTAAAAATCTAGAGTTTTCTTCACAATCACTTACTTCTTTTAGATCATACAACCTTTGGCCCACTAATTTTTGAAGCAAAACTAAAGAAATGAAAGGGTGTGGTAAGCAGTAATTCTTATGCTTGGGAAAGCCAAACAAAAAACCACAGGCCTAAACACCAATAACGCATTTTAAATGAGGATAGTTCCTCATAAATATAACAAAAGAAATAAATAGGAAAATAAGCTACAGCCTTGCTCAGATAATTTCGGCACTGAGTCCAGCCTGTAATAGTTTTGAACAACGAGGCCTTAAATCATCATACGGGCCAGTTTTTACAGTGCACTTACCATTATAGTGTACAATTAAAGAACATTGCTCTGCTTGTTCTGGGGTATGTTCACAGGCTTCAATCAAAGTACTAATAACATGGTCAAAGGTGTTGACCTCATCATTATAAAGCACTATTTCGTTGCCATGGGTGACCTCAGTCTCCACTAACAACGACGTTTCCACTTTTTCATTGAAACCCATCTCTCTCGTTTTCAATTACTAAGATACATATTTTGCCGCAACCCATTGGTTCTTAAGATGTTTTTTTTCTAATTGTAGGTTACTGGCCATACATGCTGCCGAAATTACTCCTAAGTCCGATTCATAGAAGCCACTTAGGAATATGCAGCCATCATCTTTAAGCACTTTACGGTACTTTGGAAGGTCTTCTACTAATATATTACGGTTGATGTTGGCTATAATACAATCAAACTTTTCACCTTCTAATACTGCCGCATCTCCTTTAACTACCTGTATTTTTTTACAAAGGTTTCGGTCGATATTTTCCTGAGCATTGGCTACACTCCATTCGTCAATATCCACGGCCCAAATAAGTTGAGCCCCCTTCTTTTCCGCCAAGATGGCCAGCACCCCTGTCCCTGTTCCCATATCTAATACATATTGGTCTTCTAAATCTTCGTCTAAAAGCATTTGTAGCATCAGATGTGTCGTTTCGTGATGTCCGGTACCAAAGCTCATTTTTGGAGCAATTACCAAATCGTAGGGTACTTTCAACGGCTCATGGAAGGGCGCCCTTACCCCACAGCGCCCATCGATGTGGATAGGATGGAAATCGGCTTCCCAGGTAGCGTTCCAGTTTTGCGGTGGAATTTCCTTGCTTTTCCAATTCACTTGAAAAGCATTGTGCTCCACGATAAAGAGCGCCTTAAGATCTAGCGAAAGTTCTGGTACTTTCTGGATATAAGCTTTAACCCCTTCTTCGGTTTCTACAAAACTTTCAAAACCAAGTTCGGCAAGTTCAGCAACAAGAACATCGCGTCCTGGCTCTGAAGGAGTTACGGTAAAGTCATATTCTAAGTATACCATTAAACCCAAATTATGCGTTAAGGGAGCGTAATTTGGGTTAAATGGCCTCAATAATGGCGGTAAAGTCGTCACACTTTAATGAAGCACCTCCTATAAGTCCTCCATCGACATCGGCTTTGGAAAAAATATCAGCGGCATTATTAGGTTTTACACTACCCCCATAAAGAATAGTTACCGCATCTGCCGTTGCTGTATCGTAATGCGCTTTAATGGTATTTCTGATAAAAGCATGCATCTCTTGCGCTTGTTCAGGACTAGCCGTTTCTCCGGTACCTATGGCCCAAACAGGTTCGTAGGCCAAAACCAACTGTTTCCAATGTGCCGCTTCCAAATGAAAGAGGGCCTTGTTGAGCTGTTGTTCGACAACAGTGAAGTGATTGCCGCTTTTTCGATCTTCCAGCTCTTCACCAAAACAGAAAATTATCCGTAATCCTTTCGCTAATGCAGTATCCACTTTTTTTGCCAAAAGGGCATCGTCTTCGTGAAAATAAGCGCGCCTTTCTGAATGCCCTAAGATTACAATTTCAATACCAATGTTTTGAAGCATATCTGCCGATATCTCCCCGGTATAGGCCCCATTCTCTGCGAAGTGCATATTTTGAGCTGCGACTTGAATAACGGAACCTTCCAAATGCCTGACTGCCGCACTTAGATTTACAAAAGTGGGAGCCACTACGACCTCTGCATCAGTATCAGGTAGTTTTGCAGCTAGTTCGGACAATAGCGCTTCAGTTTCGGTGCCGTTTTTATTCATTTTCCAGTTTCCGGCGACAATCTTTGTTCTCATTTTGTGTATTTAGGGTTATTGGGAGCGCTACAATTAAAGCTGCAACGCATCAAAATCATTATAATGTTTTTTCTGGGTTATAGTCCCTTCTTTTAAGATCAAAATAGCGGGATTAGACCGCACAATCGTCTTTAAAGTGGTCATATCCGTAAAATAAAAGTCAAAGTTAAGATCGTATTCTTGAGTGAGTACATCGGTTTCGGCTGGTCCTGAAGAGGACATACCGATCACCTTATAACCTTTTAATAAAGCGAGATCGGTAGTGGCTTTCACCTTTTTAAAAGCAGACCGTTCACTCTTACTGAGATCATAGGCAATAACCATCAACAGTTTGGGTTCTGCCATCAAGCTTTCCGTAAAGTCAACGCCTTCTTGTTCAATAGTAAAGTCATGAATGGGCGGTTCATAACCTGCCTGGATAATCTTGGTCTCTACCCCCAATAATTCCCCATTAACCTCTGGATAATAACCATCAGTAATATGCACCTCTTCTTGGCCGTTAACTTTAAACTTCCATTGAAACTCTTGTACTGGTTTAGCCGCGTCTTCTGGCACTGTCATTCCCTCGATAATATTAGCCCCGATTTTATAGGGCCTAAAATCCACGGTGGGTAAATGGTTGAGTACTTGCCAGCAAAAAACAATACAAGCTATCGTACCCAGCAATACAATGCCCCAGCTCAACGGTTTTGGTAACCAGAGGGTGAGGTACTTTTTTCCGAGCAACAATACCACTATCATCAGCAGCAATACCACATCTTTCCCGAAAGACTGCCATGGGGTGAGCTTTACGGCATCTCCGAAACATCCACAATCGGTAACCTTATTAAAATACGCAGAATAGAAAGTGAGAAAGGTGAAAAAGACGATCATGGCCAAAAGGCTCCAAAGCGTCAATTTTGGTTTTAATCCCAATAACAACAGGATGCCCAAAATAATCTCAACAATAACTACTATTATAGCGAGAGCCAAAGCGTATGGCTCTAAAAATGGGATATCGAGTACGGCTGGACTAAAGTACTCTTCCAATTTAAAAGAAAATCCAACCGGATCGTTCAACTTTACCCACCCACTAAGGATAAATAAGATACCAACAAATACTCTAAAAAGGGCTACCAGGTATTTCATATATACTTGAACAGTTTAAAATCGATGTACTTGCACTTCCTTAACGACAATGCAACTCCGTTATTCATCTCCATTTTCCCCCATATGAATTAAGGCAAACACTGCATAATTGACAATGTCACCATAGTTTGCCGCTACCCCTTCGCTTACTAAAGTTTCCCCCTTTAGGTCTTCAATAGATTTGATGCGCAATAGTTTCTGAAGAATCAAATCCGTTAAAGAGCTTACCCGCATTTCTCGCCAAGCTTCGCCATAGTCGTGGTTTTTAGCCTCCATGAGGGCCTTGGTATGGGCTACTTGTGTATTGTAAGCTACCAAAGCCGCTTCCGCATTTAGATCAGGTTGGTCTACCACGCCGCGTTCTAGTTGTACCAACGCCATAAGAGCGTAGTTAACGATTCCCATGAACTCAGAACGTTGTCCCTCATCTACTTTGCGCACACTGTTTTCTTGTAGGCTCCTAATGCGCTGGGCTTTGATAAATAATTGATCCGTAAGGGAAGGAAGTCTTAAAATGCGCCAAGCCGTTCCATAGTCGTTGGTTTTCTTTTCAAAGAGGTCCCTACAATTTTGAATGGCCTTGTCGTATTGTTCCGAAGTTCGCCGCATCAACAGGCTTTTTTGTGTATTTTTCACTAGCATTATCCTTTCGATAACTGCCGCGCCAAAGATAACCGAAACACAACAAATGAAACACCCACCTTTAACGATAAACTGTAGGGGATCGCTTATCGATCTTTCCACTCCCAAAGTAATGGGTATTTTGAACATTACCCCAGATTCTTTTTATGACGGTGGGCGGTATCGCGAGGAGCAGGCTATGCTAACGCAAGCCGAAAAAATGATCCGTGAAGGAGCCCATTTTATAGATGTAGGTGCCTATAGCTCTCGCCCGGGCGCCGATGAGGTATCCGAAACGGAGGAATTGCGACGTATTGTTCCCATAGTCACCCATTTAACCAAAACATTTCCTGAGTGCCCTCTTTCAGTAGATACTTTTCGAAGTGCGGTTGCTAAAGCCTGCTTAGCGGTAGGCGCGGCTATGATTAACGATATTTCTGGTGGGCAATTAGATCCCGAAATGCTAGATACTGCGGCCGCCTTTCAGGTGCCTTACATTGCAATGCACTCCAGGGGAACACCTAAAACGATGATGGACCAAACTCAATATGACGATTTAATTAAGGAAATGATCTTTTACTTTTCGGAACGCATCGCCACTGCCAATCAGAAAAGACTCAATGACCTTATTATAGACCCTGGATTTGGTTTCGCGAAAACTTTGGAGCAAAACTTTGAACTACTGAATAACCTCCAATTATTAAGAAATCTCAACCGGCCTATGCTTATTGGTATCAGCCGAAAATCCATGATTTATAAAACCGTAAAAACAACTCCCAAACTAGCTTTGAACGGAACTACAGCCTTACACATGATTGCCTTACAAAAAGGAGCCCACATCTTAAGAACCCATGATGTTAAAGAGGCCAGAGAATGTATACAACTTCACTTGGCGCTTCTTAACCCATAAATTGGTGAAGCTGGGTTTGCTTATTTTTACAAAAAATACCCCGTATTGGAATTTCTAAATTTCTTGGAATTCAAGATTACCGATCTCATCGATATTGTACTGGTAGCCATATTGTTGTATTATATCTATAAATTGGTTAAGGGTACGGTAGCCATCAACATATTTATTGGTATTGTAATTGTTTGGGCACTTTGGAAGCTCACCGAGCTTTTGCAGATGAAAATGATTAGCAGTATGGTAGGGGGATTTATGAATATTGGACTCATTGCCCTAATCATTGTATTTCAACAAGAGATTAGGAAGTTTTTGCTCTTAATTGGCTCAACGAACTTTGCCTCCAAAAGAAACTTTATCCGTCATTTTAAATTTTTGAAGCAGGAAGCGCTTCCCACCGAAGTTAATATCGAGGCTATCATCGGAGCTTGTAAGAATATGGGGATTAGTAAAACAGGAGCTATTTTGGTTATTGAACGCAATAACAATCTCGACTTTATAAGATCTACTGGGGATCAAATGAATATTGAAATAGCACAACCTATTATTGAGAGCATCTTTTACAAGAATAGTCCGTTACACGACGGGGCAGCGCTAGTACAGGATAATTTTATTACCGCCACACGTGTTATCCTTCCCGTATCTAACGAACGTAGTATTCCCCTACGTTTTGGATTGAGACACCGAGCTGCCGTGGGTATTACAGAGAAAACGGATGCCTTATGTCTTGTGGTTAGCGAAGAAACAGGCACCATCTCTTACTTCAAAAATGGAGAATTTGTGCGGTACAAAGGGCTTGAAGCACTTGCCAAGCTTATTGAAAAAGACTTGGCCTGATGGATTGTAAAAACTGTGGAACTCCTTTATTGAAGACTTATGCCTATTGCCCAGTTTGTGGGGCCAAGGTTATTAAAAAACGCCTCACCTTTCGCAGTCTTTGCCAGGACATTGTAGTGCGTTATTTGGATCTGGACAATTCGTTTTTTAAGACTTTAAGGCATATGGTATACTGCCCCGAAAAAGTCACCATAGCTTATATTGATGGGGTACGAAAACGCTACCTCAATCCCTTCAGCCTCTTGGGTATTTCCTTTTTTCTGTCAGGGATTAATTTACTCCTACTTCGAAAGTATGCTTGGGACCGTATCGATTTTGATGACCTATTTGGAGGGGGAGCTGCACGCAGGACACTAGAAATAACTATGGAATTCAATAGCTTAATTTACCTATTGTATCTCCCTGTTATGGCAATAGGTGGCTTACTACTTTTCAATAGTCGCAAATACAACTTATGGGAACATTTGGTGATCGCCACATTTAGTTTGGCCGCTTTTAATTTTTTATTGTCACTAGTAACTATTGGTTGGGTATTGATACATCCCCAGCATTACCTTATGATCTCCATTTTGCTTAGCATCGTAATGATGTTATATACCCTTTTTGTGTATATCCGCTTATCACAGGACAGTTGGTGGCTTACTTTGTTAAAGGGAATAGGGTATTGCTGTATTTTTTTTGGCGGTATTGTAGGTACTAGTCTATTTGTTAATCTCCTATTACTACTTTTCGGGATCATTTCTTTTGAAGACTTTGCGCCAAAGTAACGGTTATACCACTGCTTCTTTTAAAAACTGAGCATGGTATAAATCACTATAGTACCCTCCTTGGGCTAGAAGATACTCGTGTGTTCCCATTTCTACTATGGTCCCAGCATCCATCACAATTATTTTATCCGCTTTTTTTATAGTTGCCAATCGATGCGCGATAATAATGGACGTTCTATTCGCAGTGATCTTATGCGTCGCTTCTTGTATCAACTGTTCGGTATAGGTATCTACCGACGAAGTAGCCTCATCCAAAACGAGTATACCGGGATTACTTACATAAGCACGTAGAAAAGCAATTAATTGCCGCTGCCCAGAGGAAAGCATAGTACCTCTTTCTTTAACATTGTAAGCGTACCCACCTGGAAGACTACAAATAAATTGATGCACGCCAATTTGTTGGGCCGCTGCCTCAATAGTCGCCTGATCGATATTCGGATTTTTTAAAGAAATATTATTCGCAATAGTATCCGCAAAAAGAAAAACATCCTGCAACACCACCGCAATATGTGAGCGAAGCGAGGCCAAGGTCTGTTCTCGAATATCCACCCCATCAATAGCGATACTTCCCGCATCAATTTCGTAAAAACGATTGAGCAAATTAATAATCGTCGATTTTCCAGCTCCTGTAGCGCCTACGATAGCCACGGTCTCCCCTGCCTTGACTTCTAAAGAAATCCCTTTAAGTACCACTTCATCAGGCAGATATCCAAAATAAACCTTATCGAAAGTAATATCCCCCGTTATTTTAGGAAGTGTTACGCTGCCCTCATCAGCGATATGGCTATCCGTATCTAATATCTTAAAAACCCGATTGGCCGCAACCATCCCCATTTGAAGGGTATTAAACTTATCCGCGATCTGTCGCAGGGGCCTAAAAAGCAGATCCATCAAAAAGAAAAAAGCGAAAATAGAGCCGGTATCTCCAAGCGCCGCTTCGTTAATCTGTTGTATCACTCCAAAATAGACCACTAAACCGATACCAATGGAAAAGGAAATTTCTGCTACTGGAAAAAAGATGGAATTGTACCATACCGTCTTTAGCCATGCATTGCGATGTTTGCGATTAATTTCCCGAAAATTCTTCTGTTCCATCTCCTCCCGATTAAAAAGTTGCACAATCTTCATACCTGCTAGGCGCTCTTGTACAAAGGAGTTTAAGTTAGACACCTGAGCCCGTACTTCGATAAAAGCAACTTTCATAGCCTGTTGAAATAAGCGTGTTGCTACTAAAATTATCGGCAGAATCGCAAAAACGATTAACGCCAACCGCCAGTTCATCCATAACATGACACCAGCAGCAGCTAACATTTTAAGCACATCGGCCACAATAACGAAAAATCCTTGGCTAAAAATTTCCCCGATACGCTGCATATCTGCAACAGCTCTAGTCACCAAAACACCTATGGACGATTGGTCAAAATAGGTCATTTTAAAGGCCATCATTTTATCAAAAAGGGCAATGCGCAAGTCCTTAATTACAGACTCCCCCAATAAATTGGCAAAGTAGTTAAAGGCGAGCTGGAAGACCACTTGCCCCAGGAGTACCGCACCCAAAACAAAGACGGCAAACAATAATTGATCTTGACTCCGTTGCGCTAAAACCTCATTGATCACATTTTTAACAATCATAGGCTTAAAGACCGCAAAGGCAGCCGAAAAGATACCTGAGAGTACCACAGTAATCAAGACACCAGGATACGCTTTTGCAAAGCCCAGCACTCTTTTAAAGAGTTGAACATCAAATGCTTTGCCTATTTCTTGTTCTTTACTCATAAGTAAATATTGTCGGGATAGGTGACCCTTGTCAAATATAATCCTTTTGCGGGGACGGAAACCCCAGCCCTACTGCGATCTCGGCTTTCTATAATAGACTTCATTTCAGCTACAGAACGCTTGCCAAGCCCTATTTCTAATAAGGTACCAACGATGGCACGTACCATATTGCGCAAAAAGCGATCTGCGGTGATGGTAAAGCGAAGTAGATCGCCGGTGTTAGTCCATTCTGCATGGGTTATGTCGCAGAGATATGTTTTTACATCGCTATGTGCCTTAGAAAAACACTTAAAATCTTGATAATCCATCAAGAGGGAGGCGGCCGTGGTCATTTGGGGAATATCTAGTGGCAAGGGTACAAGATGGGCACTATCCTTGTAAAACGGATTCTTAGTGGTAACAACTAGGTACTCATAGGTTCGTGATACCGCATCAAAACGGGCATGAACATTGGCATGCACCGGAGCTATTTGAGTAACAGCAATATCTTGGGGTAGAAAAGCATTGAGTCGATGTACCAGATGATCAGTAGCCTCTATTGTAGGTGTCTCGAAGTGCACAAATAGCTGTTTGGCATGCACGCCTGCATCTGTCCGTCCTGCACCCACCACTGTTATATTTATTCTAAGCAGCGTAGACAGCGCTCGCTCTAACACTTCTTGAACCGTAATGGCATTCGGTTGGCGCTGCCATCCGTGATAGGCGCCCCCTTGATAGGCCAACTCTAGAAAATATCGCAAGGATAAAATTTTACAAAACGTAAAAGTACCATAAAGCCCACCCCGCTGTATTTTACCTTTATTTTTTAGCATATTTTTAGCGTATGACACGTATTGCTTTATTGTCTGATACTCACGGCCACATAGACGACCAATTGTTGTCCTATGTATCGGAAGCAGACGAAATATGGCATGCAGGGGATATTGGCAATTACGAAGTAGTTAAAGCATTGCGAACAAAGGCCCCCGTAAAAGCTGTTTATGGGAATATTGATGGTGCTGATTTGCGTAAAGAGTTTCCGGAGCACTTGCGTTTTTATTGTGAGGAGGTTGAGGTTTGGATAACACATATTGGAGGGTATCCCGGAAGATATGATCGCCGCATTAGAACGCAGATCGCGAACGACCCCCCTCGTTTATTTATTTGTGGGCATTCGCATATTTTAAAGGTAATGAACGATAAAAAGTTAGGTCTACTACATATGAACCCAGGAGCCTGCGGAAAACAAGGATTTCATCAAGTACGTACATTACTGCGTTTTACCATTAATGGCGAAAAGATTGAAGCTTTAGAAGTTGCTGAATTGGGAAAGCGATAATACCTTAAATCAATAGCGTCCTAAATAAAAAATGAGAGGCTGTTTTTTTGACCCAAGAGTTACTTTTGGGATTGACACCAAAAAAACCTTACCTCTCATGGATAATATTACCCTGTTTTCACAGATTATCAAAAAAATAGACCGTCC
>JBCDGY010000116.1:0-9962 GCA_039414375.1 Bacteroidota bacterium | reverse complement strand
ATTTTATAAAATTTTGGAGCGATATCTGGATATCGCGAGAGGATTTTATCAGATTTACGGCGAAAAGAAGGAAGTCCTAAAGGAAATGCCCAAAATACTTCATCTTCTCACTAAAAATTCTTGAAAATAACCAGCGATTTCCGGCGCATTTTGAGCGAAAAGCTATAGCGATTTATAGCATTCTGTAAAAGCAATAATAATCTAACTTAGGTTTTTAACGCTTAAAAATATAGCGAGTGATGAAAATTCCATTAGCATCTCCCTTGCCTCCTGCACTTTCCACGGCACTGGTCACAAAAGCAAGCTCCCAACCCTCAGCAATCATAGTATTGATTTTTGAGGTCAACAGCGCATCATTCGCCGCGATATTTTGAAAACGAATACCCCCCAAATTGAAAAAGTTTAGCAATTTGGTTTCCTCAAAATTTTTGACCCGAATATCCTTTCGATCTGATTTGTTCCTGGTATTATCGGCCTCTGTTTGCACACTGGTATAGGCTTTATAGTCCTTTTCTTCCTGTGCATTAATAATCCGAGAACGACCAAGCCCGCTGGGCACGATAGATTCCACACTGGTAATTACTTTGTACTCTTGTGCAGTAGCGCTAAAAATAGCCACTAGCACTACTAACATTGTTGTTTTTATTTGTCTCATTCTTAATAATTTATATGTTATCACAAAGACAAAATGCAACCTCTAGGGTTGCATTGTTTTTAGTGGGAATGCCTTTTTTAATACGGTTTTAACAAGGCCTGAAAAAACGAAGTGCCGGGCGCTAGCAACCCGACACTTCCACATCAAACCAATCTTACCTTTAACCCAAATCTATCATCAGCATCTAGTCTTCAGGGGGTAAAACCATCATCAACAAAAGTATAATTGGCTTTAACTACTTCTGTTAGCCTGAAGTAACCAAAAGCGTAGTTTTCTGGATTGGTTTCGTTGATACAATTACCTCTTACCGATACCGGAGTAGCCTCAAAAAGGCCCACACCACCTAACTGTTCTATTAGTATTTTAATATAATCGTAGTAAGGCTCGGAGATACCATACATTTCCATATCTACCGTATCCCCAGGGGCAAATGGAAATAGGTTTTGTTCTTCATCCTCTTCAATCTCATACCACCAATCGATCTCATTACCGTTAACAAACTCATCCTCGGCGACCTCCAAATCGGGTAGCAAATCACCACGACGTTGAAATTTAAAGAGGTAATAATCCCCTTCTTCAGGAGGATCGGTGAATACCAAGTGTACTTCAAGCTCTTCCGTATCAAAACCATCTTCTCTATCTTGGAAGACGTCCGTAATCTCTGTTACCGGTGTCATGGTTTCTTGTGCCGTATATACCGCTCCTTCGTACTCGATCCGTAGGGTGTAGGATTGGTTTAAAACAGGTTGAAAAGTATCTGTACTGTAGGTACCATTATTTTGATCGGCAAAATTGAATACGTTTCCATTACTATCATTGGTAACGGTTACTACCGCGCCAGTAACATCTGTTATGGTATTGGTGTCAAAAAATGGAGTCGACTTTCGCAAGTTAATGGTTTGCACATTACCTGGAGTACCTTTTTCCCAATCGATAGAGGCTTCAACTACAAGGCGTTCAGGTCCATTTTGTACAGGAACATCAACAACATCGGTACAAGCGCTATTAAAGAATAGGCTTAAAATTAAAATCAGATATAAATAGACTATTGTTTTCATTGGTCTTAAAATGTAAAGTTGTATGTTAAAGAGGGAACAATACCAAAAATGGCTGTTCTCGTGGCTTCATTAGCTCCGGTCTCTATATTCTGGCCAAAAGAGATCGCAGCCGCGTTTTTTCTGTGATACAAGTTGTAAATACTTAACACCCACTCGCCTTTAAAGCGTTTATTGAGATATTTTTTAGGACTAAAGCTTGCTGAAACATCCACGCGGTGATAAGCCGGTAGACGATCCGAATTACGAGGAGCATAACTGGCAATAGACAATCCCTCATATTCATACTGTCCGTTGGGATAAGTAACCGGACGTCCTGTTTGAAAAATAAGATTGGTACCAAAGCTCCACTGTTTGTTCAATTGGTAGGCGCCAGAAATAGAAATATCGTGGGTACGGTCAAAAAAGGTATTGTACCAGTCTCCATTATTGATCCCTGGACCTCCAGCTGAGCCTCCAGTACTGCGTTGTTCTGATTTGGAAAGTGTATAGGCAATCCAACCTGTTAAGTCACCCTCATTTTTTCGTAAAAGCACCTCGAGACCATAAGCACGCATTTCTCCATTTAGAATTTCCGTTTCAATGGTGTTTTGACCAATGAGCTCTGCACCATCAATATAGTCTATACGATTGTCTACAGTCTTGTAATAAGTTTCAATCTCTAAGGAATACGTCTTGTCTAAAAAATTTCGGAAATACCCCAAAGCATACTGATTAGACAGTTGCGGTTCAATAAAAGGACCACTGGGTGTCCAAACATCTAGGGGTGTTACCGCAGAAGTATTGCTTAGTAGATGAATGTACTGAGCCGCTCTAGAAAACCCTGCTTTTAAGGAAGCATTTTCATTTAATAAATAAGCTACAGAAACTCTGGGTTCGAAGTTTCCAAAAGTCTTGATAGCCTCGCTGTTGGAAAAATTGGTCTCTCCAATAGCAGTCCCCCTTTGGTAAATACCTAAAGTAGGGTTGTATACCACCGGACGCCCATTGGCATATTCCGAAATGGCCTGTCCACCAAGTCGGGAAAAGGTACTGTATCGCAAGCCGTACTGCGCAGTAAGTCTATCCGATAATTTGTGCTCTGCCTCTACATAAAGCCCCCCTTCTAAAGCGCGTTTTTGATCTAATTGCAGCGGGTTTACCGGAGAAGTGCTTGCTGTAGGCTGTACCTGTCCAGGATCAAAGTCGTAGTAAATACCATTAATACCAAAATCGAGTACAAAAGCATCACTCAGATAGTATTTTAAGTCGTACTTCAGATTGTAGTTGGTAATAGAAGATACCCACTCAAACTCATCTTGATCAAAGTTTAACTCATAATCGTATCGGCTGGCAATAGCGGACAGATTGGAGAACAAACGCTCGTTAAAAATATGATTCCAACGCAGGTTGCCCGAGGCATTGCCATAGCTGTTTTTAAAAACACCAGCAAAGTCAAAAGCGTCCCTTCCAAAATAGCCTGAAAGAAATAATTTATTATTAGGATTGATGCTGTAATTGGTCTTTAGATTGAGGTCATAAAAAGATACACTATTGTCCTCTCCGGCTGCTTTCAACAAAAGATCGATATACGACCGGCGACCGGCTATTAGGAAAGACCCTTTTTCACCAAAAACGGGACCTTCGGCAGTAAGGCGACTAGAGATAAGCCCAATACCCCCTGTTAAACCAAAGTTTTTGCGGTTCCCATCTTTTTGACGGATATCTAAGACAGAGGACACCCGTCCCCCGAAACGTGCAGGAATACCGCCTTTGTAAAGTTTCACATCTTTAATGGCATCGGCATTAAAAACAGAGAAGAAGCCAAAGAGGTGAGAAGTATTGTAAATAATAGCTTCATCTAACAAGATTAGGTTTTGATCTTGAGCTCCCCCTCGAACATGAAAGCCACCGGTGCCTTCGCCATTATTACTTACCCCCGGCAATAGCTGTAGCGATTTTAAAACGTCTACTTCCCCTAATACAACCGGTGTTTTTTTAATGGTACCTACATTCATTTTAAGCACACTCATTTCTGGCTTTCGAATTAGTGCCCGTTCTGGCTCCTCTGCCGTAACCGTAACCTCGTCCAGCGTTGTTGAGGTTTCCGAAATCTCAATATCCTTCTTCAGATTTTGGTCTAAGGTTACTTTGAGATTAACGTCTGCATACCCCATGTACGCAATGTTAAGGGTGTATTCCCCGGCCGGAGCCGTAATGGAATAAAACCCATACTCATTGGTAACACCACCTATATCAGTACCCAATAGAAAAACAGAAGCGCCAAATAGCGTTTCTCCATTGTTTTGATCGGTAATGGTACCGCTAACGGTGTAATTGCTTTGCCCTTGTGCCGAGAATCCCAAAAAGAGAAAAGCAGCATACCAAATAACTAAACAAGGGATGCGCAGCGATCTGCGATGTTTACTGTTCATTGTTTTGATGTTTTTGTTGTTTATGATTGAACTGTTACCGCTAGAGACAATTCAAAAAACAAAGGGTTGCATGCCTGATATAAAAATATTCCGAAGACACTTTCTCGGGATTCCGAGAAAACATGAGGGGAGGTCATATCAACCTGAGTTCACCCCAAATCTTCTATAAGGGAAGGATAAGGAAGAAGCTGGCAGAGCACAAGGAAGCCTTGGCAGAGCGTAAGTCGTTGCAGACTTACTGCCACTCTACTCGAGCAGCTTTAAGATCTGCTTGAAATTTGGGGTTACTCCACATAGCGGTTAGCATATGGTGGGCCAGTACGCGAGCTGCTTCCTCATCGCTTGGATAATGGATATCCATAATTTCACGAGATTCTCCGATTTCATAAGCCAAATCTAAAAAAGCAGCTCGCTTTTGCGGAACCAGTTCACTCCACACAAAGGCTTGAATATACGCCCACAAAGTATGCCCACTGGCAAAAGAAGGAGACCCCATAATAGCAAGGGGCTCCAATTTGGGTTCCAGTATGTAGGGCCTGGCCCTCAAAAGATGATACTTTACGGTAAATTCCATAATTCTCATATCCCTGGTAACCCCTTGTAACAAGGTGAAAGTACGCGGATAATTAGTAACTGTGCATTGTGGCCCCAGTATCTCCCTACCCTCAAACATCAAATGCTGTCGGTTGCTTGCAAATCGGGGATGATCTTTCTTAACTTCAATATGCGGCCAATATCCAATGGGCGCTAACACTTCTTTCGTGCGCGCTATCTGCTCGGGTGTTCGCTTTTCTTGCCAATCTAAAAGTAGTTGTAGCTCGGCGGCGGTCTGTACTGAAGAATTCGCTGGAAAATGAACCTTGTTTTTCAGTTCTTGTATTTGCATTGCATTCAAGTAGGCCGGCTTCATTAGTATATAAGTTAGCGCAACTGCATTGTACTGATCCGGGGTAAAGGAAAGCGTATCTAAATGAGATTGATCGGGATTTGGCGTAGCAGACAATTGTTGTAAAGACAAGTAATGATTTTTGGGCGTTTCCAGGTCATGTAAAGATTGACTGTAACTATGAATACCGAAAAAGAAAGAAAGTAAAAGAAGCAGTACACGCATAATAGAAATATTTAAATCGTTTATTAACGATATACGAATTTACTATTTAAATGTCTCTTAAAAAAGAACCTAGCACTTACTTTGTAATCCCAAGCAGGGAATTGGTGTATTGTTCCAATAAGTCGAAGTTCAACCTATAAAAAACAAACTTATCTTTAGGCGATGTCATAAATAACCCAGCCGCCTTTAAAATCTTCACATGCTGTGAGATCGTTGATTGCGCGTAACCGAAAAGCGCTACCAAATCTTTGTTGCAAGTAAAGTTATCGACCCCTTTACCTTTGTTTTTCTCGGCCAGATAACGAACTAAGGCTACCCGAACAGGATGTGCTAATGCATTGGCAATTTCTGCCACTTCTTGATCTTTTTCTGTAATATAATCACTTGAGATATCCGTTCTTATGCGCATCATATAAAAGTACAAATCTCTACTATTCGATGTCCAAAATATCCTATACTACAGTGGTATAAACTGATTTACAGATCGTTTAGCAACCGCCAACGTCATATTTTAAAGGGTATTTACAACCGCTTAACTCCTATATTTTGGATCTATTCAACTTTTTTGTCCTTTGATGCAACCCTTTACTTTTGCGCTTGTCTTTAGTGGTAACACATCAATCTTTATTACTTGGAAACCGACATCCGTTTTACACATCAAACCCTGGTCGAGGAATGCAAGGAAGGCCAGTCCAGTTCGCAGTATGAACTGTATAGTTTGTATGTGGATGCCATGTTTAACGTAGGCATGCGGTTTTTAGGAAATAAGGAGGATGCAGAAGATATTGTACAGGACAGTTTTGTGGATGCTTTTAAAAAACTGCACAGCTTTAAGTACGAAAGCAGTTTTGGGGCTTGGTTAAAACGTATTGTAATTAACAAGAGTATTAACCATCTCAAAACCAAAAAGATACCCCTAGTGTCAATGGAAACACATGAGTATCATTTGGCAGAAGAAGCACCGATTGAGGCGGACGCAATGGACCTCAAAAAAGTGCAGTTGGGCATTGCGCAGTTGCCAGAGGGTTATCAGCAGATTATTAAGCTGTACCTGATTGAAGGCTATGACCATGTGGAGATTGCGGAAATACTGGATATTTCGACCAGTACCTCCAAATCGCAATACCACAGGGCTAAAAGGAAATTATTAGAAATCATCAAAGCATTGTAATGGACAACTTTGAAAAACATATCCGCGAAAATGCAGCATCGTTCGATACCCACCGTGCAGACCGCACCAAAATGTGGGCCAATATTGCTGCCGAACTGGAGCAGTCAGAACCTAAAGTAATGCCACTTTGGAAAAAGTCTTGGATTCGTATTGCTGCCAGTGTCATACTACTATTAGGAATTGCAGGAGTTATAGGACGTACTGTGCTAATTGGTAGCCCTACAGAGGCGCAATATGTATCTAAAGAACTTCTAGATATCGACCAACACTATCAAGGATTGGTGGCTTATCAAGTGCAATTGGTTAAAAATAGTCCGCATTTAAGTCCTATGGATAAAGAAGAGTTCTTGTCTTTTATGGATGAGCTGGACGCGGAGTATGAAGTGCTTCGTGAAGAAATGCGTACCAATTTCGATAATGAGCGAGTCTTAGAAGCCATTGTGGCCAATTATAAAAAACGCATAGAACTCATAGAGAATTTATTACAACAGATTAACGATTCTAAAAAACCAGATGAAGATTATGGTTACACGTTATAACATACTGCTAATTTGGGTCTTTGCCCTGTGTTCGGCAAGCTTGCTAACAGCTCAAGAACGGGTATCGAAAACTTTGGAAAAAACTTTTCCCCTTAACGATGCTGGAGAACTACAGTTGGAGAACAAATACGGTGACATCGCCCTAAAAGGGTGGGATCAAAACAAGGTATCCATTAAGATGACCATAAAGGTGAATCACCGTAAGCGGGATAATGCCAAAGATTTACTCTCTCGTGTTGACCCAGAAATCAAATCTTCTGGTAATTACGTGACGATAACTTCTAAAATCTCGAATAAAAATACCGGATGGTTTGCGGATTTCTTCAACCGTGCGAATCCCATCGATTTGGATAGAAGTCATGTTAAAATTGACTACGAGGTCTTTTTGCCTCGTAAGACCAAATTAAAAGTTACCAATCGTTTCGGAGATGTTTTTATTGAAGGATGGCAAGGAAAGTTGACTGCTTTGATAGAACACGGAGACCTGTGGTTAGGCGAAGACTTAAGCAAAGCCAGTATTATTTTGAAGTTCGGAAAAATTAAGGCCAGAAACCTGAACTATGCCAGTATTAATCTTAAAAACGGAGAGTTGGATATGAAAGATGGCAAAAGTCTAAGATTAACATCCGACGGAGCCGATCTCTCTATAGGTATTATTAAGGCTTTGGAGCTTTATTCTAACAAAGATCATATAACGTTACAAGAAGTAGGTACAGTTTACGGCAACATAAAATTTAGTGCGGTTACCATAACCAAATTATTGGGTGATACCGACCTTACCATGAAGATTGCCGATTTAAAAGTAATGCAGATCGCGGCTCCGGCAATGGAGATTAATATTGAACAAGAATCCTCTGATATCAATTTGATGGTGGCTGGTTTTTCTCACCGATTTGAAGCTACTTTGGAACAAGGGGTAGTCCGATTGCCAAAACCTTTTGAAAATGTAAACTCTAACATTTTAGATAAGGGCAGAAAACTGCGAAAAATTAGCGCTACCTATGGAAAAAACCAGACAGGCAGTATCAACATCTTTGGAATTAAAGGCATCGTCACTTTAAGAGAATAAATTAATTAAAGGATTCGGTGCAACCTAATCCCGATTGTATTGTCTTTGGTATAAATCAATCAAAAGAACGAAAATGAAATACCTCTCAAAAACAAAGCTTACCGCCCTGTTGCTATTAATGGTCTTAGGCCTACAAGCGCAGGAAGACGACAGCAATTACATTACATTTAATGACCGTCGCAATATTGTTCACGGCATCTACCTGGGTCTTGCCCTTGGCTATGGTGAGGTAGAAGGCAAAGGCACTTCTTTAGGACAATTGAAACTGGCTTATGTAGCCAATCAAGAATTTGAAGCTGGCCTTGCTATCAATGTATTGTATTCTGAACAGGATGTTTTTAACCCAAGAACAGAAACAACAGATGATTTATTTGCTGCTTATGCGGGACTTCACTTTGAACATATCCTTTTTGGACAATCAAGAGTAAACCTCTCGTTTCCGCTTTTTGTTGGGGCTGGTGTTGCAGGATATGTGGATCGAGAATTGGTTAGAAATGATGAAGATATTGAATTAGAGAATGAGGATGTAGATCCCATCTTTGTTGTAGAACCTGGGGTAAACGCCCTCTTCAATATTTCCCGATATGTACAATTAGAAGCAGGTATTAGATACCGCTTTTCCAGTAAAATTAACTTAGAGGACAGTCCTATAGACCGTATCAATGGCTTTGGAGGCGTCGTTGGCATTAAAGTTGGCGTGTTTAACCTTGGTAGAAATAGATACAAAAAACAACTGGATTGAGCATCAATAGCTGCAACCACTAATAAAAATAAATCATGAAGTTATCATCAAACAGAAAACAGGCCATTCCTACCATATGGGTTTTTACACAGGATAATCGATTGTATACCCGTAGTGTGAGAAGCGGAAAACGCTTTCAAGTGCCCCTCCGATGGGTTCCGGTAATCCCCGAAGGAAATACTACCCAGGATACTGCAAATTGAAATCGGCAACCGCAGCAACCCAAGTACTACAATTTTAAACAG
Source organism: Bacteroidota bacterium (assembly GCA_039414375.1). Lineage (GTDB taxonomy): Bacteria > Bacteroidota > Bacteroidia > Flavobacteriales > Flavobacteriaceae > Croceivirga. The sequence goes on along the minus strand of JBCDGY010000116.1, from coordinate 961 downwards.
GATAGTATAACTATCCTTTAGCAACCTTATTAAACGTTCAAAACTTATTACAATGAAAACAAAAATGAGCTTTGGCCTATTGGCCACGATCCTTCTTATAACTGCGTGCAATAGTGAAACCATTCGCGTTTCAGACACCATTACAACCGAAACCTATGCCTTTAGTGATTACAGTACACTTCAAATTTCTGGGGATATGGATGCCTTCGTTCAATTTTCGGATAGTGTTGAACAGATTGAGATAGAAACCAATGAGAATCTACAAGATAAAATTATTGTTTCCAAAGACGGTAATACCCTAAGAATTCGACTAGAGGATAATATTGGGATTAAAGGCAATGCTACCATGAAAGCCTATATTACCACAGCTAACATTTCAGGATATCGCATTTCTGGGGACTCCTCTGTCGCTCTTGAGAATACCCTGAGTACTGATGAGGTAAGTGTAAATCTCTCTGGAAATAGTAATTTTTCCGGACAATTAGCGGTAAATACCTTGGATGTAGATCTCCAAGGAGACTCAGAATGCAATGTTTTTGGTACTGCAAGAAGCGTAAATGCAGCTATACAGGGCGATAGCGAGCTTAAGGATTATGATTTGAATGTTAATGATTTGGTAATTGATCTATCGGGAGATAGTGAAGCATTTTTATCGGTATCCAATACCATAGACGTCAATGCTTCGGGGGACAGTGAATTGAACTACCGTGGGGACGCGGAAATAACAAGGCAACGTCTAAGTGGAGATGCTAAGGTCAACAAACGCGACTAATCACCATAAACACCCTTATTATTTGTATTCCCGTTCATCATTAATGCATTTACCACTAAATCTTTCAGAAACAATAGAGCTCCGCCACTTTTCGGTTTACACAAAATCTCCCTTTAAGAAATAAGAGAAAACCAAATACTTTTTGTTGCTTCCATTCGTCAGGTTTAAAATCCTACTTATGAAAAAACT
>JBCDGY010000115.1:0-10180 GCA_039414375.1 Bacteroidota bacterium | reverse complement strand
CTTTTTTCCGCTAAGTCGTGAAATTTTATATTACGTTTTGGATAGTCTTTAGTGCAATAATACCTTGTGTTTGGGTTAAGATGAGAACAAGGACACTGAAAAAAGTATACACGAACATTTTTAGTGGCCGAATCTAAACGTCAAATAGCCTTTAAATTAAACAAAACCACTAAATCATTTGAAATGAAAAAAAACCTTCTAAGCTTGGCCTTAGCCTGGCTATTCGCCTTGTCGTTCTCTAGAGCACAAGACTGGACATCGCAACTGCAATCATTGTATTATTTTAACGGTACCGAAAAGGTGTATTTAACACCTGATCCCTCTTCTTTTGCCATTTACTTTAAAGACCAAGTACCCGAAGCGCAAGCGATGCGCAATATGAGTGATCTCAAGTTTCAGGTAGCTTACCCACGACTTCAAATGGCAAAGTTTAGTGCTAAATCTGTGTCTCGATCTTATGCTACCGCAGAAAGCAATAAACTACTAACTACTTCAGGGCTTAGTAGTTCTGGAGCCACTGAAATGGCCCCTAGTTTTCGTATTGATGGGCAACAGGTATGGCTTACCAAACAGGTAGTCCTCAAATTGAGCGTATCTCCTTCTGATACTCGAGTACAAAGTCTTCTAAAAACGTACAACGCCACGCTACTAAAACACGGAAGTAGCACCTTGCTGCAATTAGAAACGGTGGCTCGCCAGCTTCCTTTTTTACAAGCCATGTACGATGCAAAACTAATTGCTTGGGGACAGCCTAATTTTCAAGTAGCAGTGAAAAAGCACAACGATCCACTTTTCCCCGAACAGTTCCAGATGAATAATACTGGGGGTAGTTTAAATGGGCAACCTCTGACTAACGATGTAGACATTGATGCCTTAGAAGCTTGGGGTATTACCAAAGGTACCAATAGTATTACGGTGGCCGTTATTGATGATGGACTGGAAAACCATCCTGACTTACCTCCTATTTCTGCAGGCTTTTCCCCCGCTAATAATGGTGATGGTACGCCCAATAGTGAAGGCGAACATGGTGTTGCTTGCGCAGGTATTGTTGCTGGGTTGCACGACAATGGTATCGGGGTAAGAGGTGTTGCCCCCAACGTAACGCTTATTGGGGTCAACATTTTCATAGGTAGTGAAACCATACAAGACCTTGCAGATTCTTTTGAGTGGGCCAAAAATCAAGGTGCAGATGTAATTAGCAATTCTTGGGGATTCGCTAATAACTGTTCTTCCAATCCATTTCCAGCTCTAACCTCAGCTATCGTAGATGCAGCAAACAATGGACGAAATGGCCGGGGGTGTGTAATCCTGTTTGCTTCAGGAAATGAATTCAATGACTGTATTAGCTACCCCAGTAGCATTTCCAGTGTAATTGCCGTTGGCGCGGTAAGTCCGGATGGGGATATCAGTGCCTATAGCAACCAAGGCCCGAAACTAGATATTGTAGCCCCTAGTAACGATATCAATAACGCTGGTAATGCTTTCATTTATGGGGTACGTACTACAGACCGTGTGGGCAGCGAAGGCTATGCTTCTTCTGATTATGCCGATGATTTCGGAGGTACCTCAGCGGCTTGTCCAGCAGCGGCAGGTGCAGCTGCGCTCGTCTTATCTACAAATCCAGCCTTAACGCGAACCGAGGTTACCAATATTTTAATAGATACCGCAGATGATATGGGGTCCAGCGGTTTTGACAATACTTTTGGTCACGGCCGTGTAAATGCCTATCAAGCAGTACTCGCAGCCACAGGTGGTAGCGGAAGCAATTGCGCTGCGACGATTACATCCTTTCCGTATTCAGAGGGTTTTGAATCCGGTTTAGGTTGGTCACAGGCTTCTGGAGATGATGGTAATTGGATCCGTTTCTCAGGCAATACACCTTCTAGTTCCACAGGACCCAACCAAGCAGCATCAGGAAATTTTTACCTCTACCTGGAAGCCTCTAATAATGGTACTGCAGGGCAGATTGGCGCCAATGCCACTGCAATTTTAGAAAGCCCCTGTATAGACCTTTCTTCTGTGAGCACTGCCTTCTTCAATTTTAAATACCATATGCTGGGTTCCAATATGGGCTCCTTAGCGGTGGATATTAGTATCGATGGTGGTTCTTGGAATACGCTATGGAACCTGAGCGGTAACCAGGGTAACCTTTGGGAGAGCGCACAAATCAATCTTGGTGCCTATTTGGGGAACACGGTAAAAATTCGTTTTGTCGGCACCACGGGGAATGGCTGGCGTAGTGATATTGCCATTGATGATATAGCTATTAGTAATACCGCAACAGGGGTAGTCAATAACTGCTCGACTACTATTGCGAACTTTCCTTATGCCGCAGGTTTCGAATCTGGTAACGATTGGTCTCAATTTAGTACAGATGATGGGGATTGGATTCGCTTCTCTGGAAGTACCCCATCTGGTTCTACGGGCCCTAATGGAGCCGGAGAAGGGAACTTTTTCCTTTACATAGAGGCCTCTAACAATGGTACTGCAGGAGAGATTGGAGCTAATGCCACGGCAATTTTAGAGAGCCCCTGTATGGACCTAAGTACGATTGGCAGTGCCTTTTTTAGCTTCCAATACCACATGTTTGGACAAAATATGGGCAGCCTAACAGTAGATATTAGCACAGATGGCAGCACCTGGTCTCCCTTATGGGACGAATCAGGAAATCAGGGTAACTCCTGGGAAACCGCTCAAATTGATTTAGCATCCTATTTGGGCAGCGTTGTAAAACTCCGGTTTATAGGAACTACAGGCAGCAGTTGGCGGAGTGATATCGCTATTGATGCGGTTACTATTACTACCGCCCTCTCGCAGGCCAATATCACCGCCATCGAACGTACTTCGCTTGGTCCAGTCGCCGATAAAAGCAACTTAGAAAAAGGGTTGGTATACCCCAATCCTGCAAAGGATTTACTCAGATTAAAAAATATAACAGGAGCTTACGACCTACAAATCTACAGTAAAGAGGGTACCTTGATACAAGCACTGCCGGAATTTGGCGACGCTATCGATGTATCACTTTTAAAACCAGGACTATATATTTTAAAAGCAACTACTAAAAATGGTATAGTCATGGAAAAGTTTATTAAGGAATAATTCTTTTGTTTCAGAGCAGAAAAGGCGTGATTTCGATAAGAAATCGCGCTTTTTCAATTGCGGTAAACCCTAGCTTCAAAAAAAATTACACTGCAAACCTAGGCCGTTGCAGAGGCCCACAAAGTGCTGTCTTTCAGTAAAAAGAATTGATTTCAATTCAATCCTGAAATAAGGTGTCTTAAAACATACCTAGTTCAGAACAAAAGTAATTTACTATATTGCACCTGTATATACAGGTAGTTTTTTAAATTAAATACTCGAAATATGTTAGATCTGGGCCTAGTTAGTGCCATTTTGGGGGAAGTTGCCTTTGAGGAGGTCATTGCCTTTGCAGGCAATCATCGGTTTAAATGTGTAGAAGTGATGTGTTGGCCAAACACCAGCGGGGACAAAAGGCGCTATGCCGGAATAACCCATATCGACACGGATACTATTGATGATCAAATTCCGCACATTCAGGAAGTATTGTCAAAGCACAAGGTTTATATCTCAGGATTGGGCTACTACCCCAACCCTTTGGATCCAGATGTTAATAATGCTCAGATTTACATAGCCCATATCAAAAAAGTAATCAAAACCGCGTCAAAGATGGGGATCCCCGTAGTAAATACTTTTATCGGTAGGGATCCTGCAAAAACTACGGAATACAATCTAGACCGTTACGCGGAAGTGTGAGCGGATATTATAAAAGTAGCAGAGGCAGAAAACATCAAGATAGGTATCGAGAATTGTCCTATGCTCTTTACCAAGGATGAGTGGCCTGGAGGAAAAAACCTGGCCATATCCCCCGCAATTTGGGATGAAATGTTCACCAGAATTCCTAGCAATCATTTAGGACTCAATTACGACCCTTCCCATCTCGTATGGATGCAAATGGACGAGATACAACCCATTTACGATTATAAGGACAAACTCTTTCATATTCATTTAAAAGATGCTAAGGTCTATAAAGACAAGCTCAACAAAGTAGGTATTTTGGCCTACCCTTTAGATTACCATTCCCCAAAACTTCCTGGTCTTGGTGATGTGCGGTGGCGCGACTTCTTTTCTGCGCTTACCACAGTTGGATACCGTGGTCCCGTATGCATTGAAGTAGAAGATAAGGCTTATGAAAAGTCAATCGCAGATATACATGGAGCTATCCTAACGAGTAGAAACTATTTAAAACAATTCCTGTACTAGTGCTTAAATCACTCCCACAATACAAAAAGTTACACGAGGATATCAAACAAGAGATCCTCATTGGGACCATACCCAAAGGGGCATTGTTGCCTTCGGAAAATGAATTATGCGCAAAGTATAACATAACCCGAGCAACGGTGCGTCTTGGACTACAAGAGTTGGTCAATGAAGGATTTATAGAAAAGCGGAAGGGACTAGGTAGCATTGTTATACGCGATAGAAAAACTTTGGGGTTGTTATCTTTTCGAGGGTTTTCTGAGGTTTTAGAATCTTCTCCGCTCTCCTCAAAGACCATCAATTTGGTGCCGGCTACCGCATTAAAGTGGCCTCGGCCCTTCTTTTACAGCCTTTCGGAAATGGAGGCCAATGTGAACTGCTTTTTCCTAAACAGGCTGAGAATGGTAGAGGAGCATCCCGTGATGATCGAGTTTACCTATCTACCCCAATTGGGTCTAGAAGATTTTTTAGAAAACCTAAAAGACAGCTCGCTCTTTAAGCTACTGCAAGTACGTTATCGTATTGAAATACAGCAGGTAAAGCAAGATATCCGTTCCATTCGTGGTGATAAAAATATTACAAAACCACTACAACTTAAACCGGGTGATCCGGTACTCGAGATCCATAGGAAATACCTCACCAATAAAGAAGGTTTTCATATCTACAGTATTTTATATTGTAATACCACTAAATACACATTAAGTAATTCTTTCAACTAAAACAAAGTAATGGCAAGACACGCAAAAGTACAGGAGTTGGCTAAAATGATAGATCATTCCCTCTTACATCCAACGATGACAACAACGGCTTTAATCAAAGGCTGTAAAATAGCACGGGAGTATGATGTGGCCTCCGTATGCATTAAACCCTATGCTATTCCCCTAGCAGTTGAACAACTACGAGGTTCTGATGTTCTAGTAGGTACCGTTATCGGTTTTCCGCAAGGCAATTCAACCATAGCCGTAAAAGTAGCAGAGACTATTCAGGCCTGTATGGAAGGAGCGGTTGAAATTGATATGGTAGTAAATATCGGCAAGGTTTTAGAGGAAGACTGGGACTATGTTACCAAGGAGATTAAGTCGGTATGTAAAGCCACCCACAACCATAAAGCTATTTTAAAAGTAATTTTTGAAAATGATTATTTATCAGATGATACCCACAAAGTCAAGCTTTGCGAAATATGCTCCGAACTGGGGGTAGACTTTGTAAAAACCAGTACTGGTTATGGATTTAATAAGGGTGCAGATGGTAAGTATAGCTATAAAGGTGCTACCCATGAAGATTTGATTTTGATGCGAAAACACGTTGCTGATGAAGTTCAAGTAAAAGCTGCTGGTGGCGTACGTACCCTTGATGATCTTTTGGCCGTGCAAAATCTTGGGGTAACCAGAATTGGAGCCACCGCTACTATTGCTATTCTAGAAGCTGCTATGGAGCGTTTTGGAGATGGTAGTAATAAAAATGTTGTTATTGAGTCTTCGCCTAGTGATTATTAGTGGCGTATGAAAAGCACAAAAACTTTGGTCGAGGAAGTGCTCGAAAAAATGGAGCATTTTTCTGGTACCGGGAAATCGGCTGTTGTTGGATTAGATGGCTATATCGATAAAATCCAACATCCAGTTCAGTTTCAAAAGGAAGAAGGGAATGTCTATTATAAAACGCTTTTAGACTTTGGAGATAAAATTATTGAAGCCAGTAATCAGAGTGCTCAGATGGAATTATTCACCCAACAGACTAAGTTTGGTGGTAATGCCCCTATTATGGCCAATGCCCTCGCTTGCCTTCAAATTCCAAATGTATGCTTGGGAACCTTTGGATATCCAAAAATAGAAGATGACTTTAAAGCTATCCATCAGCATAGTGAGCTCATTTCCGTAGGCGGACCTGCAAGAACCAATGCCCTTGAGTTTAATGATGGGAAATTAATCCTCTCTGAATTAAGTGTTTTTCAAGATTTGGACTGGGAAGCGGTAAAGCAAAAAATCAACATCTATTCCCTTAAAGACCATTTGGAGAAGGCTGAGCTTATCGCTTTAGTCGATTGGTGCAACCTTCCGCACGCCACCGCTATTTGGAAAGGCATGCTTGAAGATATTATTAGCAAACAAGCAGGAGACCGCAGGCAATTTTTCTTTGATCTGGCCGATCCTTCTAAGAAGAGTATTGACGAGGTTATGGGGGTAATTGCCGTAATACAAGAATATCGTTCGTATGGAACGGTAACCCTAGGGCTCAATGAAAATGAGGCCAATAAGATATTTAAGCTATTGCACAACGGTGAAGGTAGTGCAGACCTCCAGGCCAAGGGGCAGTATATTTTCAATACAATACAAGTGGACAATTTGGTCATTCACCCACTTGATGGTTGTATGACCTTCCAAGAGGATATATGCTACACCCTAAAGAAAAAACTTGTTCACCATCCAAAAGTGACTACCGGGGGCGGCGATAACTTTAATGCGGGTTATTGTTTAGGAATGCTTTATGGTTTTCCTACGGAGCACTGTATGGCGTTAGCTATGGCTACTTCAGGCTCTTATGTAGCCAATGGCCGAAGCCCTGAATTAAAAGACATCGTAGCCTTTCTTAAGTATTGGCTTTGGGAGATCGAGCAAGGCCAAAAAACAGAAGAATACGAACACTGAGCGTAAAGCAATTGAAACAATCAAAGTTGCTTGTTATAACAGAAAGATAGTGGTAATCAACACCAAGGAATATGAAACTAAAGTATTGGAAACCCAATAACAATTTTTTGATACGCTTTCATTCCAACATCCTTTGACTATGCGAAATCACTTTATAATGCAAGCGGTTTAGAACAATGGCATAAAGCTGTAATAAATTGAAGGGTTCCAACCTTTAACTAGATATTAAAAAACATGAAAAAGATAAAAGTAGGCGTTGCTGGCATAGGGTTTATAGGACCTGTGCATATTGAAGCGCTACGTAGAATTCCCGGAATTGAAGTGGTATCTATTTATCACAATGGAAAAGAAGCGGAGGATAAAGCAGCACAGCTTGGCGTACCGCTTTACTTCCAAGATTACGAGGCATTCTTAAGTGAAGGCGATTTGGATTGCGTGCATATTTGCACTCCAAACTTTCTGCACTATGAGATGGCTAAAAAAGCCCTGGAAGCCGGTTTGCACGTAGTATGCGAAAAGCCATTGGCCACAACCATAACCGAAGCAGAAGAACTGGTCGCGTTGGCACAACAAAAGGATACGATCAATGCCACCCATTTCAACATTCGATACTATCCTATGGTACGGCAGATGAAAGTGATGCGGGAACAGGGGGAGCTTGGAACAGTTTATTCCTTAATCGGCTCCTACCTTCAAGATTGGTTGTTTTACAATACCGATTACAACTGGCGATTGGAACCAGATAAATCTGGCGATTCACGGGCCATTGCAGATATCGGCTCCCACCTCATGGATGCCCTGGAATATATTACAGGACTTCGTATTGTTGAAGTGATGGCGGACTTTAATACCGTTCATCCCCATCGCAAAAAGCCCTTAAAACCTATCGACACCTACTCCGGAAAATTATTGAAAGCCGAAGATTACGAAGATACCCCCATTACCACGGAAGATCATGCCAATGTCCTATTACGCTTTGATGATGGCAACAAGGGGAGTATTACCGTAAGCCAGGTATCGGCGGGTAGAAAAAATAGATTAGCCCTAGAGATCTCTGGTTCCAAGCAGACTTTTTTCTGGGAATCGGAAAAGCCCAATTCCCTTTGGATTGGAAAAAGAGACCAACCTAATGCCCAGTTACTTAGAGACCCTAGTTTGTTTCACGAAGGGGCGCGCAACATCATTTCATTCCCTGGGGGGCATAACGAAGGCTTTGGAGACACCAGCAAACAGATGTTCTCCGAGGTATATGCCGATATCAGGAATGGAGTGGCTAGCTCCCCAATTCCCTATCCCACTTTTGAAGATGGACTTCGAGAATTGGTACTGTGTGAAGCCATTATTGAGAATAATACTAAGCAAAGCTGGATAAAGGTGTAAAGGAGATTATATAATATCACTAAGCTAGTTATACATTGAGCTGTAGTAATCTTAACCTATTTTGCGCTATGGAAATGTCAAAACTGGATTAGCGTTTGCCCCGAAAAAGCCACAGCATTTCGCGTTGTGGCTTTTTTAATCTTGTAGTGGTAGCGCTAACTCGGAACGCTCATTACCTCTGTAGCTATCGGAACGGGCGCTAGCAGCAGGTAATGCAAGTATTCACCAATTACTCCTTAAGGAAGCGTTCTACTTTGGCCAGTCGTTTTTCCAAACTCTGGTTGATATAACTTTGATGTTGCAAGGCCTTATCCTGTTTTAGGATGTACAGGGTGAGTTCTTCAATCTTCTCCAGAAGCAGTTTGTTCATTTCACCCAGTTCTACACCATTTTTTGCTACTTCCTTCGCGGAAGGCATATTGGGCAAATGTCCCTTTTCTTGGATATGCATTCTAACAGCCTCCAAAGTAGGTAGGGTATATTCCTCCGTAAAAACATAATCCGGCCAATCCCCGCTTAACTGTACTTTGACCTCTTCCGCAATCAGTTTACCACTAACGGCCATCATATAGTCCGAGGGAACTTGGGTATTACCCACTTGAACCTTGCCATCATAGCTTGCCACGGAATTGGTTTCGGACCATATTGCATTTCCAGATCCATTGCTCGGAGCTTGAATAAGGTCTTGAAGGGAAGGTTCTTGTCCATTTACCTCATATACTGTAGGGTTCCAAAAGAACTGCTGGTCATTGGTATTGGTATTATAGTATAAATAGTTCCGATGAACCAACCATTTTGTACTATTATAAAACCTAAAATCATTTAAGCTCGATACTTTTATCCCATTTACATCGTAAATACCGCCTTGGTTCACTGTTTCAGTATGATTTTCATGATAGGCATATCCGACTAGGAGGTACCATTGATCTAGTTGTGGTAAATCTCCCCAAAGAAAATAGGGATTGGTTTGGGCAGTACCATCCAAGTTATAACTTGAACGGGCCTCCGACGGGTCCAACGCATAAAACCCAAAAAGTGTTACCCCATCATTGGAGTTTGTCTTTTTAATCCATACCGTAAAGCGATAGTTTTTGGTGGGATCAATTTCTATGTAGTTGCTATCCCAACCCCCATCGCCATTATTTTGAGCATCTGGAACTGCTTTCCACAAGACAGAACTATTTCCAAATGGATCAACACCCATCTCCCGGACATTTTCGGCATCTGAACCCAGTCTATTGAATCCTGGAGCGGAACCAGTACTTAGGCCCCAGGTTGAAGTATCTAAAAAATTGTTTTGTGCCCAACCGTAATATGAAAAAGTTAGGCATACGGACAGTAGAAAAAGATTGTGTTTATTCATGAGTTTATTGCTTTGATTTCCATATGTGCTCTTTAATCGTGTCATTAGTTTGCATCGATGGTTGCATTGCGTTGGATAGCCGCTTTTGCCGCACTATGCTTATTTCGATTTGTTGTTGCGTTTTAATTACGGGACAAACTTGCTCTTATGCACTCGTGTTCCCTCTATCAATATAAGAAAAAACTTATTTCTATCGTGCAGAGAAACACCCTTTATCCGTATAGATTACACTAACCGTTAATCTTAAAAATAAAAGTGCCCAACAAAAAACGATTTTCTTCGCATGGGGAATGATGGAGTGTATTTCATACCAAAAAATCAATTGAGTACTACACCGTTACAGACGGGCAGTAGCAAGGTGAGTTACAAACGAGGGCCAGCGCAGGAATCTCTTTTTTATACCACACGATTGGAATCGTGCCTTTACTTTGTTTCAGTATATTTTTTGTTGATATTTTAAAGAGAAACAGAGGTGAACTAAGATTCGTGATAGTTTCAGAAGAACCATCTGCCG
>JBCDGY010000114.1:0-10187 GCA_039414375.1 Bacteroidota bacterium | reverse complement strand
CGCGAATTGTATTGTCTAACTCTTTTTCTCCAAAGTTTTTTGAATACCTCCTAGATGCTTGGTGAAAGCAGTCACCTGCTCCAATAATTGAAACATAGCGGCTTGGTCGCCTAAACCTTTAGCTTTATTGTTTTTTACAAACGTGTCTTTAATAAGCTTCCAACGTGCTTTCTCTTCGGTATTCATAGTAGCAGTCAACGCTTTGTACTTTAATAAGTTAGCCTCAGCAGCTGTAGTTAGGGTTTGCGATTCGCTCTCATAATGAGTTAATAATAGGGTTTCCAATTCGCTGTCGTTCATTATAGGTACTATTTTGCTAACCAGCTTATTCATATCCCTATAGGAACCTTGTAATTTAAAGGAAGGCTCCGTACGATAAGCATCTTCCATGGCCGCTGACTGAATATAGGTTTCATTTACCTGCAAAACTGTATTTCGAACAGCAATAACCTTTCGTAACACTGAAACATAATCCTGAATCTCTTGAGGGGTATGGTTGCCCTGGAGTGCTGTAGTATCTTCTGAGTCGTCTTGGACCATAGCAATAAGCGCGTAAATATCATCGAAATGTTTACTACTTAGTTGCTGTAAAACCGTGTTGGAGGTCAAGGCATTTTCTATGAGGCTCAATTCAAATAAGTCAGCAGTATCACCAATAATGTCCCCTAAGTTGTAAATATCAGCACGGTTGGCCAACATATCTGGTATTTGAAACTTATCTCCACTTTCGGTATAAGGGTTTCCTGCCATGATAACGCAGAATTTTTTGGAACGTAGATCATAGGTTTTGGACACCCCGTTATAGACACCTTCTATTTTTCTAGTGCCATCTGCTAAAGAGATAAACTTCTGTAAAAACTCTGGATTACAATGTTGTATATCGTCCAGATAGAGCATTACGTTATTGCCCATTTCAAAGGCGAGGTTCAGTTTTTGAAGTTCTTGTTTGGCCGCCGCATTAGAAGCCGCAGCAGGGTCTACAGAAGTGATATCATGTCCTATAGCCGGACCATTAATCTTCATAAAAATTAGCCCTAGTCGGTTAGCCATATACTCCATAAGCGTTGTTTTACCATAACCAGGTGGGGAAATAAGCAAAAGCATACCCATACGATCTGTTCGTTTGCCGTCCCCTACCGTCCCTAGTTGTTTGGCCAAATTATCGCCAATTAAAGGAAAATACACTTGATCTATTAATTTATTGCGCACAAAAGAAGACAGTACCCTTGGTCTAAATTCCTCTAGTCGTAGATCAGTTCTCACTTTTTCGGTAAGCTCATGTTTTATCTTCTGAAACTCTTGAAAGCTAGGAACTTCATGTGCGCTAAAGTATCTTAGGGAGTGTGTAAATTGATGATAGTTAAAGGCAAATTTTCCTTCAGCAATAGTCGCATGCCCCCCTTTTAAATTAGAAATTGTTACCGCAGGATCGGCCTTTACCACCCGCTGCCCTTTTGGAAAGAGGAGCAAACAACACACCTCATGTAGATAAGGCGCCCCATTTACTTCGGCAGTTCCTAAATACGCCGTAACCCATTGCCATGCCAAAGCAATCTTTTCATTGCTACCATCCGCATTGCTATGCTCATGTGGAACAATACTGACTTTATCCTGTACTTGTGAAAATAGTTTCTTTTGCTTTAGTGTTTTTACCAATTGCTCATAGAGCGTTATGGCATTGTCACTTATAGCAAAGTCGTTGTGCTGCTGGAGTTCTTGAAAAAGATAGGTAGCAATAGCCTCACTATCTTCCGGGTTATAATTCCTATGTTGCAGGGCATGTTCCTTTACAACTGCGGTTAGCTGATCAATTACTTTTTGATGTGCTGTACTTTTAGGAAAGGCTTTTAATACTTGCCCAGCATTTTTTAACACGGTATTCCAATGCTGAAAAACGGATTGGGGTAATGTATTCCAAAAATATTGTGCGTAGGCCCTAATATTTGGCGCATGTATGAGTACTCCTAAATCATGATGCTTATGCAATAGTGTTTTTAAAATACTAAGGGTATCTTGATCATGTACCCCTTTTACATAGCCTTCACTATAGTTTTTGGATATCTGCGCTGTTACCAAAGCGTGCAGTGCTTCTTCTTGCAAATCAAAAAGAGCATCGATACCGTGGGTTTGAAAAATGGTATAGGCCAGGTAGGCTGCACGATAGACTTCTTCATTCTCTGAGACCAACTCTTGATTCCAATACTTTTTAGAGGCTTTTAAAACTTCGTTGTGGATGGGTTGATAAAAATCGGTTCCCGTCAAGTGGTAATATAAACCCTCGTCCCTATATACAATCGTAAGGTCTAAAACCTGATTATTTACTCCAAACTTATGGCTGCCCAATTTGATGATATTTTCACCATCTTCATATAAGTCTTGCTTATCTTTTAATTTTCGTACTGCGTCTTCTTTGGCAACTTTTAGGGCAGTCTGAATAGATTCTGCCTTACCAGAATCCTCCAGTACCAATAACTGTTGTACGATATCTCGAATTTTCTCGACCATAAGGTCCCCTGCGAAATACCCATTGATATCATTTACCGAATCAAGCGTGAGGGATTTCTTTACTACGCCTTTCAATATGCGATTTGCAGAACTTTCAAGTGCAATAGTCTTCCTATTTCTGGCTTCAACCAATGCAGTTTTACGAGCTTCAAAGGCATTGTAAATCTCTTCTCGCTTTTCAATAATTTGCGCGATAAAATTTTCAAAATTGGCAAATCGACCTTCCAAATCTTCCAATTGTAACACTACCTTGTTGAGCAGTTCGTCTGTTTTTTCAGGCGTATCGGCAATGTCCAGGTAATTAATTACACTTTGGTTTACCAACTTCAATTGGGCTACAAACTCGGCTCCCGATTCTTCGGTGGCTAAAGTTTTGATTTTATTCTTAAGACTCGCTTTTAGTTGATTGATTGTCGCAAAAATCAAAGAAATATTATCGATGATCTTTGTAGTCTGTGAGGTATCCTCAATTTTAAGGTTAGAGACAATCTCGATTAGCATTTCTAAATCGGCCGCAATTTGATTTATTGATTCTTCCAATTTCTTGGCAGCGATAACCTTTTGGACCTTATCCAGTTGCGCTTGCTTTTCAGCAACGCGTTCGTGATAGGGCAACAAAGCCTTATCATCGATTAGAAAGAGTACACATCGCTGAGAAACTTTATCCGTATATTCAGCGATTTCATTTTCGAGTCCTTCAATAAAGGTAAGGTCTACATAACGCACCTCTCTTAAACCAATTACTTCTCCTCTAAAAGTTCTGAGCGCAGCAAGGATCTGCACAAAATCATTGATGTTTTTAAAGGAACTACTTTTAATTTTTCCAAAGATGGCTTGCGCTTTTTCCGCGGTTTGCTTGGTTGTTTTATCAGCTGTTTTTCGCAACTGCACCACCTTTTCGAACTCGTCAATAGCCGCATTAGCGGTGTCAGCGATGGCCAAAAGTGGTATATGGAGTTCTTGTGCTTCTTTTTCGTTTATCCAGTAATAGCTGTCAAGAATATCATTAGCAGACTTGACCAAATCATCGTAGAGTCCACCATAACTATCTTCTTTACTTAAAAGTGTTATTAAAGATTGGCACTCTGCCATTGCTTGTACGATATCCTTATTCCCAATTTTATAAAGTAAAGTATCAGTATGCTCTGAGGGCATGATTGTACCTTGTATAAAGGTAGTTTGCCATATCTGAATGACGTGATGCTTGGTTTGCTCACCATCGGTTTTGAAATAACAGAGTTCTCCATTTTTTAAGAGCGTAAAACCATTGCAACTAATCGGTGTTTTTACCTCTTGTTCAATAACGTTATAAGACATTAATACATAACGACCTGTAGTTGCTTGATAAAAGACATATAAAAAATCTTCGCCGTTAGGGGATATAATTCGCTCTTGAAACTGTACGTCATCTAGATCGCTTTCAAACAGCTTAAAGCCGCCTGATTGTAAATAGTAACCATTGGAATAAATCACCCCTTGGTCATTGGGAAGCAGTACACAAGCGTTTTCAATACTCGGTATTTTTTTGACTTCTTGTATTTTATGATTGTAAACAAAATAGCGCGCCGGTTCCTGAAAAGGCTTAATTTCTAGAGCAATAAGATTACCAATCTCGGCATATCGGAATTGACCATCATCTAGGGTTTGGTCTCGGTGGGTTACGGGTTCTTCAAGGATTCCAAGACCCTCATCGGTATTGTCTTCTATTTTAATGGTAAGATCCCCTCCAATGGTCTCTACAAAAACCTTGTCGGCTATGGATATATGAGGGTGTTCACCATAGCGTTGCATATCGCGAGTAGTCGCCGTCCATTGAAATTCATGTTGCGGGGGCATTTTAAACTCGTGTTCACTTCTATTGTCTTGATACACCAATTGCCCATCGTTTATTAACCACTTAAAGGTTTTAATATCAGAAGTACTATCGCTTAGCTGAAAAACCATGTGCAGGTAATTGCCCTGCTTGCCGAATTTTGCGAAAATCGTGTTGCGATAATATTTGTACAAGTTCTCGAAGTCATTTAGAAACAGATCATCATCGAGTAACGTAAGCGGTTGGGCTGCAAACTGCCCTTTGTTATACGTATATATCCCAAAAACATCTTCTAATTTTATAGCCGTGCGCAATCCAAAATGTACGTTGTACCCTAAAATAATATGATCGCCAATAGTGATAATGTCTCGAGCAATGCAGTTGTTTTGGGTATTGATGCGGTTGTTGGCTATCAATTGCGTTTCTACACTACCAAAAACTGTCTTGCGTTGCTCGTTCAGTTGCTGTAAGCGACCCTGTAGTGCTGCCTTTTGGGTAGCTAGACGACTTTGTATAATGTCATAAGTACCTCCGTCGAGGTGGGATACTTGATTTTTATCTTGACTTTCTTCTTGCATGAACAAGTTGTTGATTATTTGTGTAATCTTTATTATTAAAAGGCTAACCCATGCGGGCTACAGGATTTCAATTCGACACAGTTCCTCATTAACCGCAAGCTTTGTTGCATTTAGGTTTCTTGTAATTAAACGCCCAGTATATAAGCTCTCACACTCCATGAGGTAATGCCTATTTTCAACATCGCAAATAAAATCTCCTTTTTGTATAATTTGCCCAATCTCCACATGCCATTTGGTAATTCGGTAGTTGTCTCCCTTTCCTAAATCAGGCACCTTTAAGACCTGAATCGTTCCTCGTTCCACAACTGAATCTTGTATAAGTTCTGCTGGTTTGGAAATAGGAGACCCAGTCCTAGGACTTTCTATTTTTGAAGGATTTCGTGGGAATTCCCGAGCAACCTTTTCAGCAGTATCCCCCAGGAAAAAAGACCTTAACCATTGTGCCAACATTTTTATAATGTGTTTGATTGTTTTGTTATTACATGGGGGTTCGACTACGCTCACCCCAACGCGACTACGCTCATACTAAGGCAACTGCATTTGCTTGAATAGGCTTGTATTCTTTTATAAATCTACTTCCTGAAGATGACCACTGATTATGGAGCATATACTACTGCAAACCCTTTGGACTACTTTGCTCATAGTCCAAAGGGCGAGCAGTAGGTAACACTAGCCCAATTTTTTATTTCCTAATCCCAGGCTCTTCGCCAAGTTGAACAGGTTTTGGAACATATTACCCTCATCACTGCTAGTTGCCTTACCTTTCAAATCCATTAAAAGATTGGCGACGGTTAGATTCTTTAAATCTTCTGATGAGATATTGTATTCTTCGGCAAATGTCTTGACACGAGCTAACAAATTTCCTGATACATCTTCGGTACCCAATATAGCATCTTTAATATCCTGCGCTTGCTCTGAATGTTGGATCAATCGATCTAGACCCTTAGCACGGGTGATTTGGCCGACAATTTGTTCAAAGAACATGGACTCTCCACCAACGATATCAATATTAGCTGCTTTGAGACCCTCAGCGAGCACTTGGGCCTGGGCATCTGCAATCTCTTTTTGAATATTGATATGCGCCAAATCTACTTGTAACTCTTTCTCCAACCGCAGTTTAAACTCTTCGTGCTCTTTCCCTACTCCGTCTAGCTTCTTCATGGCATTGGCTTTTTCTTCGATACCTGCGGCATCGGCAATAGCCTTTTCCTTGATAACTTCTGCTTCGGCGAGACCTTCTTTTTTAATCGCATCGGCCTTTGCTTCTATACCAGCGGCTTCAGCTTTGGCTTTTTTCTCAATAATTAAAGCCTCTACTGTACCTTGCCTTTCCGAAGCATCAGCCTTAGCATGCATTACTTCCGCTTCGGACAAACCGATGGTGGCTTCTTCTTTAGCCTTAGCCTCTGCCAAGGTTTTACGTGCTTCGGCTTCTTTCTCGCTGGCTTCTTTTTGGGCTTGGGCCTCAATATTGATTTCTTCCGCTTTTTGTTTAGCGGCTTCTTTCTGAGCTTCTGCTGCTTTTAAGGTTTTGATCAAGTCTTCCTGAGCCACAGCCTCTGCTAGGGTTACTTTAACTTGCTTCTCTCGATCTGCTCCCTTAAAGGCTTGGATGTCTTTCATGTTTTCCTGCTCCTCTACTACCCCCTTTTCAAGCATTACTCGATCGCGAATCACGTCTTGAATATTCTTCTTCTCGACTTCTACAACCTTATCTTTTTCAATCTGCGCCAAGGTGACTACGCGCTCTCTTTCAGTGGCCTCTAAAGCACGGTCTTTTTCTACACGTTCTGTTTCTACAGCTGCAGTACGTTCTTTGTTCTTTTGAGCAACAACCACTTGACGAAGCTTATTTTCTTCGGCTACCTGTAGCTTTTCATCTGTGGCAATGCGCGCTCCTTCCGATTTTAGCTTTTCTTCTTCTGCTACTTTAATAATTTCAGCTTCTTCGCGCGATTTGATATTGGCAATTTCTCGTTTTTGCTGCTCTTCTTTTTCGGCCAACTGTCGATCCAACTCTAGAATGGCTTCGCGAGCTTCTACATCTTGCTTGCGTATCACTTTTTCCTCATCGCGCTTAATCAGGTTTGATTTTACATTTTGCGCGGCAGTTAACTCCGTAATTTTCTTAATCCCCTCGGCATCCAGAATATTGTCTGACTTTAGCACCCCCAAAGCAGTCTGTTCCAAATCGTCTATAGCGCAATCGTCTAAAACATAACCATTGAGGTCAGTGCCTATGATGTTGATGATTTCTTCTCGAAATTCTCTACGCGCTTCATACAACTCTACAAACTCAAACTTTTTACCAACCGTCTTCAAAGCTTCGGAGAACTTAGCGTCGAACAATCCTTTAATAGTTGTCATTTCAGAGGCTCTGGCACAGCCAATGGTTTGTGCTACATTGATGATATCGGCTTTAGACTTATTGACCCTAATAAAAAAGGCCACTTTAATGTCCGCTCGAATATTGTCTTTACAGATGAGACCGTTAGTACCTGTTCGTTCAATCTCAATTTTTTTGATCGAGATGTCCATAATTTCCAATCGATGCAAAACAGGAATAACATAAAGTCCTTTATCAAAGGCCACCGCAGTACCTCCAAATCCAGTTCTAACCAAGGCCTGACCTTGAGGGATTTTTTTGTAAAAAATTGCGATGATAATAAAGTAGATAACTACTAGAAAAATAATAGCTCCAATAATGAAGGTCGCTATGGATGGTAATGCATTCATAAAGTTGGTTTTAATAGTTTGTTTTTTGAATTAAATAAATTGATTTGCTTTTGACCTGCCCAACAATGGCAACTTTTGAATGGGCTGGTATGGCTTCTCCCCCTTTGGACTGGACTAAAACTTTAATAGGATCGTCCATAATCATCACTTCCAAAGTGGTCATCTTGTCTCCACTTAAGGCACTAGTAAGCGTGCCCTCTCGTCCTAGGAGTTCTAACTCGCTGGCTCCTTTATTATTAAAATTCTTAAAAAAAGCCTTGAAAGGAGTAGTGAAGATTTTGGTCACAAACAACGCTGGAACCAAGCCACCAAAAAAGAAAAGATAGCCAAACGTATGGTTATAACTATGTGTAATTGCCGTACCTGTCACACTAATCCCCCACCAAAACAGCACAAAGGCAGTTAGCGTAAACATAAAGGGAAGACCAACGAAATTAAAGTACAAAAGGAATACTTGTAAGGGGTTCAGCTTACCACGACGCCGCACCACATTATCTTTCTTAATCTCCGTATTCCCAACATCTTGAAAATCAACACTACCACCAGACTCCACATCGACATCCACATCAGCATCAACAGCTACATCAATATCGGCATCTACATCAAAATCCAATCCTAGCACCACAGAAAAAAGCCAGTATAATAGTAATAGGCCTAAAAACAGGGTTAAAGGAAGGTTCACAGAACCTGTTGCAATATTGTAAAAGGTATCCAAATTTCTGGTGGTTTATATTGATTTACAAATCGTTTAGTGTCGTAGGTTATTTCTTGTCTAGCCCTAATTGTGCTTTTAATTTGGCAAGGTCCGCATCAGCATTAGAATCCGTAACATCAGCTGCTTTATCAATTTCTTCGTCAATTGACTTAGAAGCATCAGCAATATCGCCATAGGCCTCGGCAAGGGCTTCTTCTTGCTGTACTTTTTCTCTCATTCGTTCTAACATAGAAACAGTACTTGAGCTATCGATTTCTGCCATTTGCTTGTTTAAGTTTTTAGTCGCCTTAGAAACTTTAACCCGAGCTTTTAGTGTTTTCAACTCGTTTTCCCAACGACTAATATTCTGTTTGATCTCTTGTACATTTTTTTCGAGTTTGGCCACAGAACCATCAAACTTATCCGCATCGGCCTTACTGCGCGTTGCTTGCTGTGTGGCCTCTTCTTTTTTGATCAATGCTTCCTTAGCCAAACGATCAGCCTCGGTAGCCTTTATTTCCTCCTTATGACCCTTTTGCAAAATAAGCATCGCTTTTTGCTGGTAATCCTCCGCTTTTGCTAAAAACTCTTCAGTATCGTTTTTAGCACGAATGGCCAACGCCTTAACCTGGGCTAAAGATTCCAAGCTCTTATCCAAATCACCTTTCATATCTCGGATACCTTGTTCTGTCATTTTAATGGGATCTTCCATTTTATCGATAACCGCATTGGCCTCTGCCTCTCCCACTTTGAATAGTCGTTTAAAAAAATTTACCATGATTAGTATTTTGAATAATTAATAATTTGCTCTGCATATTCGCTTAATAGTAGACTTAAAGAATTGAGCGAGCCTTCCAATTCGTCCAAGTCCAGGTTAGGCAACCGAAGGGTATCTCTAAAGATGACCTTTTCCCCTGTTTCATCTAATACAAAAGCCCCATGCACAATATCACGGTTCTTTTTAAGAAGACTTTTGTACACATTTTTATCATTTTGAGCAATATCGAATAGATGTTGCTCCACTATTAGAATTGGAGAAAACACCCCAAGTATTAGGTTTTTAATACCCTCTTTCTCTTTACTAATGACCAAGATGCCATCAGTAGGATTTTCGGTAATAATATTAAAATCTAACTGTTGGAGATATCCTTTTACTTTTTGAAAGTGTGCTTTCATGTTACTGTTAGTTTGGTTGACGATGTTACAAATTCCATATAAACAATACCTTTTTTTAAATTATTGTTTGCATTAAGACTTTTTAGCTCAAAGGCAGAAAAACCCTGATCAACACAAAGAAGTTTTTGTCAAAAACAATAAAAAAAGCTGTTTTTTGGTTATCATTGTCTAACAAATATAGCAATTTTATTTAAAATTGCAAATAAAATTAGCAAAACATGTCTTTTTTTGGTAAAAATATTAAAAAGATTAGAGGTGTAAAGGGCATGAGCCAACAGGTATTTGCAGAGCTTTTTGAACTTAAACGTCCCACTCTTGGGGCTTATGAGGAAGGACGTAGTGAACCAAAGATCGAAACGCTCATCAAAATAGCTAATTATTTTAGCATTTCTATTGATGCCTTGTTAACAGAAGAGCTTACAGTAAACGACCTTTTAAAATTTAAAGGAGACCTTACCACCGATACCCATCAGATTACTAAAGATGTTTTTCCCGAAATCTCATGTGTTACGGAAAAAATGACAGGAGATTATCCTTTCAATTTTGAAGACCCTAATTTCATACAAAGACTTCCCAAAATACAGTTACCTATTCCTGAGGCTGAACATTGCCGAGCTTTTGAGGTACAAAATTTAGAAATGACACAGCATGATAAAGGGTTTTATCCAAAAGACATTGTGGTTGG
>JBCDGY010000113.1:0-10189 GCA_039414375.1 Bacteroidota bacterium | reverse complement strand
CCGTTCGTTACCACAGAAAACAATGCTTCGTTGGGCTGTCGACCAGCCTTTGGCTTGGAAAAAAGCTAACGAATACGGTTTTATGGTTGAACGCAGCACGATTTCCAGAAATGGTCAGGCTGTTGTGCCTATTGAAAAGGTAATGCTCACTTCTGAACCCATTAAACCTGCTCCTTTAGAAAAGTGGGAAGCCCTTGCCACCCAAGATCAAAATGTAGCGGTTTTGGCGCAATCACTCTTTGGTGATTCTTTTGAGACCACTGCGCCCACTTCTGATATATTGGGTAGGGCTACCGCAGTAAACGATGAATTGGAACAGCGGTTTACCTTGGGCCTTTTGGCGGCTGAGCAGCGTTTTGACGGGGCGCTCCTGGCAGGTTGGGGATTAGAAGACAAGACCATAGTTACGGGTGAAAGGTATACGTATACCATTTCAGTAGCCCTGCCTGAGGAAGCCACTTTAGCAGTACGCAATGGCAGCGTATATGCCGGGCCAGACCTTTACGAAGAACTTCCTACCCCAATTGGTCTAGCTGCTGTCTTTGGAGATGGCAGTGTGCTCCTGAGCTGGAATTTTGATCTTTTGAGCGCTAACTATACGAGTTATTTTGTGGAGCGGGCTTCAAACGATTCCGATTTTTCACCCTTAAATGGAACTCCAATTTTCAATGCAACGCAAAAAAAAGAAGGGGAGTCTGTTTCGCTTTTCTACACCGATTCCATCCCTAATGGCACCAACTACTCGTATCGCATAAAAGGAAAGACTGCCTTCGGAGAAATAGGCCCTCCGACCCAACCTATTACTGGAAAAGCTGTTAAAGCGCTAGGAGTGGTACCTCGTATTTATAAAAAGGAGATCCCTACAGATGATAGCGCCATTTTGTACTGGGAGTTTAAAGAAGAAGGTAACGCCCTTATTTCCAAGTTCCAGCTACGTCGCAGTGATAGAAATGATGGCCCTTTTGAACTGGTGACCGACAATATCCCGGTTTCCCAAAGGAAAACTATGGTTAAAGGATTAAAGCGAATCAACTACTTTACGCTTGTTGCGGTAGGGAAAAACGGAATTAACAGCGAATCCTACCCCACCATGGTACAACCGGTAGACTCTATTCCACCATCGCCACCAATGGCTTTAAAGGGAGTGGCTGATACGACAGGGATAATCACACTTAATTGGGCAAAAAACCTGGAAGAAGACCTCAAAGGTTATCGTGTTTTTCGGTCCACCAATCCAGAGATGGAATTCAGCGAAGTTACTTCAGAAACCTATGAGAGAGAAGTTTTTAACGATACTGTTACTGCTGGAAATTTAAACAAAAAATTATATTACAGAATATTGGCTGAAGACCAACGCTATAACCGTTCCCCCTTCTCAGAAGTGCTAGTAGTCGAGAAACCTGATATGATTCCGCCATCGCCCCCGGTACTAAAGAAATATGAGGTTACGGAGGAGGGCGTTCGTATTAGCTGGATACCTAGCAGTAGTTCCAATGTGGTCTCTCATGTACTATATCGTAAAAATCGGAGGGTTGACGCCTTGTGGGAAAGACTATTCGAAACTACTAATTTAACAGATACGTTATTTTTGGATTCTTCCTTAAAGGAAGCAAGTATTTTCGACTATACCATGGTCGCGAAAGACTCCGTAGGATTGGAAAGTAGCCCATTAAACCCAATAACTATTGTGTGGAAAGGTAAAAAGGTTGAGGAAGAAGATTTAAAATTAGTGGCGATACCAAATCGAGAGCTACGTTTTATTGCGCTTTCTTGGAAGAATAAAAACACAGAAACCAAAGAATATCATTTATACAGAGGGACAAGTCCAGACAACATAAAACGCTACAAAACGTTCGATGGTGACATAAAACGTTTTAATGATACCAATCTAGAAATCAATACAACTTATACCTACGGGCTCAAAGTGATTTTTAATGGGGGTCGTACTTCTGGGATAAAAAAAATAAGCTTAAAATATTAAGCCATGAGGAAACTACCATTAGTTTTCGTTTTCTTAATATGCACATTGTTTTATACAAATGCCCAGGATTATGCCCTATGGGTATCTACTAGGAACTATCAGCCAGGTCCTGCATTTCCATCCGGCAGCATTTTTCTTGTAAGCTATACTAGACAAGTCGATAATGAAGAGCATTTTAATATATGTTGTGGCCAATATCTATATCCTTCAGGAAAACACCTTATTCCAGAAAACGAATTCCCTTTACCAATAGGCCCAGTAAGTTCTTCAAGAAGTACCTTTGGTATTCTTTGTCAGTACCAATCTCCGTCCCCCTTTAATATTAATAAATTGGAAGCTTTCGCTTTTGGAAATACTGTTGCCTTTGGGCTATGCCGCGATATTGCATCGAAAAACCCTGATGAAGTTCCCTTCAAGTGGCACTATTCAGTAATCTTGCCCAAGTACGTACAACCTATTGATAATATTAGGGGTGCTGAGGAAAAGCTTTTCAAGGACAATGATGTAGCGAACACTTTTAATGATCCATCAACTTCTATTTCAGAGGTCACTTGGTACTATAACTATAATAACCTAGGGTATCGCAAATTTCCTTCGGAGATTCGAAATACCTTTCCGATGAATTCAACACTAGAAGAAGTTCTGGCCAACGAATCGTTTCAAGCAGGAGGGAGTCTAACAATCAAATATGAATTAGATCCGGGAAACAATCTCCCAAAAGTTAGTTCGGACGAGATTTTCTTTAATCTAATTGCATCTGCACCTTCACTTATTGGGAATCCAGAACCCAGTAATGCTTCGTGTTTCAATAATACTGATGGCAGTGTAAAGCTAAACTTTGATAGAAACATCAATACTACCAATGGAGAACAAATGAGATACTATTTGTATCCTGCAAGCGCCAATTTAAATTTTGACCCTACTATTGAAAATCCACCGCAAGTAGTTGACGATGATTTATTGAGTACACTGGTTGACGAAGGAGGTGGTAATTTTAGCGGAAGTTTCGCTCCAAGGATTCCTGAGGGCGAATATGTTATCATTTATCAAATAATCTCCAATCTTGGGATAGTAACCACAGCGGGATTCTCTCCTTCTTTCACCATACAAAGTCCTTCTCCGGTTCAAATTGCTAATGTTACAGTAGCGCAACCCCAGTGTACGAGTATCGCAACTGGTAGGGCTACTGTTTCTGTATTGCCTTTAAGTGGACAGGATTTTGAGACGGGAAGCTATTCCTACTCCAAAGATAATGGAGTTACTTGGCAAGCTTCCCCTGTTTTCGAAGGTCTTGCCCAGGGGAGCTCCAATACTTTCCGCGTTAGGTTGCTACTGTCTGGTGGTAGGGAATGTGTTAGCCTTGATACTGAAACACGGGTTATTGATCAGATTGCCAATCCGATGTCCATCAATTCAGGTACTGGAATTTCTAAAGAGCCTTCTAGCCCTGATTCGAACGATGGAAAGCTCTTTGTGAGGGTCAACAACGGCAGTGCCCCCTATACCTTTGACCTTTATAATGTTACCAACACCACGACCCCCTTGGCTTCTTTTACCGGACCCGACACCGCCCACGAATTTGAAAATCTTGATGAGGGTACCTATTTCGTGGTAGTCACCGATGCTACCCTTTGTGATGTTAGAACAATTGATTTTACACTAGAAGCTGCACCTATTCCTGTTCTTGATTTGGTAAATAGTAGTATATCACCCATAGCATGTATCGGTGATACTAATGGTGCGATTAGCATCCCCGTTTCCGGTGGGACCACTCCTTACAATTTTCAGTGGCAAAGAAACGGTACGCTCTTTTCTTCAGGAACCACTTCAGGTCCTGCAATTGCCATCAGCAATCTGGATAGCGGAGCCTATGAGTTGGTTGTGGCCTCTATGGGTATTGATATAGACACTAACCCATCCGCTACCGTCAGTTCGGGAATCATCCTTATGACCCAACCTGATGCAGTGGTGCTCTCCAATGCTGAACCGATTGCCATTAGTTGTTACGGGGCGGCAGACGGTAGAATCACAGTTGTGGCCACGGGGGGAACCTCCTATGAATATCGATTGAACAACGAACCAAATTGGGAGCCTCTTGTGGGTAATACTATTTCCGTAGCGCAAGGAGGATTTTACAGGGTTACCTTACGGAATGAAAACGACTGTGAATCAAATACGATTGAGAACATTCTGGTTCAAGAACCTGATGCTCTTGAGGTGATCACAACGGTTATTGAAAATACCACCGGCAATGGCAATAGCGATGGGTCGCTAAGCATCACCATCCAAGGCGGTTTGTTACCCTATACCGCTATCAGTTGGACCAAAGACGGCGCACCCTTTACCCCGCCAGTAGGTTCCACCGATACCGACCTCATTAATCTAGGGGCAGGCAGCTACCAAGTGAGCATTACCGATAGCAATAGCTGTACCGCCAGCCTAGCCACCCCAGCAGTGATTACCGAGCCAGCAGTGCTACAAGCCACCCTCCAACAAACCGTAGTCTTAGACTGCCATGGCGACAACTATGGAGAGATTACCGCCACTATCCAAGGTGGGGTGCCTCCCTACACGCTCACCTGGTACGAAGAAACCGCTTTAGGACCAGTAGCCCTTCCCGATACCGCTGAGATACTAGGCAACCTCACCCAAGGTAGCTATAGCCTAACCGTTGCCGATGCCAATGCCAATACCACCAGTACCAACATCCTAACGATCACCCAACCCGATCTGCTTACCATCACCATCGATCAAGTTGTAGACGTACTGTGTTTGGGAGAACCCACAGGAGCAATATCGACCACCGTAAGTGGCGGTACACCCCCTTACAGTTACTTCTGGGACAATGGGGCAAATACCCAAGACCTGACCAACGTCCCCAATGGCACCTACACCCTAGAAGTAGTAGACAACAACAACTGCAGCACCAATACCGAAGTCACCATCTTAGGCCCAGCGAATCCCCTGACCATCACCGAAGCCACCCTTACCAACTTAAGCAGTTACCAATCCGGAGATGGGTCCATTGCGCTGACCTACGAAGGCGGCACCCCTCCCTACACCTTAGCCTGGGAACGACTATCCGATAATACCATAATCAGCGATCAAGCTACGATTAGCAACCTTCCGGCCGACCAATATCAAGTCACCCTTACCGATGGCAATGGCTGTACCCTCATAGACAGCTACGAGCTTACCCAACCCGATATTGTAGAAGCGACGATAGTACCTCCGACCTGTAATGGCGATAACAACGGTAGCATCAGCCTACTAGTCAACAGAGGCAATGGCAGCTTTAGCTACAGTTGGAGTAATGGCAGTACTGGCCCCCTCATAACCAACCTTAGCGCTGGTACCTATACGGTAACCATTACCGGCTTTGGCAGTGAACCCTTAGTAAGAAGCTATGAGCTCCTCGACCCAGCACCCTTAGCTGTTGATCTAGGCGGAGACCGCGTACTCTGCCTGGACCAATCGCTTAGCCTAGACGTTAGTGTAGCTGATGTTGGGGTGAACTATCAGTGGCAATCCAACAATGGCTTTAGCAGCAATAGTCCTATGGTCACCCTCACCGAAAGTGGGCAATATAGCGTTACCATCACCAACCCCTCCGGATGCACCGCTAGTGGTACCATCAATATTGAAGCTATCGACGCGGAGGTAAGTGCGGAGCTGGCCCTCTCCAGTCAAGGCTATGTCGGAGAGACACTGATTGCAGTAGACCTAAGCTATCCCTTACCCGAAACGGTTACCTGGCTGGTACCCGAAGGCGGGACCATCATCAGTGAAGACACGGATGAGTTGCAAGTAAGCTTCGAAGAAGCCGGGGAGTATGAAATAGGCATCCGTACCAGCAGGGGCGACTGTATTGCCACCGCCATGAAGAAAGTACTGGTCTTGGAAAAGGCAGTGAGCGGTGATGGTGATAGCGAAGAACAGCAGAACAGGGAGACCCGACTAGAAACCTTCAAGGTATATCCTAATCCGAGTACGGGACAGTTCTCGGTAGAAGTGCAGCTCAAGGAAAGCACCAACATCGACCTCAAGGTGTTCAGCTTTGCCAACAATGCAATGATGGCCCATGAGAAGGCCAATGGCAGGGAGGCGTACACCATTCCCTTCGACCTATCGGGCCTCACCACAGGCGTATACGTTATTGTCTTGGAAACGCCTTATGAAACTTCATTGCGAAAATTGATTCTCAACAACTAACAAATCCATTATTTTTGCGGCCACTTTAAAGGGTGTATTGTTACAGCTGCTGAACTATGAAATACAAAAGACTGACTAAAGAACAATTAGAAGAATTGCATGTGGAGTTCATCAATTTTTTAGCGACACAGTCCATTACCGCTGAAGAATGGGATACAATTAAAAGGGAAAAACCAGAAGTAGCCGAAGAAGAACTCGATGTGTTTAGTGATTTAATTTGGGAAGGGGTATTGGGCAAAGTAGACTATTTAGAAAATATTTCGGCTAGCCATATGCACTTATTTAAAATGGCGGAGAAAGAAATGAAGTTGATTTCCGTAAAGATCATGAACCCCAAGGTAGATTTAAGAACACAAGAGGGCTTTGGTTGGTTTAAAAAGAACTGGCAATCCGATTTTGTGGATTACCTCACTGCTTCTAAGGCCTATACCGACGATAAGAATAAAGATAAGTTTGAACTCATCGAACAGGGATCGGTGATTACCAAAGGAGCGCTTTATCAGTGGTTTGACGATGTGATCAACTAAACACGCGGCTTGCTATCCCAGTTAAAAATGATAATCCAATATCCTTGATCGCTATTGGTAGGTTGCTTCTTCAAATCTATCTTTGTACCCTTTTGATTACCGTTCAGAGACTCATTGAAATGTTATAATATTCATGCCACAAAAGCCATCCATCCCTAAGGGAACTCGTGATTTTGGACCAAGTGAGGTTGCAAAGCGAAACTATATCATCACGACCATTCGAGAACACTTTGAGACCTATGGTTTTCAACCTATTGAAACGCCTAGTTTTGAAAACTCAGAAACACTTTTGGGGAAGTATGGCGAAGAGGGTGATCGATTGATTTTTAAGATCTTAAATTCTGGTGATTTTTTGGCAAAAGTGGATGAAGTTACCTACGGTACTAAACGTTCAAATGATATAGCCGCTAAGATCTCTGAAAAAGCCTTGCGTTATGACTTAACGGTGCCCTTTGCGCGCTATGTCGTAATGCATCAAAATGAGCTGGATTTTCCCTTTAAGCGCTATCAAATACAACCCGTTTGGCGGGCCGATCGTCCTCAGAGAGGGCGTTTTCGAGAGTTTTACCAATGCGATGCCGATGTTGTTGGTGCAAATTCCCTATTGCAAGAGGTAGAATTTGTAAAACTATACGATGCCGTGTTTACTGCTTTGGGGCTGTCTGGTTGCACCATAAAAATGAATAACCGAAAAATCCTCTCGGGTATTGCCGAAGTCATTGGGGCACAAGACCTTCTTGTAGACTTTACAGTGGCGTTGGACAAGCTAGATAAGATTGGGGAAGCCAAAGTAAAAGAGGAGATGCGCAATAAGGGCATTAGCGAGGCGGCCATTGCAAAAGCAGAACCCCTTTTTCAAATGCAGGGAGAAGCCAATGCGCAACTGATACAATTGCAAAGCTTGCTAGCGGACTCTGAGGTTGGTAAAGAAGGTATTGCGGACTTGAAAACAATTTTGACGCTGGTTGATGATTTAGGGCTACAGTCTGCCTATTTACAATTAGATGTCACCTTAGCAAGAGGACTAAATTATTATACCGGTGCCATTTTTGAGGTGGCAGCCCCTGAAGGGGTGTCCATAGGGTCTATCGGGGGTGGTGGCCGTTACGATGATCTTACGGGTATATTCGGTTTGCCCAATGTAAGTGGTGTAGGCATTTCCTTCGGCTTAGACCGTATTTATTTGGTGATGGAAGCTTTGGATCTTTTTCCCAAGGAAGTAACACAAGGATTGGATATATTATGTCTCAACTTTGGCGCAAAAGAAGGTGCGGCAGCTTTAAAATTGGTACAACAACTTCGCGAACAAGGCATTCGCGCAGACCTTTATCCAACAACTGCTAAAGTTCAGAAACAGTTCAAGTATGCTGATAAACGTGCGGTGCCTTTTGTGTTGCTTTTGGGAGATCAAGAATTGGAAAAAGGTATCTTTTTACTCAAAAATATGAATACTGGAGCGCAACAGGAGTTTTTACTAAACTGCCCTGAAAAAGCAATACCGCTATTGCAATTTTAAACGCAGCTCTTTTAAAATTCGTAGATGTCTTTCTTGGGCCTCAAGAATAAAATTTGGGTCGCCAGCTTTTACCTTAGTCTCAAATGCTTCAAATGTTATCCATTGAAGGGCTTCTACTTCTGAATCCTGCTTGGTTAGAGGGGTGTCTTCGGCAAGCAAACAGCAATACGTATGGGTAAATTCTCGATCCCAAAAAGTAGCATCATGTTTTTTCTCGGTCTTAAAAACACGTATTTTTTGAAGTTGGCTCACATCGATTTTGACACCAATTTCTTCCGCTACTTCTCTAATAGCACCAGTTTCCAAAGTTTCCCCAGCTGCTACATGTCCAGCTACAGAAACATCCCATTTTAAAGGGTAACTCTTTTTTAGGGCACCGCGTTGCTGTAGCAATACCTTTCCCTGACTGCTATAACACCAAATGTGTACTGTAGGGTGGAACAAGCCGTTGGCATGTGCAACCGATTTCAAAGCAGTTCGACCTGTATAGTTTCCCTGCTCGTCCAGAAGGTCAACCCATTCTTCCATTTTTTAGTTTAGTAGCGGTATAATCGAACTCACTTCAATACCAACGACCCTTTTAATCAATTTCGAGTATTGCCTTGAAAGATCTCTTAAACTTTAGTCAAAATAGCTAAAGGTTTCTCCTGTTTTAATGGTCAACAATGTTTCGTAAATTAACCGAATTACATTTTCTACATCGTTACGATGTACCGTTTCTACTGTGGTATGCATGTAACGTAGCGGCAACGAAATCAGTGCTGAGGCTACTCCTCCATTACTGTAAGCAAAAGCATCGGTATCTGTTCCAGTATATCGGGAGTTGGCAGCGCGTTGAAACGGAATTTCCTTGGCTTCTGCAGTCGCTATAATTCGATCTCTCAGTTTTTGCTGTACGGCGGGAGCGTAAGCCACCACAGGTCCTTTCCCTAAGGCACATTCCCCTTGCACCTTTTTTTCAATCATTGGGGTAGTGGTATCGTGAGTTACGTCCGTAACGATAGCCACATTCGGTTGAATACGCTGCGTAATCATTTCCGCCCCTCTAAGCCCAATTTCTTCTTGAACAGAATTGGTAATATAAAGACCAAAAGGAAGGGTTTTCTTATTCTCATGCAACAGTCGTGCAACCTCTGCGATCATAAAGCCTCCAGCGCGATTGTCTAGGGCTCTACACACAAACTTGTCTTTATTAAGTACATAGAAGGTATCTGGATAGGTAATCACACATCCCACATGAACCCCCATCTCTGCTACTTCTTCTTTGTCTTTAGCGCCGATATCAATAAAAATATTCTCCAATTTTGGAGGCTCTTCTTTACCAGCTTTTCTGGTATGAATGGCTGGCCATCCAAATACGCCTTTAACAATTCCATTTTTGGTATGAATATTAACCCATTTAGAGGGTGCGATTTGGTGATCACTACCACCGTTGCGAATCACATAAATTAAGCCGTTGTCTGTAATATAATTAACGTACCAAGAGATTTCATCAGAGTGCCCCTCGATAACTACTTTGTACTCCGCTTCAGGATTGATAACGGCCACTGCGGTGCCATAGGTATCGGTAATGAATTCATCCACATACGGCTTCAAATAGTCCATCCATAATTTTTGTCCTTCCCATTCATAGCCTGTAGGAGAAGGATTGTTGAGATAGGCTTCAAAGAATTGTAAAGATTTGTCAGTAAGAATTTGCTGCGCTGCCATTCGATTTATTTAGAATTCAAACTTAGCAATATTCACGTTTATTTAATAATAGGAAGGCAGCGTTATCGTTACTTTTAGACGCAATTTTAGCTAGTAGATTTCCAGTATGACGCGTTATGCTTTGTTTTTAGTATTGATTTGTTCCTTCTGTGGCATTGCCCAAGTACCGGAAGAACCTATCGATTCCACTAAATATATGGTTCGGATGGAGGGAGATTCTTCATGGATTAAAGCCATTGCCCT
>JBCDGY010000112.1:0-10244 GCA_039414375.1 Bacteroidota bacterium | reverse complement strand
ATTCAATCTTAAGTTGGAGAGAAAATTTTAACTGTAATAAGCTAACTAAGCTCAGCGTAAATTCGAGCAATATTCAACTCGGTATGCCTGGTGTATAATAACCGGGATGCCCTTTAAAGCATGATAGTGATGACATTGTAAAACTTAAACCGCTGTAAAGGCGACCACCAAACTGAACGAACAACTAAATACCAACCAATGAACCAAACACTATTGGCCCTTTTTTTAAGTGTGCCCATGGCCTTTATGGCACAAACAAATATCTTACCGACAAGCGGTAATATTGGTGTAGGAACTACCACCCCAACTGCTAAATTAGAGGTACGACATTCCGGAACTATAGGTGGGCACCTAGTCCCTACGAAGAGCTATTTTACCTTGAATAATGGATCCAATCAGTATCTAATCATGGATTCTAATGAAATTTATGGTTCCCATACGCTACACATTGGAGCTAGAACGGGAGATCTCGTGAAGTTTCGTTCTGTTTACGATAATAGCTCAGCTATTGATCGTGTGGTCATTAAAAATAACGGCCGCGTTGGGATTGGTGTAACCGCTCCAGAAAGCGCACTTCATGTTTCTTCTGGGAATAATGGAGATGCTATTTTTAAGCTTGAGGCGGATAAAGACAACAATAACGAATCCGATAATCCATTGATTCGTATGCGGCAAGATGGAGGGATTATTGGTATTGACATGGGATTTTCTGAGCATATTGGCGACAATAAGTTTGGTATAGCCTCTTGGCATAGCCAACGAGGAGGTAACCGATGGGATGCCTTTGTTATGGATATGAATACTGGAAATATCGGTATTGGAACCAGTAATGTAGGAGCAGATTGGAAATTAGCTGTTAAGGGAAAAATTCGTGCCGAAGAAATCAAGGTGGAAACCGGTTGGGCGGACTATGTTTTTGAGCCCGATTATAACCTTCCCTCATTAAAAGAGGTAGCTAATTTTATTGCGGAGAAAGGGCATCTTCGACATATTCCTACAGCGGCCGAGGTCAAAGAGAACGGTGTGGCTTTAGGTACTATGAACAAGTTGTTATTAGAGAAAATTGAAGAACTCACGCTCTACACTATTCAGCAACAAAAAGAATTGGAAGCAGCGCATGAAGCGAACCATGCACTCGAACAAAGACTTGCTGCCCTAGAAAGTGCAGTGCAATCGTTGTTGACTACTCAAAAGCCCTAGTTACTATCATTAAAATAAACCAAAACAATAACGGAAGCCCTAAGCTTTTAAGGCTTTTGTTCAAAATACAATCTTAATAAATATAACCCATGATGTGTCACGAAAAACCAAAACCTATTCAAGATCAAATTCTATCTCAAGTATTGCGTTCTCTACTGTTAGCAGTAGTGTTAGTTCATTATGTCAAAACTAGCGCTCAAGACGGTTACCTATCTTTCGACGGTAATAATGATTACATAGCCCTACCAATTTCGCATACTGGTCAAAACGCCATAGCTACAGTGAGTGTCGAAGCATGGGTACGAACAAGCTTTACAAATACTGCCTACAATTCCAATTGGGCCATTGTTGATTTTGATCGTAGTGATTTTTACAATGTCTTTATTCATGGAGATGGTCGGGTTGCCTTTAGCACTTACGCCCCTACTGGGGGTATAAATGACTTTTATGGGAACACAATTGTCAACGACGGCCAATGGCATCATATCGCTGTGGTGTACGATGGTACCAACAAGATGATTTATGTAGATGGTGAGCTTGACGCCACAAGGACTAATCCGCATGGGGGGATGGCATTGGGTAAAAATACCACACGTTTTGGTTTCATTGGAGACGGTTCCGAGGCCTCTGGTTACAATGCCACTAGAAACAATTTGTATTACCATGGCGATATTTCAGAACTCAGAATTTGGAACCGAGTGTTGACCCCGGCAGAGTTAGATGTTAATAAATTGCCAAGTACTCCTAGTGGTAGCGAAGCCGGATTGTTTGCCTATTACACTTTTGATGATGGGTCCGCCACTGACCTTGGGCCAAACAGTTTTGATGGAGGTATTTTCAATAACCCCATCTTCAATGATACCGATGGGGTGCCTGGCCCAACTACCGGTGGCGGTTCAGTATGGTCTGCCAATGGGAATACTATTTTTTACAATACTGGGAATATTGCCATGGGCCGTTCCTCGGTACCTAGCGGATACCGATTGGCTGTAGAGGGTAAGATTAGAACCCGTGAGGTTCGAGTAGATGCAGATACTTGGCCTGATTACGTGTTCGACAAGGACTACGCACTACCAACGCTACAAGAAGTAAAGGACTACATCGATAAAAATGGGCACCTTCCTAAAATACCATCGGCAGCAGAGGTGGAAGCTAATGGTATTGAATTGGGGATGATGAACAAACG
Organism: Bacteroidota bacterium; assembly: GCA_039414375.1. GTDB lineage: Bacteria > Bacteroidota > Bacteroidia > Flavobacteriales > Flavobacteriaceae > Croceivirga. The sequence continues at coordinate 7,858 of JBCDGY010000112.1, read as the reverse complement.
TTTACTTGAAAAAATGGAGGAACTTACCTTGTATACCCTTCAACAGCAACAAGCTTTAGAAGCGGCACACCAAGCGAATAGCACTTTAGGGGAAAGATTGTTAACCCTAGAAAAGCAGATACAGTCTTTGCTACTTTCTACAAAGCAGTAGGACTAGAAAAAACAAAAGCCTAACTAATAATATCATGCAAAAGATAAGCTTACCCCTAGCGATATTGGCCCTAGCCGTAGGTATTATTTCCTTGATGTGGAAAGGCATTGGTACTGCCAATACGCTAGTGTATGTAGATATCAACCAATTGGTAGAAGGCTATGCCCGTACTGCGGTGGAGCGGCAAGCCTTTGATACCAAGGTGAACACCCTTAAAGCCAATGTAGATAGCCTAATGACCAACTGGCAGGCCGAGCTACAAGCCTATGAAAAGGAGCGTGCAGGAATGACGGCTAAGGAATTGGAGTTAAAGCAAGAGTTGCTACAAACCAAGCAGCAACAATTGAACAATTACCAACAAGCCATCCAAAAGCAGATCCAAGAAGAAGACCAGAAGATGACCCAAACAGTAATCAACGACATCAATGCCTATGTCAAGGAATACGGCAAGCGTGAGGGGCACCGGATCATCTTTGGAGCTAGGGGTAGCGGTAGCATTATGTATGCCGAAGAAGCAGCCAATCTCACAGAAACGGTATTAGCAGGACTTAATGCACAGTACCATGGGGAGTAGGCAGATCGGATGGTGTTTGGCCATGGTATTATTGCTATGGGGTTGTGGATCACAAGAATTTGAGAGCAAAGCAGCCCTAATGGCCTACCTCCACGATCCAGGCAATGGTTACCACCTCACCGAGCATGTAAATGGGGTGGACTATGCCCTTACCTACCGCCCAACCGATTTGTTGGTAGCCCAAGAGCTACCGGACAACTACAAGAAGAGCACGGTAGATAGCCTTAGAAACCACTATGGGGATTACCTCTACCTGAATCTCAGTATGAGTGCCGGCGGGCAGGAGCTACTCTCCCATAAGGCAGGAGACAGAGCCGCTTTTGGCGCTATGGTGAATCAGCTGGCCTTTGGTATGGGCAGCAAAATACATCTGGTGAATCAAGTACGAGATACGTTACCCCTGCTAGACTATGTATATCCTCGGATGTATGGGATGGGGCATAGCACAGACCTACTTCTGGTATACAAGAAAGAACCAAGATTGATAGAAAGTGATTTCGTAAGACTTACCATAGCGGATTTGGGTTATGGTACAGGTGAAATCGCCTTTAAAATGCCGACTAAAAATTTTATTGAACAACCTGAACTCAAGTTTTAATAACCGTTGATACCCATGAAACCAAAGAAACAAGCACATAGAATTATAGCGGTGTTTTTAACCCTAAATTTTTTGAGCACCTTGTTGCCAGTCAACTTGTTGTATGCTTCTAATAATGGTCCTAATGCTCCGGAAGTTGCTGGTTTTGAACCAGTAGATGCTACTGATATGGTTAATTTAGGTACTGGAGACCTAGCCTATACCATGCCTTTAATGGAAGTAAATGGCTTTCCGATTACTATGGCCTATCATGCGGGTGTTCCCTCAACTTTAGATGCTTCTTGGGTAGGTTTAGGTTGGTATCTAAATACAGGGGCCATTAATCGGCAGCAAATTGGTGTTCCCGATGATTGGTATGCTGGGCGGTCTATTAATTTTATCTCCTTTAAAGATTCAGAAACCTATTATAGTATCGGTGCTGGATTTGAAGCAGGTCCTGCTTTTGCAGGTGTTGGGATGTCCTGGGGCGGTGGTAAAGGCCTACAAGGCTCCGTAGAGGCAGGTGTTAGCCTCAATAGTATGTTTGGTTTACCTAGTGTAAAAAGTGGTAACAGTAACTTTGGAGTTGGTGTTAATGGCAGCCTAAACACTAGCGGTAGTTACTATGTAGGTGCGTATGCTCGTATATCTGGAGCATCTAGCAATAATAGCGTTACAGCGTCTGTGGGTTTTTCAGGAGGCGGAGGCGCTAAAGGTACTTTTAATGCTGGAGTAGGAGCCAGTAATGGCATGGTTTCAACCGGAGTTAGTTACAATACCAAAGGCATCTTTTCCATTAATGCCGGGGGCGGTGGTGCCGTAAGTGGGAATAATGGTGTAGGCAGCGGTGGCGCGGGTCTTTCTATGGGAAGCTTCGCTTCGGGCGATTTTGATGTTTCTGTAAAAAGTGCTGGGTTAAGAATTTCCGGTAAAGCGCTTATGATTCCTGCCTATATCCGTTTCGGAAGAACTAAAGTCACCTATTCTTTACGAAAGGGATATTTGGACTTTGCCTATGGAAGTATGTATTCCCAGGAGGCCCTAACAGATACGCCACCCTCTTTTAACGCTCCTGATGGTTATTTTTCAGACTACAATAACCGCTATGTGTATATGGATGCCTATGAGCAAGCCCTACCCCAAGAAGAAGCGGAGTTTATCAGCGATTTTCGCCCTAATGCGGAAAAGTTAAACTTTACCTATGCCGGGTACGATAGTTTTCAGGTAGATGCAAATGGGTTAAGTGGGATGTTAAAGCCTCGTTTGTTTGACAATGTCACACTCGTAAATCGCGGTTTTAATGGTAACTCCAAAGAGAGTAGCAATCGTAAAAACCATGTGTTTTATCATAACTCTGGTAAAGATGCGAGCAGAACCTTTGGTTATGGCTCCAACAATCAGATGCAAATGTATTTTGAAGGGTCGTTTTCTTCCAAGGAGATTATCACCCCTAGTAATCAAGTTTTATCGGGTTCTCGCCTGGAGCATATGGTTAATGATCCAGCACCTGAGGCGGCTAGTTTTTTGAGTCATCCCGACCAACGCGCCACAAGTCCCTCTTTTGTGGAGGTCTATACCAATCAAGAGCTGTATGAATATGATCGTCAGGGGAGTTTTGGCAACACTTTGGAACAGGTTATTGAGCCTGAGATGCTTCCGTTCTCTCAACGCGGATTAAGTAATAAAGATATCGATCCCAATGGTATTGGAGCCTATAAAATCAATTCCCCAGATGGGAAAACCTATCATTTTACCATACCGGTATACCACTATGAGAGTGTTAAACGGTCCTTACTAAAGGAGAATGTAAGTAATGTATATAATGCCACCAATGTTTCCGAAAGTAGACAATACAACAAATACGCTACGCACTGGCTATTAACTGCGGTAACTGGGCCAGACTATGTAGATGTTAATGGCGACGGGCGCGTAGGTAACGAAGACTATGGGTATTGGGTTAGGCTAGACTATGGCAAGTGGAGTGATGGTTATACCTGGAAGCAACCCTACGAAGATGATGCCCGAAATTATACCACCAATGAACTATCAGAGATCGATGATGAAGACTTTGGGTATTTTTCTTTTGGGCGAAAACAGTTGTATTATTTGGATCAGATTGTATCTAGAGAACACACGGCGCTTTTTGTTAAAGACTTGCGTTACGATGCGGTGGGCAAAGGGTTTGATTATCAATTTTCCAACAGTAATGCCCCCAGCAACGGCTGTGCTCCTGGGCAAAGTTCTAATTGTGATTTTATCGGTATTACAGGGGGCTCCCAAGGCACTTTAAATCAATCAAAAGCCGATTTGCATGTTCGGGAAACAGGGGTAGCCTATCAGCAAGAGTATACCTTAAAGTTAGATCGTATTGTACTGATGAAGTCCGAGGATGCTGCTACGTTAAGCAAGGATGCTGGGAGTATCTTAGGCAATGGAGCTGTTACTTATCAAAAACATAGACAGGTGAATGGAACTTGGCGTTCTACAGACTTTAAGGCCGCCTATGGACTTTCGGGTACCCAGCAATACTTGTACAATCTGCACCAGCAAGATAATGTGATCGACATTAACGATTACCAAGCAGCCGATTTAGAAGACAAGGTATTGCGAGAAGTACGCTTAAACCATGATTACGCCCTTGCAAAAAACTCCCCTAATTCTTTGCCTGATCCGCAGAATCTATCTCGAAACTTAGGAAAACTAACACTAAATAGTGTTGAAATGCGGGGTAAGGCAGGCACCAAATATATGCCCGCTTATGAATTTGATTATCATGGAAAAGAAGAAGATAATATTTCTCTGGAGGCTATAAGACAAGAGGTGGTACAGGACTATGGAGACGGTACTGAGGAATATAGAAGAGAATATGTCAAAAGGCGGAAAGCATATATCGATAACTGGGGCTTTATTCATGATGATGAAGACCGTTGGAGTCTAAAAAGTATCGATATGCCTACAGGAGCACTTATATCCATAGAGTATGAAGAAGACCAATATTGGACAGAAGCCTTTTCAAGACGGTTTTGGGAAGATCATTTAGAATTTGACTTGGAAGACTTACCATCTTTAACCCCCTCAAGACGTATGCTAAGATTAGGAGTGAGAAAAGATGCCAACGTCAATATTGATGATTTTGACTTTACGGATTATTTCTCTCCCCAAGATTCATGTGGTATTGATTTCTATATATCAAGATGTCGAAATCCAAGATTTAGTAATGACAAAGATATTTCTGAGATATTTTCAAGTGAAGGTACTTCTAAAGTACTTTCAGTAACTCCAGATTACTTGCAACTACAATTTGAGTGTTTGGTTCCACAATATGCCACTAGTTTAGTTAATTTAACAAGTGTTCAAGACCCAATTTCTAAAACAAGAACACCATCCGACGATAGATTAGAACTTAGCGGTACAAAACAGGTAAGATGTGGCGGTGGCGGAACTTCAACATGGAATTTGATTTATAGAATTTTAGCTAATAAAGTTCCAGAAGACGAAGTAGGTGGAGGCCTACGAGTTTCCCGCGTAGTTACCGATTCCGGCGATGGCAATGTGGGCATTTTAGAGTATGACTATAGGTATCCACAAGGTCACGAGCGGGCCGGTCGTTCTTCTGGCATTACCTCCTTTGCTCCTGTCGATGGATTGCAGTTTGTACCATATCAAAGTGAATTACCCAATCCAGGAGTACAATACGAGTATGTAACACTTTCGCGCAAGGACAATCAGGGTCGACTTATCGACTACACCCAGTACAATTTCCATACGTTAGATCAAGTGATCAATATTTTTGAGGAAGAAATTCGGATAGATGCCAAGGAAGATGATAATCCGAACGGAGATAAAGATCCGTTGTTCTGGGCTGAAGTCAATACCCAAGTTAACGGCAAGGTAGAAGCCAAAGACATCTCCTTGCATGTGAATACCTCCAAGCTTGGGCAGTACCGTAGTATTGAACAGTACAATAATCGAGACCAGCTTATTTCTAGCGTACGTTACGATTATGTAGATGGAATTGCGTTACAACAAGCAGGTAAAGGCTATGTGCAAGAATCTTTTAACAGTTTAAAGTCCATTTTTGACACCAATAAAGATGGAAACGATATCAAGCTTAAAAAACGATATCTAAGCACTTCTACGCGAGTGGACTATAGCAGTATGCTACAAGAAGTGGTAAATATCGCGAATGGTCAAGAGCTACGGGTAACCTACAGTGATGTGGACCCTATTTTGGGTAGTTTTCGAAAAAGCACCACAGAGAGAGCGGATGGTACCAAAAAACACGATTACCGAATCCCGGCCTACGAAGTATATCCTGATATGGGTCCCAAATCTGTGTCGGGTAATTACGCCAATATGCTGACCCAAGAAGCGATGTCATTAACCGCCTTTGCAACCGATGCAATACCAGAAGTTATAGAAACAACCGCAGCTTCGGTGACTACCTGGAACAACAGTACGCTATACGATGATGCTACTTCGGTAACCAACGACGATATCTGGCGCAAGCACAAAACCTATGTTTACCAGGGTGCCCTAAACGATAAGGGTACTTTTGGGCAGCATATAACTGAAAATGATTTTAACTGGACCAATCCAGACGCCAGCAATAATTCAGATTGGAAGAAACTTTCCGAAACCACGCGGTACAACCATTTTTCTATCCCGCTAGAGGTAAAAGACCTAAACAACAACTATGCCGCTACAAAAATGGGGTACGATAATACCAAAACCATTGCCGTAGCCAATGCAGCCCATACCGAGGTCTTTTATTCCGGGGCGGAAGACGACGATGGCAGTGGGCAATTTGGTGGAGGGGTAGCCAAAGGCGCTGGTCAAGATACCTCTGATGCCCATACCGGCGATCATGCGCTAACCATCGGATCTGGGCAAGAGGCGTATCGCGCTACTGTGCGTCACCAAGGCCCCGCGGATAAACCATTTAAAATATCCCTATGGGCTAAAAAGGGAACCCATGCCAGTACTAAAGTAAAGGTAGGGGGGACTATAATAGATGCCAATACCAACGAAATGGTAGAAGCAGGTAACTGGGTACAGCTCAATTATTACAGCCCCATAGCCAACGGGACACAAGTCGCTGTAACCGCCGCTGGAAATAGCGTAACGGTAGACGACTTTAGGGTACACCCCATCACAGCTTCTATGACCTCCTATGTATATAATAGTTGGGACGAGCTTTCCTATATCTTGGGTGCCAATAATATGGCCACAAATTATATTTATGACTGTGCCGGGCGCTTAGAACAGGTATATGCCGAAGTAGCTGCTGCAAATGGACTCTCCAATAGCGGATTTACGTTGATCAACCAATACCGCTATACCTATTGGGATGGTTCTGCCTGCGATCGCCAAGAACCCGATGATAATGGTGATGGCGATGGTGGAATTGCTTATCAACCCCTGTTTGCCAATATAGGGGTGGGTAATCACAATGTAGCCAATACCACCATTACGGTTTATCCTTCTGGAGGTAGTGGCCAATACGAATACCGTTGGTCTTTAAAAGAATGTATCGATCCTGATCCTCAAGATGCGCAGGTGTGTCCAGGAAACCTAACCCCAAGTTATGGGAATTGGGTGCAAACGGCTACAATAAATATCCAAACCAGCTGTGCTGGGCAACGTGCCGTGTATTGGTGCCAGGTGCGGGACCTGGTCACTGGGAAAGGGTATACTGCACAAGGAAATCACCGACGCCAAGGCTGTAACGGTACTGGTGATGATGGTGGGGGAGACCAAAACCCACAACAATAAATCCAATCAAAAACAAACGACAATGACTGTAACACGACATATATTTTTAGTTTGGATACTTTGCCTAGGGTTTGGGGCAATAGCCCAAAAAACGCCAATAGTATCATCTAATACGCAGAAGTATACCGATGCCGAAATTGGATTTGATGCAGAACGGCTGACCCAGCGGTTGCTGGAGCGCAATATTCCTGAAGCAGAAATCAACTTTTATATTCAAAGCGAGCGGGAGCTATATATTGAGCAATACCAATATATGCAATCAGAGATGCGGCAGTTGGAACAGGAGCAACTAATCTTTCAGAAAACGGTACAAACCCAAAATTTTGCAGCTACTTCAAACGCGGCTACACCATGTACTATCTCAGAAATTGAAAAGCAAGCTTTAATTGCTTTATATAATGCTACGGACGGGCCAAGTTGGACCAATTCCTGGGATATTCAAAATACGGAACCCTGTGACTGGTATGGGGTTACTGTAATAGCTGGAGTGGTTGCTTGGTTAAATTTAGAAAACAATGGATTGGTAGGTACTATTCCAGAGGAAATAGGAAACTTAGCAGGATTAGAAATTTTAAGATTATCTAACTGTCAGCTATCGGGAACTATTCCAAGCAGTATAGGTAATCTTTCCAATCTTGAATATCTTGGTTTGTCATCAAATCAACTAACAGGAGAGATACCTACCGTGTTAAGTAATTGTTCAAATCTTGAAAGGATATCATTATCGAATAATGAATTAACTGGAAGTATACCTGCTTCATTAGGTCAACTTAATAATCTT